>JAJCYO010000130.1 GCA_029262875.1 Flavobacteriales bacterium
TTTTTTGGCAAAAATTAACAATTGGTAATGCCAACTTTTATAGAAAAGTTTTCAGCCAAGCTTCAGCTTTCTTTTTAGATCTAAAATTTTTATGAGGGTAATTGGGTTGATAAACCTTATAGTAAAAATTAGCCGCTATTCTTGTAGGAAAGGAATTAATAACAAGAGCTCCGGCAATTACATCATCTCTGTGTCTTAATTGTTCGGCCCCTAATTTTCTTGCAGCAACGGTACTCCCATTTCTTTCTCCCGTTATGATGAGTACCAATGATTTTTTATTATTCGTCAATTTGCTTTTTGCGTCATTTATCTCATGAACGTCAGCAACATCTAACACAACATCATCTTTAATGTTTTGCTGTATTATTCCATCTTTACGTAAAATAATGGTCGCAATCCTTGCTTCAATAGCTTTTTCTACATTATTACTTTCCATAATAGAACACAATAATATAAAATTTTATAACTACACCAGTTAAGCAACCCGTTAATAAAAAATAGTATTTTAGTATTTAAAAGCGAATATTATCAAACAACTTTGGCATAAAATATCGTTTATAGGCTTAAGAGACCTTAACACCAGTGAAGCCTTAGAGCATTTTCGAGAAATTATTTTAATTAATCGATTAATTTCTATCACCGCCATTGCCATGGCAATTTATTTACCTGTAGAAATTATCTTTAATAGTGTAGAATTGGTTCCGTTTATTTTAATTGAATTAGGGATACTTATTCTTACATTATTTTTTAACCACAAAAAATGGTTCGGATTTTCAAGAGTGTATTTTTTTATCGCCTGCATCATTTCCATTTTACCTATGATGTACGTGGTTCCAGAAGGAGCTGGAAATGAATTTTTATTACTGCCTTTAGCCTTGCTACCAGGGTTAGTCTTTCATAACAGATGGTTAGACATTTCGTTTTTTCTATTGGTTGTTATTGTTTTTTATGTGGTATTGGGAACTAGAGGCTTAATTGACCCTATCGTTGATGTCACCCAAGAACAAATAGACTTTTTCCGAAATATATATTTGGGTGTAGTCTTTTTACTTTCCTTCACCATTATCTTCTACTTTAGAACCTTAGTCAACGAATTTGAAGAAATTAACAAAAAGAAGACCCTATTGCTTAAAGCTTCTAATGACGAAATTAAGGCAAGTATTAATTATGCAAAAAGAATTCAGGAGGCTATACTTCCTTCAATGGCTTTGATAAAAAGTAATCTTCCTCAATCCTTCATCTATTATAAACCGAAGGACATTGTTGCTGGAGATTTTTATTGGATGCACGTTCTACCTCAACCTAATGGTCAGAATGCAGATGGAGATGTCGTACTTTTTGCTGCTGCAGATTGTACGGGACATGGAGTTCCAGGGGCAATGGTTAGTGTGGTATGCAACAATGCACTTAACCAATCAGTCAAAGAGTTTGGAATAACCCAACCCAATTTAATATTGGAAAAATCTAGAGACTTAGTCATTGAAACCTTTGCAGAAAGCATAGAAAATGTACAAGATGGAATGGACATTGCCATTTGTGCATTAAATACTAAGACGAACGAACTTCAATATGCTGGAGCCAATAACCCCATATGGATTGTAAGTAACAGTATGTCTTTATCTGAAGTCAAAGGAATTAACTTTTACCCTTTTGGTGAAGGGAAGAGTGGTGGTTTATATGAAATAAAAGCCAACAAACAACCTATCGGAAAATGTGATTTAATGAATCCTTTTACCAATCATAGCATTCGGCTGAATAAAGGAGATACCATTTACATTTTCTCTGATGGGTATACGGATCAATTTGGAGGAGAGAAAGGCAAAAAATTTAAATCAAAACCTTTTAAAAACTTATTACTTTCTATTAATAGCAATACTTTAGATGAGCAACGCACATTATTAGACCAACATTTTGAAGCTTGGAAAGGAGATTTGGAGCAAATAGATGATGTGTGTATCATTGGAGTAAAAATATAATCTCATGAAAAAACTACTACTAATAACTACTTTAGTTATAAGCTTTATTGCCTGTTCAGAAAGCAAAGAAATTCCAGAAGGAAAATCCATGAGTTTAACAGATTCAAAAACTACCTCTTGTCAGTTAATTGAGAAAGAGTTTACCAATAAAGGTGGTAAAGTAACTGAATACAAGGAATTATATTTACGTTGTTCTATTCAAGACTATTTCATTAAAATATGTGAAGGGAATGTAACTGCTGAACAGCTTAAACCTTATATCAATTCTGGCATTGAAGTGGAAATGGAAATTAGAGATGGAATGTTAGATCATTGTGACGATAATGTGGCTTATGCACAAAGCAGAACAGGTACTTATATTATAATCAAAAAAATTATAAAGTAGTTTATTTTTTTGATTTCGCCTCTTGCTTTAATTTTTTCAATTCTGCCCTTACTTGTTTACTATAGGCTGCATCGTGCATGTATTCACCTTCTTCAGCATCATATTTAATAATAGCTGTCGGAAAATCTAAACTTGAAATATCCACGCCTTTAAACTTACTCGCTTTCATCAAATCGACCCTGAACTCATAAGTATACTTTCCTCCAAACTCAGTTCTTTCTTTGGTGGAGATTTGGATGCGTTCAGAAACAGACCCTGCCTTATCTACTTCTACCATGTATTGCATTCCACTAAAAAGAATAAATTGAAATTTACTTTTTTTGGTTTTGGTCATCTGAACTATTTTATTGTTCTGATATAATCTAACCAATGCTTTATCTACTTTCTTGTCATCCTCAAACACATATCCCTTTATTTCTAAGGAACTTGCTTTAGCAGGAAACATTAACGGTTTTATAGCACTACTTAAAACAATAAATGAAATAAAAAGTAGAATGCTTATTTTAAATTTTGTCATATCGAAATTTGAGTTTTTAAATATACAAATAATTAAAAACTGTAATTTAGTAAGATGAAAAAAATACTTTTAATTAACCTTATCTGCCTTTTAGGTTTATCCTCTTGTGCCAATATGTTCAATGGTTTGGTACTACCCAATCAGTGTAAAAAATGTGAACTTATAAATTCACTCACTAAAGAAGTTCTATTTACCAATGAAGGATGCGGAAGCGAAAACACTCATTTGGAGGAAAAAGCCAAAATTGAAGCCTATGATCAGAGCAGGTATGGCAATTTATGCGATTTAGAAGTTATCTGCACTACATGGAAGCAAGAGCCAGAAAGTGAAGAGTAATTTTAGTAACTTTAACAAAAAATTGAAACTATGAAAACATTAATAACAATTATAAGTATTGTATTTGTTGGCTTCTCAGCAACTGCACAAACAGCAACTAAAACAAATGACCCTTCATTGGTACAAATTGTTGAGGCATCTTGTGGACAATGTAATTTTGGCTTAACCGATCAAAAAGGATGTGATTTAGCTGTTAAAATTGATGGAAAAGCATATTGGGTAACCGGAACAAGTATTGATAAACATGGTGATGCTCATGCTGCTGATGGATTTTGTGCAACTGTAAGAAAAGCAGAAGTTGCTGGTGAAGTTGTTGACGGTAAATTCAATGTAAATCATTTCAAATTACTTCCATTAAAAATGAAACATGATGGTGATGGCCATGAAGGGCATAGCCACGATTAAGAAAACACACTTATTATATTAAAAAGGAGAAGTATTAACTTCTCCTTTTTTTGTACCTAATAACCAAAAAAAGAAGTTTGGTACAGAGATTGTAAATGGTTCTATAAATAATAACTAATTGTTATGGAAAATATAGAATTACGATACAACGATGTAGCTTATCACGAGATAACTAGCAACATTCAAAAGTCTTTTGTGGTCAGTATAAAAGATAGCATAGAAAGAGCCTTAAGACCAGTGAAAAAAGAATTAGAAAGTTCTGATGGCTTTGTAAGAATAAACTACAAAGAAAACAAATTAGAAATTACTGCCTTTTACCTTCCGATACACCTTGAGCAAAAAATTTATAGAATATTAAAATAATAACTACCGCCTACCCACACATTACCGTTAACAGTAAAAACACACCTAATAGAAATATGAACATTTTAAATCTCATATTAATAAAACGCGTTTCCCCTCATATTATTTCAGTCTAACTACTTTCAGCTTTCACGATGTTTCTTAACCAAACAAAGAATAAGATAGAAACAAGTAAAAGCCCGCCCATAATATACCATGTCATTTCATAACCAACGCCATCTATAAGCTGCATACCTGAATTATGCGCAAAGATGTGAGATATTGAAAAAGCCATCGTAAATAAAGCCATATACTCTCCCTGATTGTTAAATTTTGCTGCCCTACTCATGGCAAAAGAATTTAAAAAAGGGAAATTCAACATTTCTCCAAAAGTCATAAAAATCATTCCTGCTACCAGTACACCAAAGCTTTCGGTAATGTTTAGCACAAAAAAGCTAAGCGCAATTAAAAAGGTACTAATCGCCAATATTCTAAATTTAGAAAATCGTTCATTTTCAAAAAATGCTACTAAAGGCATCTCTATTAGAAAAATAACAATACCATTTAATGACATCAGCCATCCTATCTGATCTTCAGGTAAATGGTGAACATCATTATAGTACAATGGAATAGTAGAAAAATATTGTAAAAAAGTAAACCCGATAATTAATAAAGCACCTAAAAAAACCAAGTAAGCTTTATCCTTGTATGGAGAACCTTTTACACCCACTTCTTCTGCTTTAACCTCATTTCCTTTTTTTCGTTCATTTAATAAATAAACAAACAGCAAAGCCGCAACAACACATGTTATCCCATCAATCCAAAACAAACCAGTGTAACTCATACTGTATATAATAGCTCCAGCGGCAGCTGGACCTAAAGAAAATCCAAGGTTAATGGCCAATCGTATTAGTGTTACTGAACGGGTTCTATTCTCTGGTTTACAATAAGCTGCCACAGCCACAAAAAGAGCTGGTCTAAATGTATCTGCTACTAACATCAGAAAAAATACACCAATGCACAAGCCAACGAAGGTTTGTATAAATTGTAGTCCAACAAACATGAACCCTGAAACAAAAAGACTCCAAAACATTATTTTGTAAAACCCAAATCGATTGGTCAGTTTTCCTCCAATCCAAGCACCACAAACTGACCCCAAACCAAATGCAGTCATTATCCACCCAACATGCGTTAAGGTAAAGCCCAAATCTTCTGTTAGATACAGTGACAAAAAGGGCACAACCATAGTACCAGCTCTATTAATTAATGTAATTAACGAGAGCCACCACACTTGGATGGACAACCCTTTGAAAGAGTTCTGATATGATTGAAACGCTTTTAAAACCATTTTATAACAAAAAAACCCAGCAAATTGCTGGGTCAAATTATGATGATATTCAATTAAACTATATCACAAAATACCCAGCACTATTTTTAAATAGTATTTAGAGACCGGTGTCATCGTAATATATTGTTTTCTATTCATTTTATTTGTTCTTCCTCTATAACGTAAGATATTTTGATTGGTTGCTTAGCTCGTAAAATTTATTTTTAACTGCTTGCTAATCAGCAATTAGTTTACCTTTCCATACCATTTTATTTTCTGCCTCTACTTCAACTAAGTAAATTCCAGTGTCAATATTGCCCCTAATTAAGTGATATGAATTTCCACTTATCTTACCTTCAGTAAATATTAGTTTACCAGTGATATCGTATACTCTTATACTTCCATTTTGAATTTTTTCATCCCATGTTATTTGAGTCTTATCTCGAAAAGGATTAGGATAAATGGAAACTTCATTTGTTTCTACTTCAGCAATTCCAACAGTTGGGCTATCTGAACAGCAAGCATAATAATCAATTCCAGAAACATTATTGGTAAACGCAACATTATTAATTACGTTGCCCGTCTGTACATCTATGGTTACCAATACCGAATTAGAGCTTGAAAAACCTCTATACGTATACTCACCATTCCTACTAATTGAAGCACTTTCTGCGACAAATCCAGGATCTATATTACTTAAGATGCCAATGGTGGAATGCGTTCCTGTATTAGGAATTATTCTTTCTAATTTATAATCAAGACCATCCTCCCAAAGCCCATAAACAGTAGAATCATTACAGTTATAAACCACACCTGTTACATTATCTGGAAACTGAGGACTTGCAGTTACCAACCCTGTAGTGATATCAACTGAATACATGTGAATGTTTGAATTAAACAGCCCAAAAAAATGATACATTCCTCTTTTCACATCCAAGGCAAATCCGTCACCAACATAAGCCGTAACACCCCCAACTATTCCTTTTTGAGTTGTCAATCCAGTAGCTTTATCAACAGTTACCAAATAGTAATTACCTGTGACTTCCTCAATCGCATAGATCGTTGAATCCATGCAATTATACCTTAACCCAACAACTACATTGTTAAAAATTGGATTACTAACAATATTCCCAGTAGCTAAATCAGCAGTATAGAGTCTAGCATTCGTTCCATCATGTCCAGAAAAAGTATATGTGCTATCATGAGTATTAATACATTGTTTGTTACCAAGCACATAAAACGAAACTCCTGGTAGTTGTCCAACATTGCTTATAACTCCTGTTGCCGTATTAATTGTTGCCAACCTATAAAACCCTGCTGTATCGTGCAAACAATAAAGGTCGTTTTGGCTATAACCTAAAAAAGACCATAAGAGAAGCAATATAACTATTGATTTTCGCATGGTCTAATTTACTAATTTTAATAAAACCTATTTCTTTTTCACTGATGTTTTCTTAATCAATCTAATTATCAACCAAGTTACAATCCCCATAAACAGCAATATTGGCCAAACATTAGTTATCCCTATAAAAAACCATAACAACCCAATAAATCCGTTATTAAATCCATCTGCCATCTTACTAAAAAATTCAAAATTTGAATCCTTTACCTCAAGATTCTGATAAAAATTAATATGAAGCGTGCTTAAACTTGCCTGGTCTTGCAAATACCTCAACCTTCCCTCTGTAGATTCAATTTGTTCTCTTAATCGAGCCAATTCGTTTTCAACTTGTAATATATCTCCAACAGAATAAGCCTTATTCAATAATTCCAAGTATCGTTTTTCTACAAGTTTCTTCGCCTTTAACCTTGCTTTAACATCAACATACTCTTCCGTAACATCCTTTACAGTAATGTTTTGATTGTCTAAATCTTCTACTGACTTTGAAATTTGAACCAATAGTTTATCAAAATTTTCAGATGGAATCCGAATGGTAATGTTATGTTGTATTTGATAATCATTCGTGTATTCATCATCTCTGGCTAAATATCCTTTAAGCCCGTGAGCTACCTGATGTATTATTTTTTTTGTCTCCTGGCAATCATCCGTCTCAAAGGTTATGTTTCCCTCTTTAATAAGTTTTCTTTCAATTCTTTCAATGGACCTTGATGGAATGGCTATCTCAGTTGGAGGGGCAACTGCATCTTCCACCATTTCTGTTTCGGTTGCTTCTTCATATGCTTCCGTTTTCACCTGTGCTGCAAAATTTGAGTCTAAATCATCCGGAAAGTAATCTTGATCACCTGCACAAGAATAAAAGAGGGTAAAAACAACTGTTAGAATAATTATAAAATATTTTTTCATGACATTAAAATTTAGGTTCGTTACTGGTTTGATTAATATAAAAGCGAGCATTGCTGCTCGCTTTTACTGGAAATTTTACTCTTCCTCTTTCATTAAGTCTTCATCTACTGGTTCAAGCTCAACTACTGTATCTACAATAACTGAATCTTCAACCAATGAATCTAAATCGAAAATTTGATCATCAATCTGATCTAAATCGATGATATTGTTTTCAACTGTGTCAGATTCACAAGCGATTAATGAAACACTTACAACCCCTAAACAAAGAATTGCTTTAACTAATTTTTGCATTAAATTTTTCATAACTTTAATTTTTTGGTTAAACAATGGTTCAAACATATCAGCTATATTTTCGATCCATTGGAATAACAGTTGTAAATTATTTGTAAAACATTTTACAAATTGAAAAACAAGCTACAACCCAATAGAATTAGTGTCAGAACAAGAATTAATATATTTTGAGATTTTAAAAAAAGAGGTGGTTAAAACACTTCAAAATTCTCATTCGGTAAGTTCTGATATAGAAAAATGGAAAGGACAAGAAATTATTTACCTTCAAGATGATTTATCGGATAAAGTAAATGGTAGAATTAGCGAAAAATGGTTTTACACGCACATTAAATCCAATTCAGGGAAACTTCCTAGGATTGATATGCTCAACATTTTATCCGAATATGCAGGTTATCAAAACTGGAATGACCTGAAAAGCAAATTCCCCCAGCCGAATAGCAAAAAGAAGTCAAAGTCGATAACGAAAAAGGCTATGATTTCTATCCTCTTGTTGCTATTATTGGTAGCTGGAAAATTTATTGCGGATAATTTCTTTCCTTCTGACAATGTTTACAAATTCTGTTTTATTGATTCAGATTTAAAAACTCCCATTAAAGATTCTCCTATATGGATCGTCTGGATAAATGAAAATGAATCTTCTATGGTCTCGAAATGTGACTCTATGGGTTGTTTTCAATTTACTACTGAAAAGGAAAAAATACGTTTTATTGTTCGATCCCCCTATTATAAACCCGACACCATAACAAGGGTGATTTATGATAAAAAAATCAGAGAAGAACAGGTTCAACTAAAAACCAATGACTATGCCTTGATGATTCATATGTTCTCTAAGTCTGAGGTAAAAAACTGGAAAAAAAGACGTGCCCAACTCGACCAAATGTTAGCGGATAATGCTAAAATTTATCAGGTATATGAAGATGGAAAAACCGGAATGGAATTATACAACAAGAAAGAGTTTATCAATAAATTAACAATGCCATTGAAAAGCTTAAAGAACATTGAAATCACGGAAACCATCTACACTGGTGATGAGATTTCTATTTTAAGGTTTATGCAGAACGAAGAATGAAAAATAACTTTTTAAATATTATCCTATGTTGTATGGCACTGGTAATTTATGCCTGTGCGGGAGATAGCGCTACAGAAAATGACAGTGTAGCTATTCCCACTGAAAGCGCAAAGGAGGAATCAGATGTAATTTATACTGAATTAGAGGAACAATCTACTGAACTAACTTCCGAACAAAAAGAGGCATTCCAATTAAGAGCCATCCAAAAATTTCATGACTTAACTGATTATTTAGAAATAATCTCCGACCCAGCTATAGAAGAAGATTTAGTTGAGCACTCACGCAACTTAACTGAAGAGCTATTCATCAACGACTCTATTGCTAAAAGCTCCACCGGATTAATATGGCTATATGCCCTCTTTAACTCAGAAAATGCGGATTCTTTAAACCGCCACCCTAAAATTAATCATTGGCCTCAAATCTTTATTAAAACGAAAAACATTGAGTTTATTACTCCTTTAGAAGTAGATTCTACTAATAAGTATAATGGAGTAATGAAGGCTATATTTATAGTCAATGGAAAGAAAATCAACAACAACATAGACGTTCATTTAATAGAAATTGAGAAATTTTTTGGTGATAGTAGCCAATTCATAACAGAAGTACGACTGGGAAATATATACTAACTTTTTTTACTCTGAATGCAATTCATTACCTTTCGATAATGATTTTAAGATCCTTAATAAAATCTATTGCTATTCTACTCGTTACATTAATGATGTGCTGTTTTTCCATCGATGGAAAAAGTAATAATTTAGATAGTCTTTTGAGGTTAGAATCAAGCCTTAGTAATGACACAAATAGGGTAAAAGTACTCCTTACTATAGCAGATGTTTACACTGACAAAGATTTCGTAAAAACCATTAAATACTCTAAACAAGCCTTAAGGTTATCACGATTATTGGGGTTCGAAGATGGGGTTTTAGAAAGCCTCAATAACTTATCTAATACTTACGATTACATTGGCCAATATTCCGAATCTCAAGAAGCCAACTTTAAAATACTGACCATTTATGAAGACCGTAATGACATAGAAGGAATGAACAATACCTATAATAACATTGGCATTATCCATTATTATTTAGGCAATTACGAACAGGCTATTGAATTTACTGAAAAATCCCTTCAATATTATATTTCAGAAAAAGACTCGAATGGAATATCTATCTGCTACAATAACTTGGCGAACTCTTATTCTGATGAATTGGATTATGATAAAGCCTTAATTTTCTATTTTAAAGCACTTGAAATTGATGAATCAAAAAATGATCTTGAAGGTGTTTCTTTAATAAAAGGGAACATAGGCGAAGTTTACATAGAACAGGAAAAGTACGTTGAAGCATTTGAATACCTCATAAGTGCTTTGCAAGCAGCAGAGAAAACAAATGACAAATGGCAGCAAGCCAATGTATTTACTGCATTAG
The DNA here is from genome assembly GCA_029262875.1 of Flavobacteriales bacterium. Lineage (GTDB taxonomy): Bacteria > Bacteroidota > Bacteroidia > Flavobacteriales_E > Vicingaceae. The sequence goes on from JAJCYO010000130.1 coordinate 10,378, forward strand.
GAGATTTATTATCGAGACAAAACAAACCCAATGAAGCCATTAATTTTTTACTTCAAGCACTTGAAATAAATGAGGTTTTGGGTGCCAAAGCCGAAATGGGTGAAATATATGAAGCCATTTCAAAAGTCTTTGAACAAAAAGGAGATTACATTCAATCTTTACATTACATCAAACTTGCAAATGACATTAATGATGATCTTTTTACGAAAGAGAATTCAGGAAAGATTGCTGAAATGAATGCCTTATATGAAATTAATGAGAAAGAAAAAGAAATACTAAAACAAGAAGCTCACGCCTCCTTACAGCAATCACAGAAAACAGCATTAATTGTTGGTTCCTTGGTTGGATTTCTACTACTTTTTATTATCGTAGGAATTTCTGTTAAGGGAAATTTAGATAAAAGAAAAACGAATCAAACATTAGAGCTCCAAAAACAACAAATTGAAACAAAAAACAGAGACATTACTGATAGTATTCAATATGCTAAAAGAATTCAAGGAGCGATTTTCCCATCTGATAAATTTATCAAAAAACACTTACAGGATAGTTTTGTATTGTATCTCCCCAAAGATATTGTTGCAGGAGATTTCTATTGGATGGACATTAAAGGTGATCATGTTCTTTTTGCAGCTGCAGATTGTACTGGTCACGGTGTTCCTGGCGCTATGGTAAGTGTAGTATGCCATAATGCATTAAACAGGGCTGTAAGGGAATTCAACTTATCGGAGCCTGCAAAAATATTAGATAAAGTTACTGAGTTGGTCATTGAAACTTTTGAGCAAAGTGATGCCAACATTAAAGATGGGATGGACATTGCACTCTGTTCTTTAAATACCAAAACGAATGAGTTGGAATACTCTGGAGCAAACAACTCTTTGTACATTATTAGAAATGAGGAATTAATTGAAACCAAATCTGACAAACAGCCAATTGGTAAATTTATGGACATTAAGCCATTTACCAATCACAAACAAAGTGTGTTAAAAGAAGATAAGATATATTTGTTTACAGATGGCTATGCAGATCAATTTGGAGGAGAGAAAGGAAAAAAATTCAAGTACAAGCAATTCAAAGAATTGTTATTAAAAAACAGAAATGAATCTATGAAAATGCAACTAAATAACTTGACCACTTCTTTTAACAACTGGAAGGGAGATTTAGAACAAATAGATGATGTTTGTGTAATCGGGGTAAAAATTTAAGTGCTATGAAAAAATACCTCATAACTGCTTTATTGATTATCCCTGCTATTGTTCTTTACGCTAACAATCAAGAAAAAGTAGACAGCTTAATTAAAATACTTCCCACTATTAAGAGCGATACGGCTAAGATTACCCTACTGTTAGACATCGCCAACACTTATAGAAATTTTGAAACAAAAAATGCTGCCAAGTACTGTAACCAAGCTTTGGATTTAGCTAACGAAATTGACAACGATAACAAACAATATGATTGTTATGTGGTTAAAGGATTAATCAATTATCGTTTAGGGAATAATCAAGAAGCTATATCGAATTATTTTCAGGTTATAAATAACGCTGATGATCATTACAGAACTAAAGGAAAGGCTTACATCAACATTGGAAATTTATATGCAGACTTAGGAAAATATGATTCGAGTATTATATTTTACAACAAAGCAACTGTGGTTTTTGATAATGTTGGAGATAAAAAATACAAAGCTGGGGTATTAAATAACATTGGCACCATTTACAGTGATTTAGGAGATTTTGATAAAGCAATTGATTATTACACACAGGCCTTAAAAACACATGAAGAATACGACAACAAATTAGGAAAAGCCGCTGCTATTGAAAATATTGGAATCATCTACTATTTTCAACAGAACTATAACAAAGCATTAGAGTATTTTAAAAATGCTTTAACCATTTTCCAAGAAGTAGGAGTATTAGAAAAGCAAGCGAATGCACTAAGCAATATTGCCTCTATGACCATGTTGATGGATGATGAAGAAACTGCCATTACTTATTTTAAAGAGGCTGATCAGATTTTTAGCGAAATGAATGATAAAGGCGGGCAAGCAGAAATTGCTATAAATCTCTCTCAACTATATTCTAAAGCTGACAACCCAAAAGAAAGCTTGAAATATATAGATAAAGCTTTTATGTTGTATAAAGAACTTGGCCTTACCAAAATGATAGGGAAATGTTATCGTGCCTATGGTGAATATTATGCAAAGCAAAAAAATTACCCTAAATCAATCGAAAATCTACTAAAGGCAGAAAAATTGTTTGAGCCCTTAGGTGTTAAAAATGACCTACGGAATTTGTATAATGACTTAGCCAAAACATATTCCAAAGCCAATAATTACAAGCAGTCCTCTATCTATTTTGAAAAGTACATTGCCATAAACGACACGATTTTTAACCGAGAAAAAAATCATCAGATTTCAGAGATGCAGGAGAAGTATGACAGTGAAGCCAAACAACAAGAAATCGAGCTCCAACAAATAGAAATTGAAAAACAAAATGCAGAAGTAGCACATCAAACCAAGCAAAAAGTATGGTTTGGAATTGGGTTAGGGTTAACCATAATCTTACTATTCCTGGCTTTTAGAGGTTACCGCCAAAAACAAAAATCAAACGGCATTATCACCAATCAAAAAAATATGGTGGAAGAAAAAAACAGAGAAATTATTGACAGTATCAATTACGCCAAAAGAATACAAAATGCTTTGCTAAACTCAGAAGAACATGAATCAAAGCATCTTCCTGAGCACTTTGTTTTCTTCAACCCAAAAGACATTGTCAGTGGGGATTTTTACTGGACTTTCGAGAGGCAAAACTACCTGTATTTAGCTGTTGCGGATTGTACAGGACATGGTGTTCCTGGAGCTTTTTTAACCATGTTAGGCACCGCATTTTTAAATGAAATTACGGCAAGAGAAGTAGTACTGTCTCCGTCAGAAATATTAGACGAGTTAAGGGCAAAAATTATTAAAGAATTAAATCAAACTGGTGCTGAAGGAGAGAATAAAGATGGCATGGACATGTCTTTAATTCGATTGGATGTAAAAACAAAAGAGATGGAGTGGGCCGGAGCAAATAATCCTTTATGGTTGGTTAAAAATAAATTAGAAAAAGAAGATTCCTCATTAGAACTCAGTATTTCTGTAGACAATAAACATCTTTATGAAATTAAATCTGACAAACAACCCATAAGCTATTATCCCGATGCTAAACCATTTACCAACCATAAAATCACCTTAGAAAAAGAAGATTCCATTTACTTGTTTACAGATGGTTATGCAGATCAATTTGGTGGCCCTAAAGGAAAGAAGTTCAAATACAAACCATTCAAAGAATTGCTCTTATCTCTTTCTAATAAGAACATGTTAGCCCAAAAGGAGACCTTAGAAAGTAATTTCATTCAATGGAAAGGGGACTTAGAACAAATAGATGATGTATGTGTTATAGGCCTTAGAATATGATACAAAGTTTATTCTGAACTTGTCGAAGGACGTAATTGAATTAAAAATTTAGCTATTTTATAATCCTAATAAAATTAGGGTACATCCATTTCGTTTTGCTTCGTTTTATTTTAATCGCAAATGCAATCGGTAAAAAAACATTTAATAAATATAAGGTAATTGCTATGTATACAAAAGCATTTGATACTAATTCATAATGCATAATTTTATTAAAAGCATAAACAGTTACAGATAAAAAAGACGCTATCGACCATAGAATTTGAAAATTTAAAAGGTTAGCTCCAATTTCTTTTAGTCCAACTATCTTATCCTTTTTAGTCAACCATAATGTTAATGGTAATATGATATTACCAATTGGAAAAGCTAAAAAAGCTAAAACTGAGAGGTGAAAATAAATTAAGAAATTCTTATCTGTCGTTTTTCCATAATCTAAAATATCCTCAATATTTATTTCAAGAACTTTACAAATCAAATTCAATGTTGCCCCTCTTGGATCTGTTTCATTGTTTTCAATTCTCTGAACTGTTCTCAAATTAATTTTAGATAACTCCGCTAATTCCTCTTGTGAAAAGCCTTTTTTCTTTCTGATTTCCCGGATTTTATTTCCAATTTCATTCATAATTCTAATTTAAAAATTATACACAACAAATGTAATTATGAATGAAAAAAATGATAACGGCTTATTAGCGACATTTTTACGGCATTCCTGCCCGAACCTTGAAAACATTGAGTTTATTACTCAACTATCATTACCAAGTATTTTGACGAAGACCAAAATTCTTTTGCATCAAGTATTATTAGCTTTTCAGCACTATCTTCATCTCCCTCTATTTTATAAGATGTAGATGGATGATTGGTAATAATATTAACCTTTTTGCTCATCAACTCAATCTCATTAATCAATGTGATGTCAACTTGCGTAAAATATTCTTTATTAAAGTCAGCTGATAATTTTTCAGTTTTTCCAATTCCAATAAAACCACCTTTCTTAGTAATTACACCTTGTTCTTTCAATTCTTTAGCAGAGCCGTAGCAATAAAAAGCAGTATTCAATTTATCTTCTTGATCACCTAACTCTTCAATTCTATTATTGTATTCCTCAAACAACACCATTAGTTGTTTATTTGCTTCTGCCAATTGAGTATGTAAATCAGCAATTTCAGCATCCTTTTCTTGCATTCGATTGGCCAAACTCTCAATCATATCTTCTAATTCTTTGATCTTTAAGTTAGATTCCTTTTCAGATTTACGAAGTTTTGCATTCAAAGATGCCATTTTATCCTTGTTCTCTAATAACAGGTTATTGATTAGGTCAATGTCATCCATTATTTGATCCTTCATGTTATTATCCATCTCAACATTCCCTTTATCAAATCGCTCTGTAATGATGTTTTCTCGCTCCTTAATTGTGGCAAGGTTAGCTTCAATCTCATTCATTGAACCTATAAAATCAACAATCATTTCTTCTTTTCCTTCTAAATTACTGTTGGCTTCTAATTTCTCAGCTTCCAATTCTGCAATTTTATTTTCTAACTCATCTGAATTACAAGCAAAAAATAAAGGAACTAAACCAAGTAGAATTGTTGTTTTAAATAATTTTGAAATCGTCATATATCTTCTTTTTAAAAGTAACTCACTTAACCTTAATTTATTCTTTTAACGAGAACATTATTGTTATTTTTATCTCTTAAAATTAAGTCTTATGCAAATTAAACGAATATTTTCACTAATAGTTATAGCTTTCGCATTAAATTCTTGTATTCATACAATTGATGGGAATGGAGAAGTCACCAAAGAACAGCGAGCAGTCTCGTCTTTTGATAAAATTGACATCTCTGGAGGTTATGAAGTATTAATCAACCAAGGTGATGAAGAAAAGTTAGAATTAGAGGTTGATGAAAATTTATTGGAATACATTGAAACTGAAACCAAAGACAATACACTGTACATTTCAAGCACAGAACCAATTGGAGGTGCCACATCTCTAAAACTCTACATTACGGTTGTTGATGTTGATGACATTGATGTTTCTGGAGCAATAGAACTTAGAAATAAAGGAACTTATAAAACAGAGAACTTAGAAATTGATGTTAGTGGTGCTTCAGACATTGACCTTGATGTTGACATTGAAAACCTAATCATGGACATGAGTGGAGCAAGTGAAACAACACTTACTGGAAATGCTTCTAATTTTGAAATTGACATTTCTGGAGCAGGAGAACTGCAGGCTAAGAAGTTAAAAACCCGAAATACTACAATCAGTATTTCTGGAGCAGGCAGTGCTGTGGTTCATGCGAAAAAAACGCTTAATGTTAGTGTTTCTGGTGCAGGAAGTGTAAAATACAAGGGCAACCCTAAAGTCGAAAAAGACATAAGTGGTGCTGGTTCTGTAGAACAGCTTTAAGAATCCTGTTTGAAATAATGATGAGCGGTTATGTTTTTCCAAAAATGCCCATTATTTTTGATCTCACTTCTTTTACTGAATATATTTATTGAATGGAAAAATTGTTAGAGATATACAATCAAGTTAACCAATTTGGTAAGGAAAATGGTTTAAAATTAACCGTTGTTAAACCTGGTGAAATCATTTACGAAATGGAAGTTTTACCAAAGCATTTGGCCACTCCAAAAACCATACATGGTGGAATGGTAGCGGCTATGATGGACGGTGTAATAGGTGTTGCCGCATTAAGCTTGGTAGCACAAGAAGGAAGATTGGTTAGCACCGTTGAATATAAAATCAATTACTTTAAACCTGCTTTCTTAGGAGATCAATTGACCGGGAAAGGAAGAGTAGACAATGCTGGAAAACGAATTATACACACATCAGGAGAAATTTACAATCAAAACAATGAAATAGTTGCTAAAGCTATGGGAACCTTTAATGCTTATCCTATAGAAAAAAGCGATGTAGCTGAATACATAAAGAATACAAACCAACAATTATGAAAAAATTAATCATCATTACGCTTACACTGGCATTAGTAATAAATGTCAACGCGCAAAAAAAGAAAAAAACTGAACCAAAAAGCAAATACACTTCAGGCCTATATAGTGCCTTGAAATTTAGAAGTGTCGGTCCAGCTTTTACCTCTGGTAGAATCGCTGACATTGCGGTAAACCCTAACAACACTTCTCAATACTACATAGCTGTAGCATGTGGTGGAGTATGGAAAACAAATAATGCTGGGAATACCTACACTCCAATTTTTGATGGACAGAGCTCCTACTCTATTGGTTGTGTAACTATTGATCCAAACAATGACAATACCGTTTGGGTGGGAACTGGAGAAAACAACAACCAACGAAGTGTTGCTTATGGTGATGGTGTGTACCGTTCTGATGATGGTGGAAAAAGTTGGAAAAATATGGGGTTAAAAACCTCTGAACACATTGGAAATATTATTGTTCACCCGAAAAATTCTGACATTGTTTATGTTGCTGCTTATGGTCCATTATGGAAGGAAGGTGGTGAAAGAGGTGTTTATAAAACTACTGATGGAGGGAAAACCTGGAAAAGGGTTTTACACATTAGTGATGACACAGGAATTGCTGAAATTATCATGGATCCAAGGAATCCAGATGTCATCTACGCATCAGCTCACCAAAGAAGAAGACACGTATTTACTTACCTTGGTGGTGGTCCAGAATCTGGAATCCACAAAACGACAGATGGTGGTAAAACTTGGACTAAAATAAATAAAGGATTACCAAGTGTGGATATAGGAAGAATTGGCTTAGCGATTTCCCCTGCTAATCCAGAATACATTTATGCTATCGTAGAAGCATCTCAAGGAAAAGGTGGTTTTTTTAGAAGTACCAACCGAGGAGCAAGTTGGGAAAAAAGAAGTAGTTATTCTACCAGCGGAAATTATTACCAAGAAATCGTTTGTGACCCAAATGATGAAAATAAAGTCTTCTCTATGTCGACATGGTTGCACCATACTGAAGATGGTGGTAAAACATTCAAGGCCACTGGGGAAAAAAGCAAGCATGTTGACAATCATTGCATGTGGATTGATCCAACTGACACGAAACACTGGGTAGTAGGTTGTGATGGTGGAATGTATGAAACCTGGGATCATGCAGCTAACTGGCAATTTAAGGCCAACCTGCCATTATCCCAATATTATAAAGTAGCATTAGACAATGCTTACCCATTTTACAACATATATGGTGGTACTCAAGACAATAGTAGTCAAGGTGGGCCATCAAGAACAACTAACAATGTTGGTATCGTAAATTCAGATTGGTTCATTACTGTTGGAGGAGATGGTTTTGAATCTCAAATTGACCCAACAGATGAGAACATTGTCTATTCACAATCACAATATGGTGGTTTAGGAAGGTATGATAAAAAGAGTGGTGAAAAAATAGACATTCAACCTTACCCTAAAAAAGGTGGAGATGCCTTACGATGGAATTGGGATGCACCATTATTGATTAGCCCTCACAATAACAAAAGATTATACTTTGCTGCACAAAAGCTATTTAAAAGTGAAGACAGAGGAGATACCTGGACAGAAATTAGTGGAGATCTCACACGTAATTTGGACAGAAACAAGTTGAAAGTGATGAACAAAGTTTGGAGTATTGATGCGGTAATGAAAAACCGATCAACTACTATTTTTGGGAACATTGTTGCCTTTGATGAATCGCCAAAGCAAGCAGGCTTACTATATGTTGGTACTGATGATGGTCTAATTCAAGTTTCTGAAAATGACGGTGGCAGCTGGACCAAATACATTAGTGTTCCTGGGGTTCCAGCCATGACTTATGTAAACATGTTAAAAGCATCCAAGCACCATGCTGGGACTGTTTTCGCTGTCTTTAACAACCATAAAAGAGGTGATTTTAAACCTTACTTATTAAAAAGTAATAACAACGGGAAATCATGGGTTTCTATCGCTGGAAATTTACCAGCAAAAGGTGCTGTTTTTTGCATAGAACAAGACCACATTAATCCGAACATCTTATTTGTAGGAACTGAGTTCGGTGCTTTTGTTACTTTGAATGGCGGTAAACATTGGATACAACTAAAATCTGGATTACCAACCATCGCTTTTAGAGACATGGAAATTCAGAAAAGAGAAAACGACTTAGTATTGGCTTCTTTTGGTAGAAGCTTTTATGTGTTAGATGACTATTCTGCTTTAAGAGAATTAGCTGATGAAAAGTTATTGGACAAACGATTCCATGTATTTAACATCAAAAAACAGCTGATGTTCAATACTACAAATCCATTAGGTTATAAAGGAAAAAATGCCCAAGGAGAAAGCTATTATGCTGCAAAAAACCCTCCAGTGGGGAGTGTTATTACTTATTATTTTAATGATTCCTTAAAAACAGCTCAAGAAATAAGAAGAGCCAAAGAGAAAAAAACAACAGATGACACCTATCCAACAAAAGAGGAAATCAAGAAAGAAGCTTCGGAAGAAAAAGCATTCTTACTTTTTGTCATTAAAGATGAAGCGGGTGATGAAATCCAAAAGATAAAAACAGGTGCTTCAGCTGGAATGAAAAGAATTGTTTGGAATTTCAGGTACGCTCCTACTGGTCCAATTAAATTAAAATCAAGAAAAGTAGGCCGTTATGGGTCTGCTGATGTTGGCCAATTGGCTTTACCAGGGAAATATACCGTTACTGCTTATTTAAGCAGCAATGGAAAAACAGAAAAACTCTCTGAGCCTAAAACCTTTGAGGTTGAGCTACTCAACAATACCACATTACCAGCAACTGATAAAAAAGCACTGTTGGCTTTTCAGAAAGAGGTAGCTGAATTGAGAAGATCTGTTGATGGATCGGAAAGGTTGTTAAGTGAACTGCAAAACAAGTTGAAATACATTAAGGTTGCTGTTCAAACTACACCTAATGTTGATTTAGCATTATTATCTAAGGTAAAGGAGTTAGAAATTAAAATGAAAAAGACCACCACTGAATTTTATGGTGATGGTGATATTTCTAAGCACCAGTATGAAACCTACCCAGGATTAGATGAAAGGTTAAGCAATGCCATTTGGGGATTATGGAATTCTACTTCTGCTCCAACCACTACTGCTAAAAACAACATTAAAATTGCTAAAGAAGAGTATGTACCTGTCTTAGCGGAGATAAAAGAATATGTAAAGGAAGTTGCAGCATTGGAAAAAGCAATGGGAACTACACCTTATACTCCCGGTAGAGGGGAGGAATGGAAGGAGGAGTAAATTATAATAGTTTTTAATTTGATCTATAAATTGAGGTAGTTATTATAAATTGACACAAAATAGTAGGACTCTCTATTAATAGAAAGAGGCATAATATTGCACTTTAATTTGATTTCGCTAACTTTAATGATTATACGTGGGTTATGAAAACTATTCTTCCTTTTATTTTTATCCTTATTGCACAAAATCTATTTTCTCAAGTACAAGTGCCAGCCCAATCGAAGATTATCGAGGAAAGTTGTGGCCATGATCAAGTACTCTCCATCCAAAAAGAAAATAGTAAATTCTTCAATAATTATATGGAAGGATTAAATGATGCTTTACAGAACTATATTTTAAACAATCTCACTTCCCCTCAAAACGGCATTTTACCAATTTCTTCTAATGCTGATCGGGTAGTACCAGTTGTTGTTCATATAATTAGAAACCCAGCAGATCCAGTATCGGTTATCCCTTATGCACAAATAGAATCTCAAATAGATGCTTTGAATGCAGCTTTTGCTATGAATTATCCAAGTTACAATGGCCAAGCCCACGGGCCTAATGCCGTAGAC
>JAJCYO010000131.1 GCA_029262875.1 Flavobacteriales bacterium
TTGCTTCTAAAATTTGATTAGAAAATCATTTTAGTGAATTTGTTTCCATCCTTACTGCTTTCTTCTAACACCTCCCCACTATCATAAGCAGTATAAATTGAACCTCCTATACTATCTATCTCTATAGCCGTTATCTTGTTATTTGGGTTCTTTAATAAATTAATTTTAATATTTTCGGAAGGCAAATAATATACACCGTCTCCCACGGTTAAAAACCATATGCCCTTTTCTCTATCTATAAAAACTCTAGACACCAATTTCTTATCGAGAAATTGATCTAATACTTTCAAACTGTCTCCAACAATTTTACATTTATACACGCCATGGTCTCTTACACTTAACCATAAATTACCGTTTTCATATAAACTGGAAGTCACAACATCCTTAATAAATTCTGCACCTTTTATTTTTATATTCTTTGATTCTTTTTTTAACAAGAAACAATTTATAGGTGAGGTGTAATAAAAAATATCATTTTTAATTTTTTCTATCACAAAGCTTCGATATTTTCCAGATTTTGCACTGAATTTATCGTATAACTGTGTTGATGCAAATGAATGATTTTCTATCTGCAAAAAAACAGTATCATAATAATTCAGGTTGAGTTGTGCAGACTTGATAAACTCTTTACTTGCAATTTTTCCATAAGAAATTCCAGCATCATGAAATTTTATTGAGACATCTGTTCGCCCTATTGATTTATTGGCAACTGATAATTTTCCATTATTAATTTTAATTAATCCTTGATCATTAAAACCTAACCATATATTTCCATGTGAATCTATCTTAAAACTATTCATAGCTGTTTTCCCTTCAATAGCCTCATTTAACACGTCATTATACGCATAAGAATAAATACTATCATTTTCGAAGTATGATAATTGGCAGTTAAAAGTTCCAAACCAGATCCTTCCTTTATTATCTTCGTCAATCAGAAAAACGGTATTGTCTGTTAATCCGTTACTAACATCAAAGTTTTGAAACTCATACCCATTAAATCGGCTAACGCCAGCATCTGTAGCAAACCAAATGTATCCCTTAGAATCTTGAAAGGCAGAATAAACTTCTGAGGAAGGTAAACCATCTTCTACAGTATAATGTTGATACAAATGAGTTTGGGAAAATAACTTATAAACAGGAAAAATTAGGAGAAATATTATTACTAGTCGTTTCAACTTTTATTAGATTTTACACTCCACCCATTTAAACTTTCCATTCTTTGTTAATGGAATTTTGGTGGTAATTGAGAAATTAAATGTAGCACTTTCCCCGTAAATAACTTTAAGTTTTTCTTCCAATTCATTAATTTCTCCTTGAAGTTTAATTTCATCACTTGAACTTTGAACAACCACATCAAATGCTGTCTTTGTATTTTGTATGATTTTACAGGATTCAACCAACTTCAAGTTTTTGAACGGAAAGGTTACCAAAGCCGGAGGAACAGATTTGCCTTCTGTTGTATACGTAATATCTTCCATTCGTCCACTGATGCTTTCTACAACAGGAAACAACGATTTAGCACCTATTGGTTCAGTGGATTTTAATTCCATTGTATCATTTACTTCATAACGAATTAATGGCATTACATCACTTATAAAACTCGTTCCAATGATCTTGTTTTCATTAATTTCTGTAAGACTGTAAGATGGTATAAAATGATAGTTCTCATCATTATCCCAAGCTCCAAGCGCTACTTTTTCAGCTTGACCATAATGACAAATTACTTTAACAGCTGGAATCATTTCTCTCATCAAATCAATCTGCCAATCAAATATATTTTCTGATGCTAATAAAAAAGCATTGATTTTAATATCCTCTGGAAACACCCCATGTTTTTCTTTTATCAATTTAAAGAACTTATAAATTGATCCTGGATAACCGTGAATGTAATGGTAACCACTTTTTCTAATCGCATCAATGATTAAATCAACATTATCAATAGCCATTTCAATAATATTTATTCGAAGAACTCTTTCGTGTTTTAAATGAATAAATGTTGTTGATTTATCTAATATCCCTCTAAACTCAACCCTTCCATCACCAGGCTGATAACCAATTCGTGCCCATTGATAGCAAATTGCTGCATACTCTTTCTGAGCTGTTTCTTTATCTCTATATATGGTTAATGGTTTAGCTGTTGTTCCGCTTGTTACTGATTTATATAACTTTCCTTTAAAGGTTCTATCAACCATGTTTTTCCCATTGTCTCTAACCTCATCTCTGGTTAATATTGGAATCAACTTTAAATCTGTTAAGTGTTTCAATTGTGAAGGGTGAAAGCCAGCTGTATTATACTTTTTTTTATAAAAAACTGTATTATTGTAAGCTTGGTTAACAACTCTTTGAAGTTCTTTTAGCTGATAATTCCTTGCTTCTTCTATACTTAATTTCTCATGCTTAAATAAAAGAGCATAGAATTGAAAAAAAGCATTCCCTAATTTCCATTTTTCATAAGGATACCATGAAAGTAGGTTTCTTAAGCTTCTTCCAACAAAGTTATCATCTTCAAATTTATTTAATAAAGACATTAATTGTTTATTAAAAAAGTAGCTTCGGTCGTTTGAATCATATCCTCCAAAGCTATTGGCCAGTCTTTTGCATTCCCTTTTAAAGTATCATAAAGTGCTTCTAATTCTTCTTTTTGTCCCTTGTCGCTTCTACTCAAACTAATTTCTTTAACATTTACGCCAGACCCTTTTAAGGTTTTGTAATCGTCCATTGTAATCGTTTTTTCATCATAATGAACTTCCATATATTCTTTTGAAAGTTGTTTACTTCCAGATGCAAAATAATGAATGTTACAAACCGAACCGTCTTCATATTTTAGGATCATGGACACATTATCTTGTTGAGAAAATTTATCATTATTTGGAGAAAGTTTTTCGTAGCTGATAGTACTTATTGTTGAATTGGTTAATGAGGTCATTAAATCTATTAAATGACATGCTTCACCAACAATTCTTCCACCATGCTCATGAACCCAATTGTCTAACGGAATAAAACCCGCATTCATTCGGTATTGAACAAACAAGGGATTAATTCTCTTAACTGTATGCTTCCTTATTTCTTGAGCAAACTGACTAAAACGTCTATTAAATCCAGTCATTAGAACTGGCTTGTTTTCAGTTCCAGAATTATAAAATTCTTTAATTTGATCTAACTCTTCCTGATTGATGGCTAATGGCTTTTCCACAAAAGTGTGCTTTCCTGCCTTTAAGCTTCTTAATACATAGTCTGCATGACTATCATGACGAGTAGTAATCATCACCAAATCAATGTCTTTATCATTAATAATTTCATCAAAGTCAGTAGTTGAATAAGCGGCATCAAATTGATTGGCAACTGCATTTGCATTAAAACCAGTCCTACTCATTACTGCTCTTAGTGAAAACTTGCTATTCAATTTTTTAATATTTGGTAAGTGCATACCCTGTACAAAATTTCCTGCTCCTACTACTCCAACATTAATAACATCTTTATTAACTGCTTTGGTTGTTAACTCAATCTTTTTATCATCAGAGGAATTCTTATAATCCAATAAAACGATTATCGGTTTTTGCCCTTCTACATCTAAACTTGTATAGGCTTCATCCACTTTCTCTATTGAATAAACAGCATCAATTAAAGGTTCTATTTTAATTTTCCCTTCATTTAATAGCTGTAAATATTCTGTCATATTTCTGTTCTCCGTCCAACGAACATAGGCCAACGGATAATCTAACCCTTTCTCTTCATAATTGCTATCGTAACGGCCAGGTCCATAAGAAGTTGAGATTTGAAAATCCAACTCTTTAGCGTACATGTCGCCACGGTTTATTTCCATTCCAACAACTCCCACTAATACAACTTTCCCTTTTTTACGGCACATTTTAAATGAATCAGACAGTGGTTTACTGCTTGAAGTTGCTGCGGTAAATAAAACACAGTCAACACCATAACCTCCCGAAAAACTATTGGAAATTTTTACTGCATCTTCTTTAGTTGGATTAATGCATAAATCGGCTCCGAGCTCTTTTGCTAAAGCCAATCGATGTTCATCCAAGTCTGTCACTATTACTCTCACTCCGCTCAATTTAAGCATTTGTAAGGCTAATAATCCAAGTATCCCTGCTCCAACAACCACGCAACTCTCTCCAAATCTTAAATCTGCTCTACGAACTCCTTGCATTGCAATTCCCCCCATCGTAACAGTAGATGCTAATTTATAATCCAGCTCATTAGGCATTTTCATGACCAAATTGGTTGGCACATCAACATATTCTGCATGATTGGCAATCCCTGCACCAGCAGCTGCAACGCTATCTCCAACCTGCAAATTGATTACTCCTTCTCCAACTGCTATCACTTCACCAGCTACAGAATAGCCAGTTTGCTTCCCTCCATCTAAAACACCTCTAACTTTTTGTATGGTTTTTTGAATTCCTTTTTCCTTAACAAAATCAAGCACCTCTTTTACCTCATCAGGAGAATCTATTGCCCTCTTAACCAATGATTTTTTTGTAGTATTTACACTGGTCATTTCCGTTCCTGCAGAAATACAACTGTAATGCACTTTGATTAACACACTACCTTTACTCACAGAAGGAGTAGGAACATTTTGAGGAATAACCTTACCTTTTTTGACTACAGCTTGCTTCATTAAATTGACTTTGGAGCTAAGATAAGGAGATTTTTAGATAAAGGCACCTGCCCTTTAACTATTTTTAACAGTTGATTGTTATAAATAGGCCATTAAATATTGGTACAACGCTACCATCGCTTCAATGTCTTTTTTATGTACTTTTTCATCAGGTGAGTGTACATTATCTTCTGGAGCTCCTATAAAGCACCAATCGAAAGGGTAAGGAGATCGCTGTAGGGCATTGCCATCACTTCCCCCTGCACTTTCAACTTCTAATTGAAACGGAACCTTACTTTCTTTCGCTAATGCTATAATTTTATTTATATAACTTCTTCTTGGAATACCAGAATCTCTCATAGAAACAGCAACACCTTTATTATGAGGAACACCTTCAGTAACCCAGGTTATATCAGAAATTAATGCTTGTTTCACATTTAATTGCTCATACAAATATCTTGCTAAATAACCAACGCTTCCCCCTCCATGTTCTTCCCATGCAGAAAAAACAACGACACCGTTTTCCAATGTTTCTGCAACTTTCAGTGCATTCCACATGCCTAATCTATTATCCATATAGCAACACTGTACGAACTCATCATCTTCCCTAAAATCTGGTTTATAAGTAAATGTTGTTCCTCTATCAATTTCTCTATCATACTCTACCGAATAAGTTAAAAACTGATGTTCATCCTCATTAGAGATTAACGTACATTCTATTTCACCCTTACTATCTTTACCAATCAATTTTGCTCCTTTTTTAGCTGAAGGACCTCCTATTTTAATCAAATTATTCTCGTATCCAGTGGTATATCCTACTGAATCCATATGGGCAAAAATTGCAGTAGTTGGTTTACCAAAAACCAGCATGATGCAATCTTGAAAATCATCACCTGAAATTATCTTCGGGACCACTTTCCAATCTTTTTTGTTTTTGTTTATGTAATCCAACAAGAACTCGGTCATTTTATATTCACTACCGGCTGGAGCATGAATTTCGCAAAGTTGTTTTAATAGGTCCATCTTTTATAAAAATAAAAAACTGTCATCCTTGTATGAATGACAGTTTTAATAAATCTCAATAGCTAAATTTTAATTGTTCAGCATTACAGGCATTACTAACATCAATACCTCTTCTGCCTCATCTGTTTTTTCACAAGGCGTTAAAATTCCTGCTCGATTTGATGCAGACATTGCAATATTGACATCATCAGATTCTAAATTGGCTAACATTTCAATCAAAAACCTTGAATTAAAGCCTATCTCCATATCTTCTCCTTCATACTGGCATGTTAATCTTTCATTTGCTTCATTCGCAAAATCCAAATCCTCTGCAGAAATATGCAATTCACTACCTGTCATTTTCAACCTCACCTGATGCGTTGTTTTATTAGAGAAAATAGAAACTCTTTTAATTGAGTTTAACAATGCATTTCTCCCAACAGTTAAGCTATTAGGGTTTTCTGTAGGTATAACCGCATTGTAATTAGGGTATTTCCCATCTATTAATCTACATTGCATTTTGGTTGAACCAAATACAAACATTGCATTGGTTTCGTTGTATTCTATTTTAACTTCTTCTCCAACGTTCCCTAAAATGTTTTTAAGCAATGTCAGCGGTTTTTTAGGCAAGATAAATGATGCTCCTTTATCCGCTTTTAAATCAGTTCTTTTATACTTTACCAATTTATGTGCATCAGTTGCAACAAAGGTTAAATCATCATTATTTATTTCAAAGAAAACACCAGACATTACTGGTCTTAATTCATCATTTCCAGTGGCAAATAGCGTTTTATTTACCGCATTAGAAAGAATAGATGCATCAACATCAATAGTTGATGGCGATTCTAATTTTGGTGTTTTAGGAAATTCACTACCGTCATGTCCAGTTAATTTGTACTTACCATAATCTGAAGAAATTTCTATTCCAAAGTTCTCCTTATCAATGGTAAAGGTTAAAGGCTGATCTGGAAAGGTTTTTAATGTATCTAACAATAGTTTTGCTGGCATAGCAATTACACCATCTTCTTTTGCTTCAATAGAAATTTGGGTAACCATCGTTGTTTCCAAATCTGAAGCAGTAATACTCAATTCACCTTTCTTTATTTCAAACAAGAAATCATCTAAAATTGGGAGTGTATTGCTTGCATTTAAAACACCTCCGATTAGCTGTAATTTCTTCAATAAGATTTCGCTTGATACTATAAATTTCATTCTTTTATTTTTATTATTTCCCTCAACGTGAGGCTAACAAAAATAATTTTTTTAGGGCTGAATAATTTTTAAACTTTTAATTAATTATTAACAGGTGTTGATATCAAATTAGGCGATTTTCAGTGCCTCTTTTACCTTCTGATCGGTCAACGCTAAATCAACCACTTCCATCATGTTTTTCACATAATGAAAAGTTAATCCCTTCACATATTTAGCATTAATTTCGTCAATGTCCTTTTTGTTATCTTCTGATAAAATTATTTCTTTGATTTCTGCTCTTTTTGCTGCTAAAATTTTCTCCTTAATCCCTCCAACAGGCAAGACTCTTCCACGTAACGTAATTTCACCCGTCATGGCTAAATTGTTTTTTACCTTTTTCTGAGTAAATGCAGAGGCTAAGGCTGTTAACATTGTTATTCCAGCAGAAGGCCCATCTTTTGGTGTCGCTCCTTCAGGAACATGTATGTGAACATCCCATTTATCAAAAATCTCAGGTTTTAACCCCAATAGATTTGCATGAGCTTTTAAATATGCTAACGCTATTACCGCAGATTCTTTCATTACATCACCCAAATTTCCTGTTAAAGTCAACTTCCCTTTTCCTTTACTCAGACTCGACTCAATAAACAAGATATCACCACCTACCGAAGTCCAAGCTAAACCTGTTACCACACCAGCAACTTCATTGCCTTGGTACTTATCCTTAGAATGTCCTGGTCCAAGAATTTTTAGCAATTCATCCTGTGAAATTTTTGCATCATATTCCTCTTCCATTGCAATGTTTTTTGCAATATTTCGTACAACTTTTGCTATTTTTTTCTCCAACCCACGAACACCAGATTCTCTTGTATATTCAGTAATAATTTTTTCAATAATTTGCTTTGAAAGGTTCAAGTGTTTTTTCTTTAAGCCATGGTTTTCAAGCAATTTTGGAATTAAGTGTCTATTCGCAATTTCTATCTTTTCTTCTACTGTATAACCAGTAATTTCAATGATTTCCATTCTATCTCTCAGCGCAGGTTGAATAGTCGAAAGTGAATTTGCAGTAGCGATAAACAACACTTTAGATAAATCATAATCCAGCTCTAAAAAATTATCATAAAAATTCTCATTTTGTTCAGGATCCAGGACTTCCAATAACGCTGATGACGGGTCACCTTGAAAACTCGTTCCTAATTTATCAACCTCATCCAATACATAAACTGGATTAGAAGAGTTCACCTTTTTAATGTTTTGAACGATTCTTCCAGGCATTGCTCCAATATATGTTTTTCGGTGCCCTCTAATTTCTGCTTCATCTCTAACACCACCCAATGACATTCTAACATACTTTCTATCCAATGCTTCTGCAATAGACTTTCCTAAAGAAGTTTTACCAACTCCCGGAGGTCCATACAAGCACAAAATAGGCGACTTCATGTCTCCTTTTAGCTTCAATACTGCCAAATATTCAACAATCCTTTCCTTTACTTTCTCTAATCCAAAATGATCTTTATCTAATATTTCTTGTGCCCTTTTTAGGTCAAAATTGTCTTTAGTATAATCATCCCAAGGCAATTCAATAAGTGTTTCCAAATAATTCAATTGAACTGAATACTCAGCCGCCTGAGGGTTTAATCGTTGAAATTTTTGCAATTCTTTATCAAATCTTTCAGCAACAGTTTTATTCCATTTCTTCTTCTTTGCTTTCTTCTTAAATTCCTCAATTTCTTGTTGCTGCGGGTCTCCACCAAGTTCTTCTTGAATTTGCTTTATTTGTTGATTTAAAAAATATTCTCGTTGTTGCTGATCTAAATCCGTTCTAACTTTCGATTGAATATCGTTTTTCAACTCTAATAGCTGTAGCTCTTTTGTTAAATGCTCTAACAATAAATTTGCTCGCTCATTTAGCTCAGGAATTTCTAATAAATTTTGTTTGGTAGTCACATCCGCCTTCATATTAGAAGCAATAAAGTTGATCAAGAAAGTTGGGCTTTCTATATTTTTTATCGCAAAAGTTGCCTCTGTAGGTATCGCTGGAGATTGTTCAATAATTTGAGACGCTAAATCTTTTATGGAAGCTACTAAAGCATCAAAAGCCTTTCCAGATGGTTTTTCTTGCTGATTAAATGCCTCAATCTTAGCCCTCAGATATGGCTCTTTTTGAGTAATCTCTTTAACTTTAAATCTCTTTTTACCTTGTATAATAACGGTTGTATTCCCATCTGGCATTCTTAACATTTTAAGAATGAACGCTACTGTTCCCACATCATTTAAATCAGCCTCAGTTGGATCTTCAACTTCATCTGTCTTTTGGGAAACAACTCCTAAGGTTTTGTCTCCCTTGTATGCTTCCTTAATCAACTTAATAGATTTATCTCTACCAACAGTAATTGGTATTACCACTCCAGGAAACAACACTGTATTTCTCAATGGCAAAATTGGCAACTCATCGGGAGTTTCTTCTGCATTAATCTGTTCTTCATCATCTGGTGACAACAATGGAATAAACTCAGCATCTTCATCAAGAACATTGCTCATCATTATGTTATCCATATCAAAAATATCTCTCATCTCATTTAAATTAGGTCAATATGACAGTTATTCTATGAAAAATCAAAGAATGCTATCCATTCTATTGTTTTCAATACTCGTGCCAATAACTATATAACTGAAAAATTGACGGTATTATAAGCGGTATTTATCCGTCATTTCAAAAATGGCAGTTAAAATTGCTTTATCGTCAGTGGTCAACTCAACATCTCTTCTTTCCATTACTTTATCTGCAACATCAAACATCTTACTTAATTCACATTCTTCAAAACCACTTGCCCCCCCCCAACTATAGGAGGGAATAAATTTATTCGGAAATCCACTACCAAAAACGTTCGCGAAAACACCTACAACCGTACCTGTATTAAACATCGTATTGATTCCACATTTAGAATGGTCTCCCATTATTAAACCACAAAATTGTAATCCAGAAGGCTCCAATTTATCACTTTGGTATGACCATAATTTTACTTCCCCATAATTATTTTTAAGATTCGAAGTATTTGTGTCTGCACCTAAATTACACCATTCACCAATTACTGAGTTTCCTAAAAACCCATCATGTCCTTTGTTTGAATAATCTTGGATAACGCTATTATTAACCTCTCCTCCTACTTTTGAAAATCTTCCAACGGTAGTCGGTCCATAAATCTTAGTTCCCATTTTTAAGGCTCCTCCTTCGCACAATGCAAATGGTCCTCTTATCAATACCCCTTCCATTACCTCTGCCCCTTTATCAATATATATTGGTCCAGTAGAAGAATTTAGTATAGAAGCTTCTACGTTTGCACCTTCCTCAATAAAAATATTATCTCCGATAAGGGTATTTGTCGCACTAATTGATGCTGATTTTCTACCTTTTGTAATTAATTCAAAATCATGTTCAATGGCAATACCATTTTTTTTGAATATATCTGTAACAGTTTTTAATTCAATGGAAATAAAACTCTCATTATAATCTTTTATGTAATAAGATTCTGATTTAAATTGCTCAATAGTACATTTAGAGGCTACCACACTACCCTCATACAATACCGCTTCGTCTGCAATTAGATTATTAACAATAAAGTCAACCAGTCGTTCATTGGGTAAAAACCGTGCATTAATAAAGATATTCTCTTCTTGCTCTGTTAATGGATACTTATTTGACAAGTAATCCTCAGTAAGGTGAGAAATAGCAATAGAAACATCATGCTTATTAAAATATCGTTCCCACTTCTCCTCAATGGTTAATATACCCACTCTAAGTTTAGCAATGGGTTTAGTGTACGCCAAAGGAAGGAACTGTTCTCTATTGTCATCAAAAAAGATAATGTTCATCTAATAAAATTTTATTTTACTAAAATAAAAAAAGTCCTAGTAACAACTAGGACTTTTAAGAAATATTATGAGTTTCTTATTTTTTTGAGTGCTTAGCGTAACGGTTCTTGAATTTATCAATTCTACCAGCCGTATCAACCAATTTCATTTTACCAGTATAAAATGGGTGAGATTTATGGGAAATCTCTAATTTAATTAACGGATATTCGTTACCATCTTCCCACTTAATAGTTTCTTTCGCTTCAGCAGTAGATTTGCATAAAAATGAATAGTCCATTGACATATCTTTAAACACTACTAATCTATATTCTTCTGGATGTATATCTTTTTTCATCTTTGTATTTTTATTCTGTTCCTTTAAAAACGGATGCAAATGTAATAATTTTTTTGAAAAGAACATTTATGTTTAAAAAAAATAAAATAGGTCTTTCATTTTTATTCAAACTATTTTTTTTCGCAATTTTACACCTTTTAATTAACCTATTTAAAACTATTTATGTCTTTGTATTTTATTTTAATAGGAGCCAGTATTATTCTTCCAATAGACTTCTACTATTACAGAGCATTAAAAAAAATTATTGAAAAATTAAGTCCAACTTTCAGAAAGGTAATCAAAATAAGTTATTGGGCATTTACTGTATCGACATTAGTCTTTATGGTTTTTGTTTCTTCTTACTTCACATCGAATCAAGTGCCTCCAAAATTTGCGAGAATCTATTTATTCGGAATTGTTTTAATTATTCTGTTATCAAAATTAATTGGATCGATACTTATAATATTTCATGATGTAAAAAGCCTGGTTTTATTCACAAAACATAAATTATTTCACAGAAAAACAAGAGAATATTTACCCAGCAGGAGACAATTCCTAAAGAAATCTGCCATAGTTGCTTCAGCGATTCCTTTCGGAACACTAATGTTTGGAATATTGAAAACAGCCTTTGATTTTAAAATAAGGAACCAACAATTACAAATCCCTAATCTTCCAAAACCATTTAAAGGCTTAAGAATTGTTCAAATTTCTGATATTCATTCTGGCAGTTTCCTAACTAATGAACCTTTGAAAAAAGCGATAGAGCTCATTAATGAGCAAAAACCAGATATGGTATTTTTTACTGGAGATTTGGTTAATGAGATCGCAGAAGAAGCTATCCCTTTTATTGATACATTGAAACAAATTTCTGCTCCATTGGGTGTATTTTCTATTTTAGGTAATCATGACTACGGTGATTACTTTTATCAAAAAGGAGATACTGAAGGCAGAAAACATAACTATAAGTTAATGAAAGGTGTTCATAAAAAGTTAGGATGGAAATTATTACTTAATGAGCACCATATCGTAGAAAAAGAAAATGAAAGGCTTGCTATAATTGGAGTAGAAAATTGGGGCAGCCAGGCTCGATTTCAAAAGTACGGAGACATAAACAAGGCAAAAAGTGGTTGTTTAGATCATGATCTAAAATTATTATTAAGCCATGACCCTTCTCATTGGGAAGATGTGGTTCTACCAGATCATCCAGATATTGCTGTTACCTTTTCTGGCCATACACATGGAATGCAGTTTGGAATTGAAATTCCTGGGTTTAAATGGAGCCCTTCACAATACTTATATAAGTTTTGGGCTGGTCTTTATGAAAGAAACAAGCAACAAATTTATGTAAACCGAGGTTTGGGTTTTATTGGTTATCCCGGAAGAGTTGGTATATTGCCAGAAATTACCGTATTTGAACTAAGTTAAATGAAACACCTTAAGGTACTATTATTAGGACTTTCTTTTTGTTCGCTGCCCTCTATAAATGCTCAAAACTATGTTGACTTAGCAAGGTTTCATTATACAATAACTCCGGAAAATAGCTTTGACAGCATTCCCGGAAGTACTAATATAGAGGAATTTGGAGCCGATGTAACACTGCCAATTAAACTTAACGATGATAATGCGATTTTAACTGGTTTCTATTTAGAGCAAATAAAAACCAAGCTGTATCCTATAGCTAATTACACAACCATCTCAACTGCCAATCTAAAAATTGGTTTTAATAGAAATCATTCAGAAAAGTGGAATGGCACTTATATGTTACTTCCTAAAATATCTTCTGATTTCAAAAATTTATCTGGTAAAGATTTTCAATTAGGAGGGTTGCTTTTAATGAAATACAAAAAAAGTGAAACTTTCAAGTATCACATTGGGGTTTATGCCAACAATGACTTACATGGCCCGCTGATTACCCCTCTCCTAGGGTTTTACTACAAAAGCCCGAACGACAAACTTGAAGCTAATTTCACACTACCCATTTGGGCTGATGTAAATTATAAATTGGCAGGTTGGCTAAACATTGGAACCAATTTTACCGCTATAACAAGAACTTACCATTTGGGAAATAATAATTCCTATTTAATGAAGAAAACAAATGAAATCTTTGGGTATCTTCAATTTACCATTAAAAAAAGCATTCTTATCCAAACGAAAACTGGATATTCATTAGGTAGAAGTTATGAAGCTTATATAAATGATGATAATGTAGATCTTGACATTTACGGGATTACTGCTGGAGATGATAGAACATTGTTGAATCCTACATTTAGTGATGGACTTGTTTTTAAAGTGAGGTTGATCTATAGGTTCCATCTTTAAGGCTTTTTAAAGACCTAAAATTAATATTCACAACTTACTGTATTACTGATAGTTAAGAATAACTATTTTTATTTAGATTCTTAACATTCTGTTTAATTTTGTTTCATTTAGTTTAAATAATGGCGTAACTTGTTCAAGTTATAATAAGTGAACACCCTATAAGGATGATTATCCTCAAACCACTTAAAAAATTATGCTACATAAAACAAGGTATTTAAAGAATTTTATTTTTTTAATTGTTAGTCTTTTTACGATCCCATTAACTATTTTTGGGCAAACCATTACACACCCTTCTTCAGGAACGTCATCTTCAACCATTACTTGTGGTACAACTTATAACTATTATGACCCAGGTGGTTCTGCTGGAAACTATGGCAATAACCAATTAAGCACATTAACACTCAACCCTTCAATAGGTGGCCAATATATCCAAATAGACTTTACTACTGGTCCGTTTGACATAGAACCGAACGGTGGTGGTTGTTATGATTGGATTCAAGTATATGATGGGCCAAATACAGGCTCTCCATTAATTGGCACCTATTGTAACTCAACTATTCCAACAACAATAACCTCATCGACTGGTTCTTTAACCATTGTTTTCGATTCTGATGGGTTTACTACTGGAACTGGGTGGGATGCTGATGTAACCTGTTCTATAGCTCCTGGCCCACCTCCTCCAACTATTCATCCTTCTTCTGGTAGCTCTTCCTCTACCATCACGTGTGGATCTACTTCTACTTATTTAGATCCGGGTGGAACTGGGAATTATGGCAACAATCAGTTAGGAACAATGACCTTTAATCCATCTATAGGTGGTTTATATGTGCAGATAGATTTTACTGCTGGTGCATTTGATGTCGAACCTAATGGTGGAGGTTGTTATGATTGGATTGAGATTTATGATGGGCCTAACACGTCCTCTCCTCTATTAGGGACATATTGTAATTCAAATGTTCCAGGAATAATTATTTCATCTACTGGGTCTTTAACGGTAGTATTTGATTCTGATGGTGGTACTGTTGGTTCTGGCTGGGTTGCCGATGTCTCCTGTTCACCTACTCCAGGCCCTCCTCCACCTTTTGTTCATCCCTCCTCAGGAACATCTTCTTCGACTATTACCTGTGGTACAACTTACAACTATTATGACCCAGGTGGTTCTGGTGGGAACTATGGAAATAGCCAATTAGGAACTTTGACTTTCAACCCTTCAGTTGTTGGTCAAATGATACAAATTGATTTTACAAATGGGCCTTTTGATATTGAACCTAATGGCGGAGGTTGTTATGATTGGATTAGAATTTATGATGGAACCACTACTGGAGTTCCACTCATTGGAACTTACTGCAACTCAAATATTCCAGGAACAATTACTTCAACAACGGGATCTTTAACGATTGTGTTTGATTCTGACGGATTTACTACTGGAACCGGATGGGATGCTCTTGTTACTTGTTTTTCTCCTTGTGCAACGGTAGCGGGTACATCTTCAGCATCTCCAAATACATTTTGCCCAGCAGCTGGCAATACAACGCTAACATTAGCAGGCGAAGACCCTGCGGCAACTATTCAATGGCAAGTATCAACCAACGGTGGAGCGACATGGACCAACATAGCTGGTGCGACAACCGATCCATGGGTACAAGCGGTAGCTGTCAACTCCATGTATCAAGCTTTAGTTACAAATGGATGCACTTCTATTTCTACCTCTAGCTCTGTTTCTGTTGGATGTCCTGATATAATACAACCTACTACTGGAACAAGTTCTACAACTATCCAGTGTGGAGGAAGTTACAATTATTATGATTCGGGTGGTTCGGGAAGTAGTTATTCTAGTAATGAAAATGGATTAATAACAATATGCCCTTCAGTAGCCGGACAATATGTTAGTGTTACTGTTGTGTCTTTTAACATTGAAAATAATTTTGAATACCTATACGTTTTTGATGGCAATGATGGGGCAGCTGATATCATTGGGATATATACTGGGACAATTGCTGCTGGATCTGTAATTACTGCTAGCTCTTCCAATACGTCTGGTTGCTTATCATTTCGTTTTACTTCTGATGGATTTACAAATAATGCAGGTTGGAATTTAACTGTTAACTGTACAGGAACACCTGTAGCTCCGTATCCAACAAGTGTAGAAGACTGTACAGGTGGCGTTGTCGTTTGTGGTGATGGATCGTTAAATGGAGGGACAACAGGCCCTGGATTTCAAGAACTTCCAGGTGATTGGAATTCTTGTTTAAACTTTGGAGGTAATGGTGAAATTCAATCCAATTGGTATATATTTTCACCTGCTACAAGTGGAACAATCGGATTTCTTATAAGTCCAAGTCCCGCGGCAGATTATGATTGGACATTATGGGGTCCATATAATTCTCTTCAATGTCCAGCATTTACAAATGACCTTCCTTTAAGGTGCTCTGCAGCATCTCTGGCAACTAGTGGTCCTGGTGGGGAAACTGGATTAGCTGCACCAGCTGTTGACGTTGTTGAAGCTTCTGGTGGAGACGGTTATTTACAGCCATTAACTGTAGTTGCTGGTGAAATCTATGTATTAATGTTAGACAACTGGGATGGAAATAGTAATCCCTTTACCTTATCATGGCAATTAAGCAATGGTGCAACATTAGACTGTGCTCCCGTCCTACCTGTAAGTTTAGCAAGCTTTGAAGCAAAATGCGACAAGAATCACACCTTACTTGAATGGTCTACTGAATCAGAAATAAATAATGATTATTTTATAGTTGAAAAAAGCGGCCCAGATTTTATTTTTGAAGAACTTACTAAAGTTTATGGCTCTGGAAATAGCCAAACTACTATTAATTATTCCTTTACTGACACTGAAGTTAATAATGAAACTGCTTATTATAGGCTTTTGCAAGTCGACTATAATGGTGCTGTTGAATACCATAGAATTATAGCTTCCAATTGCCAAGATTATTCGTTTGACGTAATTAAAACCAATTTAACCAATCATAATTTAGATTTATTAATAAATAGTGGTACCAACGAAAACTTAATCATTAGCTTATACAGTAGCACCGGAAAACTAATAACACAACAGACGAAAGAGATTAATACAGGTAATAATACTATTTCACTTAGAAATTTCAGCATTAGCTCTGGAATATATTTAATCTCAATACAAGGGGAATACAATACATATTCTGAGAAATTAATATCCAAGTAATAGTAACGCTTTATATTTAGTTAACTTTGATGCAAATTTAACTGATATGAAAATTGCAGTATTTCCAGGTTCTTTTGATCCAATAACCTTAGGGCATCAAAATATTGTAGAAAGGGCACTCCCCCTTTTTGGCAAAATTGTAGTCGCAATTGGTCAAAATTCTTCAAAAAAGTACCACTTCAGTATCGATCAACGAGTTGATTTTATTGAAAAAACGTTTCATAATAATCAAAAAATTGAAGTGGTTACTTATACTGGCTTAACCATAGATTTTTGTAAAAAAATTGGTTCAAATTATATCCTAAGAGGAATTAGAAACATTGCAGATTATACTTATGAGAACTCTATTGCTCAAATGAATAAATCAATGGATAATGATATTGAAACAATATTCATGTCTACTATTCCTGAATTGTCTGCAATAAATTCAACAATTGTACGTGATATTATAATTAATGGAGGAGATGCGAGCCAATTTGTTCCTGTAATAATAAAAGACCAATTAATTTAAAGATTCACAGATTGAAAAAAAACAGTCAGATATTAGTATTAATATTCTTTTTTTTCGTTTCTACAGTAACAGCAAGTAATACTGTTATTAAAGGGAAAACGGACAAATTTAAAGGTAAAGAACTGGTTCTATACACTTACTCTGATTACATCAGCACAAAAAAGACTCAAATTGGTTTCACTACAATTCAACAAAATGGGGCTTATCGTTTTGAATTTGACACTAAAGAGACCAAAAAAGTATATGTAGAAATTGAGGACAAAAGCACTTCATTTTTTGTCAAGCCAGGAGAAGTTTACAATGTTAACTTGACTTACAGTGAAGCTTTAAATAAAGGTAGAATTTATGACAAACAACTTTCTCTCATCTTTAATTTCCCTGCTCCTACTGAGCTTAATCAACAAATTGGCAAGTTCAATCAAAAATTTGATGGATTCATTGCAGATAATAGAGCCTTGTTTGAAAAACGTAATCATTCCATTGAACCTAAATTAAAAGCATTTAAATTAAAAATGTTAAAAGAAGCTGAAAATTCTAATTCAGAATTTGTGATAAGTTACATCAAATACAGCATTGCTTTAACACAAAATTCCTTGGATGTTTCATACAAAGTTGCTGACTCAAAAAATAATCAAAACATTAAAGTAAATCTATACCTCGAGTATTTAGATAAAAAACCTATTCTTTACAATAACCCTGAGTATGCCAAATTCTACAAGGCATTTTTTAAAGGAGAATTAAAGAAATTATCTCTTAAAGTAAGAGGATTTGATATCTCTAAAGCAATAAATGATAAATCTAGTTATAAAGCTCTATCTGATGCATTATCTAAAGAAAAATACCCCTTTCTATTCAATGATGAATTTAAAAACCTTTTTATATTAAATGGTTTATTAGAAATAAGTAAAGACAAATACTTTACTAAAAAAAATATCATTACCATTTTAACAGAAATAAAATCAAACTCTAAATACCCTGAGCATAAAGTGATTGCCACTAACATTATTGATCGTATCACTCGAAAAAAATTTGGAGAGGGAAGTGTAGCCCCCAGTTTTAAGCTTAAAGATAGGGACAAGGAGTTTGTTTCTCTAAGTAATTTTAAAGGAAAGCCGATATACATTAACTTTTGGACTAACTGGAGTATTCCAAGTCAAAAAGAAATGAAGATAATGCAGGTTCTACATAAGAAATATAAAAACAAAATTCATTTTATTAGCATTTGTGCTGACAACGATTTTAGTAAAATGTCGGACTTTTTGGCTAAGAACGAAGGTTATAAATGGACTTTCTTACATGTTGGAAATGATAAAAATGTGCTCTCTAATTATAAGGTCGCTACTTTTCCTACTTATATTTTGGTTAATGATGACCTAAAAATTGTAAAAGCTCCTGCAGGGCGACCAGGAGGAACAGCTGAGAGGGCAACAGAAGATAACATTGAAAAGGATTTCTACGAGCTTACCAAATAACCACTAAGATTCAATAGTTCTGTAATAGATGCATAAGTATTTTTCAATACTCTACCATTGATTTGATTAGTCTCTAACCATTCTGCCTTTGTTATATTTTCTTCAAGTTGAGGCACCAATTCTCCTTCATAGTTAGTTTTCATATCAAACCAATAAGTTTGCTTTAAGATTAGTTTATCTTTTAGCTGGTATATATGGTAAGTATCATTTAACTGTTTATTAATACTTAGCCCTGTTATTCCACACTCCTCCTCAATTTCCCTAATGGCTGCTATTTCTATACTTTCTCCTTTTTCAATTTTCCCCTTTGGTAAATCCCACTTATCTAATCGGTAAATAAAAAGTTTTTCACCTTTAATATTACTTACAATTCCTCCAGCTGCCTTAATTATTTTAAAATAGGTCTGAAATTCATTGAAAGCCACATCACAATCTTTAACAACAATAATGACATTCATTTTGTCGTTGCTATTCAACAAATCAATAAGAAAGGGTGTGATTTCTAATGAAAAGAAATTTAAAACCAAATTATTCGAAAAGGCTTTATAATTTTCTATGTTATTTGTAAAACAAATTACCTTATCGTTGATAAAAACTTTATACATTTGCACCTATGATTTTAAACGAAGAATCCGCAATAAAAATAGCTGAATCACTATTGCAAATTAAAGCTATTAAATTGAATCCTACAACTCCTTTTCAATGGTCATCAGGATGGAACTCTCCAATTTATTGTGACAACAGAAAATCTTTATCTTACCCTCCAGTAAGAACTTTTATCCGCCAACAATTTGTTGATGCTATAAATGAACATTTTCCGAATGTTGAAGTAATTGCTGGGGTTGCCACAGGAGGTATTGCTCATGGAGCTTTAGTTGCTGAAGCAATGGGGTTACCATTTGCCTATATAAGGTCTTCGACCAAAGGGCATGGAATGCAAAATTTAATTGAAGGCGATATCTTTAAAAATCAGAATGTTGTTGTCATTGAAGATTTGATTTCTACTGGAGGAAGTAGCTTAAAGGCTGTAGAAGCACTTCGAGAAAATGAATGTAATGTTCTTGGCATGGTCGCTATATTCACCTATGGATTTGAATTAGCCAGAAAGAACTTTGAAAAAAGTGACTGCAAATTAATTACTTTGAGTGATTATAATTCTATGTTAAAAGTTGCTGTTGATGCTGAATATGTTTCTAAATCAGACATTGAATCATTAACTGAATGGAGAAAAAATCCAAACAAATGGGCACCAGCTATTCAAAGTTCATAATAGATGAATATAGAAACTAATCATCAACTCATTAATACCAATCAGGAAGAAGTTTATAACTTCCTTATGGATATGAATAATTTCGAACAATTATTCCCTAAAGATAAAATTGATAGTTGGGAATCAACAGAGGAAACCTGTACAATGAAAATAAAAAGTATGGGAAGTCTTGGGTTAAAACGTGTTGCATCTACTGCAAATTCATTAATCTACCTTGATTCTCATGGAAAAACACCATTTAAATTCAC
The DNA here is from genome assembly GCA_029262875.1 of Flavobacteriales bacterium. Classification (GTDB taxonomy): domain Bacteria; phylum Bacteroidota; class Bacteroidia; order Flavobacteriales_E; family Vicingaceae. Next base: position 20,017 of record JAJCYO010000131.1, read on the forward strand.
ATTGAATATTTATTTGTCTGAAAAGGAGAATAACACTTCTGAAGCGCATTTAATTTTCGAAGGAGATATCAATCCTTTTATGAAAATGATGATAGAAAAACCGTTGACCGAATTTTTTAACAGTTTGGTTAAAAGACTTGCCAAAATATATCTATAATAAATACCTGAATACCAATATTTTATATTACTTTTAACTTATCTATTTATTTTTAATTATGAAGAATTTAAAGACATTACTTTTAACTTTTCCTATTATTTTATTTACAGCTTGCGGTGGAAATGATGAGCCTAAAGAAGAAGATAATATTGATATCGAAAAGAATCCACTTGGCGCATTAGTAAAAATGAGTGAAAATATGAAAGAGAATGCTGAAAAGATGGAAAAGAATATGGAAGAAAGGAAAAATGCAAAAGCCATCCATTATGAGGAATTAATGAAATATTTACCAGGGTCAATTGAAGGATATTCTTTGAAAGGTGATCCTAAAGGTGCTTCTATGGATATGTCTGAGATGTCTTATTCTTCTGCAGAAGCAAAATATATAAATGATGGCGGAGATAAAATAAATATAAGTTTATTAGATTATAATGCAGCTTATAGCATGTACTCTATGGCAACAGCAATGTGGGCAAGTGGCTTTAAAATTGATACAAGTGAAGAATACGCTCAAAGCATAAATTTAGGAGACAATATTAATGGCTGGGAGTCTTATAAAAAGAAGCGTAACAGAGCCAGTCTAATTTTAGGTTTGGGAGACCGTTTTCTACTGACTATTGAAGGTAATAATCAAGAAAACTGTGATTTTTTTAAAGAAATCGCCAAATCAATGGATATTGATGAATTAGCAAATATGGACTAACTTTTACTCTAAGAATTCAATTTCCTTTAACCCAAATTCTTCCACCTCACCTTTTATCTCTACTTGAAGTTTTCCTATTGGACTAATTCCAATAATTATTCCTTCTACATTCTTCTTATTAATACTAAATTTTTTAGTCTCATTAAGCCAGTATAGGTACTTTAAATATTTGGCATTAATCAACTCAGCTTTTCCTTCCTTTAAAGAAATGTATTGTTTTTCGATAAAAAATAAAAGTTCATTTAATGCTTCGCTTATATCTATCTCCCTTATTCCTAAAACATTGCTTAATGATGTTGGGTTAGGTAACGATGATAGAAATTTGATCTGATTTACATTTAATCCGATCCCTACTATAGAAGCATATATTTTATCGCCTCTAACTGAGTTTTCAATTAAAATACCTGCTAACTTTTTATTATCACAATAAATATCGTTGGGCCATTTTATTTTCACATTATTTAGTCCTCTATTTAATAGAAAATCTACAATCCCTAAGGAAATACTTTTGCTTATTAAAAATTGATTTTTGACTTTAACATTAGGTTTTAAAAAAATAGAAAACGTAAGATTCTTCCCTCTTTCACTATGCCAACTATTACCTCTTTGCCCCTTTCCTGAATATTGATTTTCAGCGGCAACAACCAATCCTTCTACCTCCTTTTCATTGTTCGATATTAAGTGTTGTAAATAGGTATTTGTAGACTCTGTTTCATCTAATTCAACATTTTTTTTCCCTATAAATAATCGCTCATACATCAATACCAAAAATATTGATAATTTGATGATCAAAAAAGTTTAACCTAAAGTTTTAGATAATCCATATTTCCTCACGGATTATTCGTTATTTTGCATTATTAAACGATTAATTTTTGAATGGGTAAGACAAAGGAACTTAAAGAATCACAAATTCTATCTGATGTTGTGATTAAAGGGTTACAGGAATTAAAAGGAGAAAATATAGTTTACGTAGATTTGAGTGTTGTTGATAATGCTGTTTGTGATAACTTTATTATTTGTACAGGAACATCCAACACCCATGTAAATGCATTGGCAGGTTCAGTAGAAAATGAAGTAAAAAAAACGCTTGGAGAAAAACCATGGAAAACTGAGGGTTTTGGAAATGCGGAATGGATAATACTTGATTACGTTAACACTGTGGTTCATATTTTTCAAGAAGAACCTAGAAATTTTTATAATTTGGATGGCCTTTGGGCTGACGCAAAAATCACTAAAATAGAAGACTAATAGAATTTAATGGAACAACCTAAAAAACAAAAAAACAAATTCTCATTAGGAGGTGGATCAAAAAAGCCTTCTAATTTTTACTGGATATACGCTGTAATTGGGTTAGCTTTAATTGCAATCCAATTGGTCAGTTTTGGAGGAAACTCATCAGTTATTACTGAAACTGAGTTTGAACTAATGGTTAAAAACAAATATGTTGAAGAAGCCCTTGTTGTAAAAAATAAAAAGGAAGTTCGGGTAACACTTACTCAAGAAGCACTCCAGCTTGAACAGTATAAAGATAAAATTAAGACCCCACTTATTTCTTCTGGACAAAACAGAGGTCCTCACTTTAGTTTTGAATACTTTTCTGAAGATGGTTTTTACGATGACTTAAAAATATATGCCAACGAAAACGATTTAAAGTATACAGTAACTACTGAAGAAGATTGGTTTGGTGGCTTACTTGGGTTATTACTCCCTATCATCATTATTGTTGCCATTTGGATGTTTTTAATGAAAAGAATGTCTGGTGGTGGTTCAGGTGGAGCTGGTCAAATATTTAGCATTGGAAAATCAAAAGCGCAGCTATTTGACAAAGAAAATGCAACGAAAACTACATTCGAGGATGTTGCTGGTTTAGAAGGGGCAAAAGAAGAAGTCCAAGAAATAGTAGATTTCCTAAAGAAACCACAGAAATATACCAATTTAGGTGCAAAAATTCCTCGTGGAGCCTTATTAGTAGGTCCCCCTGGAACGGGTAAAACCTTATTAGCTAGAGCCGTTGCAGGTGAAGCAAAGGTTCCTTTTTTCTCTTTATCTGGTTCGGATTTTGTAGAAATGTTTGTGGGAGTTGGTGCATCTAGAGTAAGAGATTTATTTAAACAAGCCAAGGACAAAGCGCCTTCAATTATCTTTATAGATGAAATTGATGCAATAGGTAGAGCGAGAGGGAAAGGTATGGCTCAAGGCTCAAACGATGAAAGAGAGAATACGCTTAATCAACTCTTAACGGAAATGGATGGTTTTGGAACCAATACAGGAGTTATTGTGTTAGCAGCAACCAACAGAGCAGATGTATTAGATAGAGCTTTAATTAGACCTGGAAGATTTGACAGACAGATTCACGTTGATTTACCAGAATTAAATGAACGAGAAGAAATTTTTGAAGTTCATCTTAAACCTTTAAAAATTGATAAATCCGTTGATATTAAATTTTTAGCTAAACAAACACCAGGTTTTTCAGGAGCTGATATTGCTAATATTTGTAACGAGGCTGCTTTAATTGCTGCTCGAAATAATAAAAAGAAAGTCGGAAAGCAAGACTTTTTAGATGCTGTAGATAGGATTATTGGTGGATTAGAAAAGAAAAATAAAATTATTTCTGACAACGAACGAAAGGCAATAGCATTTCACGAAGCTGGTCATGCTGCTGTAAGTTGGTTAGTAAAGTATGCCTCTCCATTAATAAAAGTTACCATTATTCCAAGAGGAAGGTCGTTGGGTGCTGCGTGGTATCTACCGGAAGAAAGACAAATAACTACAACTGAACAATTATTGGATGAAATGTGTGCTGCACTTGGAGGAAGAGCTGCTGAAGAAATTATTTTTGGAAAGATATCGACTGGAGCACTCAGTGATTTAGAAAAAGTTACCAAACAAGCTTATGCTATGGTTAGTGTTTATGGCTTGAGTGATAAGATTGGAAATATTAGTTATTATGATTCTTCTGGACAAAGTGATTATTCTTTTTCTAAGCCTTACAGTGAAAAAACAGCTGAACTGATAGATGAAGAAGTTAAACAGATGGTTGAAATTTCTTATCAAAGAGCACTTGAAATTCTTAGAGAAAATAAAGACAAATTGACTTTATTAGCTGATAAGCTATTAGAAAAAGAAGTTATTTTTAGAGATGATTTAGAATTGATTTTTGGAAAAAGTAAATTCGAAGAAGAACTGAAGGAAGAGAAAAAAAGCTCTAAGAAAAATGGCACATCAGAAAAAAAAGCTACCGAACCAGTTGACACTATAGAAGAAAAAGAAGCTGATAGTACATCTGAAGATGCCCCTGAAGAAAAAAACTAATTGTGTCTAATTGGGTAATCGTATATAAAACCAACAACCCCAATCAATCACAGATTGTTAAGTCTGTTTTAGAAGATAATGAGATTGATGTTGTGCTTGTAGATAAAATGGATTCTATGCACAAACATTTAATGAATGCCGAAGTGGAACTGCATGTTAATCCAGAAGATGTAATCAAAGCGAAGTACATCATCTCTAAAAATTCATTGTAACACAAATGCTAACAAGAACAATCACAGGGTTTTTATTCATTGCTGCTATCGTAACTGGAGTATATTTTAATGCTATAATCACGATGTGTTTATTTAGCCTTATTGTTCTTTTAGGTATTGATGAGTTTTATGGGTTGGTAAAAAAATCCAAAGAAATAAAACCAATTAAGTTTTGGGGGACAATCACGGGCCTCTCTTTAATGATTATACTATGCCTACACATCTTAGAGATAGTAGAATATAAATTACTTTTTATTCCCCTTTTGATGCTCTTTACTACTTTTCTTATTGAACTGTATAGAAAAAAGGACAACCCTTTTATTAACATCTCCTATGCCATTTTAGGAGCGGTATATATTGTTGTTCCGTTTGCAATGTTGTTTCATTTAGGATTTTATGCTAATGATAGTTTTACGTCTGAATATAGTTTTCAAATTATTTTAGGTTTTTTCATTTTGCTATGGACAAATGATACGGGGGCTTATCTTTCTGGGAGATTTTTTGGAAAACATAAACTGTTTGAACGTGTTTCTCCTAAAAAAACATGGGAAGGATCAATTGGTGGTGCTATTGTTACCATAGGTGGTGGTTTTTTATTATCGATGTTCTTTACTAATCTAAGCTTAACGAATTGGATTGTTATAGCCATTTTAATAGCTGTTTTTGGCGGATTGGGTGACTTGGTTGAATCAATGCTTAAAAGAAGTTTAAAAATAAAAGATTCGGGAAGTTTGCTCCCTGGACATGGTGGCATATTAGATCGATTTGATGGTTTGTTCTTATCAGTTCCTTTTGTTTATTCTTATATCCATTTGATAAGTTAGAATTATTATTTTTACCCTTTAATATTTCATATATGAAATTTCATAAAGAAGGGATTCCTTCATTGATTATTACTATTCTATTTATTGCTGCATTAAATGCTGCGCTATATTTCTTTTTAAATGATTATCAAATAATTAAAATAATAGGATATGTAATATCTGGGTTATTATTGATTATTATCTTACAGTTTTTCAGAAGCCCTCAAAGAAAATTGGTTCAGAGAGAAGGCGAAATTATATCACCAGCAGATGGGACTGTTGTCGTCATTGAAGAAGTTGAAGAGAAAGAATACTATAATGAGAAACGTTTACAAGTATCAGTTTTCATGTCACCTGTAAATGTTCATTTGAATAGGTACCCAATAAGTGGACTATTAAAGTATTACAAATACCACCCTGGGTTGTATTTGGTTGCATGGCACCCAAAATCCTCTACGGAGAACGAAAGAACAACTATTGTTGTAGAAGATAATAAAGGAAGAAGCCTATTGTATAGGCAAATTGCTGGAGCATTGGCAAGAAGAATCGTTTTCTTTGGAAAAGAAGGTACATCCGTAAATCAAACAGACGAATGTGGCTTCATCAAATTTGGTTCTCGAGTAGATTTATTGCTGCCTTTAGATGCTAAATTAAGTGTTAAGTTAAACGATAAAGTAAAGGGAGGAATTTCTACGATTGCAAAATTTAACAATGTTTAACAAGTTAGTTAGACAAAGTATCCGTAATTTAGTAACCAGTTAAACTTATTTAAAACTATTATTATGAAAAAATTATTATTAGCGTTTGCTCTTATTGGATTTGTTGCTACTGCAAGTTATGCTTCTGATTCACCTGTAAAGTTCAGTTCAGAAATTGAATTTTGTGATGACCATAAAGATTGCAACAAAAAAGACTGCAAGCACGACAAAAAAGCTACAGCTTCTAAAAAAGAATGCACTAAAGGAAAAAAATCTTGTTGTGCAAGCAAAGCAACTGCGTCAAAAAAAGGTGCTAAAAGTTGCCATGGTTCGAAATCTGCAGATACTAAAACAGCTTCTGTTACAAAACCAGTTAAAAAAGAAAACAAGGAAAAAAAATAGATTATTTCTTTCCTAAAAAAAAGAGGCTTCAAGTTGAAGCCTCTTTTTTTTATCATAAAATTTCATACAATTCACTCAAACAATTGATCTCTTTGTGCACCTTTTTATCGTGTGCCTTTTCATAAAAATTAAAATAGATATTATCCATTTTTACTCGCTGCGCACCATAGATATCTGCATATAAATCATCTCCAATCATTATTGAATTGTTAGCAATAGCTCCTGCTTCAGAAAATGCTTTTTTAAAAATGTAGGGATGAGGTTTTTTAACACCTACTTTTTCTGATAGTATTATTATCTCAAAATACTTTAATAAACCCGACTCAGTTAGCTTAATGTATTGGACTTCTTCAAACCCATTAGTAATAATATGCAATTGATACTTCTTAGATAGGTAATCGAGCACTTCTATGGCATAAGGGAATAATAATGTTTGTTTAGGAGAGTGGCTTACATAGTAGTCCCCTATCTCAATTGCTGCCTCATTATCTATTATTCCAAAATGTGCCAAGGTCTCGTCAAACCTCTTCCAACGTAGCTCTTCTTTGGTTATTTTATCATCTCTATATAGGCCCCATAAACCTTCATTTATTTCTTGGTATTTATATACAAAGTCAGTTGATGAATTAATGGCTTTATCTAAATTAAATTGAGTATAAATATCATTTAAAACTTTTTTTGAATTTTCATCAAAATGCCAAAGCGTTCTGTCTAAATCAAAAAAGATATGCTCATATTTTTTAGCCATAACTATAAATTAAAAAAGCTCTCTCGATTTTCTCGAGAGAGCTTTTACTTCCATTTGTAATAAAAGGCAACTAATTATCTAGTTACAATAAACTTAGCAACACTTCTTTCAGTACCAGATTCTAACGAAATAATGTAAGAACCAACACTTAATGCAGAAGCATCAAATTTCACTTTATGATTTCCTTTAGTTTTTACACCTAACTTAATAGTTTTAACTAAAGAACCTGTCAAATTAAATATTTTAACTGTTGTTTCAGAATCTTTATTTAAATCAAAAGCAACCATCCCAACGTTATTTAATGGGTTAGGATAAACACTTAAGTTAGTAACAAACCCATTATCATTAGTCAGTCCATCATATTCATCAACACTTACAGCATTAGCCAAATCACAAGATCTATAAAAACCTCTACCATGTGTTCCTAAATAAATACAACCAGAGTTTAAACTTTGAGGATTTCCTAATTGCTGTTGTACAACACCATGAACAGGAGCATGAGTCATTCCATTACCACTCTCATCTGTCCACTCAACCAATGCTCCTACTGAT
>JAJCYO010000132.1 GCA_029262875.1 Flavobacteriales bacterium
TTATGCAGTATGGTGGATTAGACAAAGTATTCTTAAGGCTGCTGCCGATAATTCAAGAACAATACGTTTACCACATAACCGTTTAGGGGAAATCCAAAAGATCAATAGAGCTTCTAGCGAATTTGAACAACAAATGGAAAGAGAGCCTACGGATGAGGAACTTTCTGAGATTTTGGAAATGGACCTTGAAAAGGTTCAAAACTCAAGAAAGATGTCTAAAAAGCAGGCTTCTTTAGACGCTCCAATGGCAAATGATGAAGACAACAACAGTTTGATCAGTGTTATTGAAAGCGACTCTACTCCAGCGCCTAATGATACATTAATTCATGAATCATTATCTACAGATATTGAAAGAACATTATCTTACTTAAAAGGTATGGAAGCTGAGGTTATTCGTTTGTTCTATGGCTTAAGTGGTAGAAAAGAAATGACACTTGAAGAAATTGGAAATCATTTTGGACTAACAAGAGAGAGAATTAGACAAATAAAAGAGCGTGGTTTAAGGAGACTGAGAAGACTTTCTAGAACCAACAGTTTACAGACTTATTTATAAGGATAAATAAAATATATATTTATAGAAAACACCTTGAGTATTCAAGGTGTTTTTTTTATTTTTAAACTTTACTCTCAACAAATATTTAGCTGTGGAATGAAATTTGTTTTTATGGCTAAATAAAAACCGAAATATGAAAAAAATATACGTTGTTCTACTCTTATTAATTTCTCAACAAGTCCTGTCCCAACACGTTTCTTCCGGTATTGGAAAATGGAAATTAGGATTAAATGTTGGGGTCACCTGGCAAACGGCTGATGTCCACAAAGACCTATTTCATCTTGGTTATGGTGCTACTTTAGAATATGCACTTTACGAGAAGCGAAGCAGTTATTTTGGATTTTCGTTGAGGGGAAGATTCTTACAGGGAAAAACTTCTGGCTACAATTACTTGAGTACTGATGAACCGATTAGCAACAATGCCATAAATGGTACCGTTGATACATCGATTAACTATTCGCTCAGCCCCTTATACCTAAACAATAGAACATCTTATAATGAATTCTCATTGGAAGCAATGCTTAAATGGAACAAACTTTATCAAAACCATGGGATATTATTCTACTTGTATTTGGGTGGCGGATTCACCAGCCACAAAGTAGAAACAGATCAGTTAGACATGAATGGTTTCACCTATGATTACTCCTTCATCAACAACAACAATGGTTCAAACACAGTTCTTGAAACTAAAGCTATACAAGATGGAGATTTTGAAACAGAGTTAGATCACCCTGATTACAATACCTTGGTATTTACACCAGCAGTTGGTGTTGGATTAGGGTTTAGAATTACCCCTGGGGTTGATTTTGCTTTTGAACACAAAGTATCATTGCCTCAAACAGACTTATTTGATGGTCAAATCCATGACTCTGGAGACCCTTCTTTTATTCAAGACATCTACCATTATACTTCAGTTGGATTAATATTTAGCATAGTTGGAGGGCACACAGAGCCAGAATCCTACTCGCCACCTGTCGAACCAACTGAACCTATCGTAACAACACCACTCACTACCACTGGCCCTGTTAAGCCTATCATTACCATTAAACAACCCATTACAAATACTTTTAACACGCCCAATTGTAAAGTAGAAATTATTGCTAAAATTGAAAACGTTAGTGAACAGAAAGACATTACTTTTTATCATAATGGAAATAAAGTCCCGTCTTATAAATACTTCTTTTCTCCTACTACATTTAAATCAACGGTTGAACTTGTCGAAGGAAATAATAACTTTAAGATAGTGGCCAAAAATGGAGCTTTAACGGACACAGAAGAGTTTTCTTTGAAGTGTAACAACGTTAGCACCATTGATATTTGCCACAAAAAGTCAGATGGAACATCTATCACCTTAAACATCAAAGAATCTGAATGGAGTAGCCATGAGGCTCATGGTGATAGCAAGGGTGCTTGTGCAGAAAAGCAAATCACCATTTGTCATAACATTTCTGGACAATCTGGAAAAACGCAAACCATTAACATTGATGAATCTAAATGGGCCATCCATAAATCTCATGGAGATTATTTAGGTGATTGCCAAGAGAAAAAAATGATTGCTATTTGTCATAATGGACAGCCGTTAACGATTAATGAAAAGGACTGGGCAACTCATGCTGCTCATGGTGATATTAAAGGACCATGTCCTCAAGTCAAAATGATTACCATTTGCCATGTTCCATCAACAGGAAACAAGAGACAGACCTTATCGATTCCTGAAAATGAATGGATCGTGCATCAAGCACATGGAGATGTAAAAGGAACATGTCCATCTGTAGAACCAATAACAACCATTTGCCATAAAAATGCAAATGGAACCAAGACCACGATGACAGTCCCTGAATTTAGATGGAATGAGCACTTTTCGCATGGAGATGCGAAGGGGTCATGTCCTGAATCATCATTTATAATTTGTCATAAAGATGCAAGTGGTAAAAAGCAAAACATTTCCATCTATGAATCTTCGTGGGCAACCCATGCTGCTCATGGTGATACCAGAGGTGCTTGCCCTACTGTTGAAAAACAAATTACCATCTGCCATAAAATTCCTGGGCAAGCTGGAAAAACCATAACCATGACAATTCCAGAATCGAAATGGCTAATCCATAAGTCCCATGGTGATGAATTCGGTAGTTGTAAAGAAGAGCCTATGATTGCAATATGTCATCAATCAAATGGTAGAAAGGCCAATTTAATGATAAAGGAATCTGAGTGGGCAAGTCATGCTGCCCATGGAGATATTAAAGGCAATTGCCCGGTTATTGAAGAACAGATTACCATTTGTCATAATATTCCTGGTCAACGTGGGAAAACAGAGACCATTACTATTCCTGCTTCAAAATGGTTACTTCACAAATCGCACGGAGATGTTAAAGGAACTTGTGCTCCAATAGATAATGACATACAAATATGCCATCATTCTGGAAACACCTTAATCCAAATGACCATAAAGGAATCTCAATGGGCACAACATGCTGCACATGGTGATACTAAGGGTATTTGTCCTAAAGACAACAGTACTACTGACCCTGTTGATCCTGTTGACCCTGGAAATGGTGGTGGTACTGGAACCGGTGTAGGAAACACGAACATTACCATTTGTCATCATCCTCCAGGAAATCCAACTAACACTCAAACGATTTCAATTCCAATGAGTGCATGGAAAGCACATGAGGCTCATGGAGATACTAAAGGTATTTGTCCTAAAGATAACAGCACTAGTGATCCTACTGGTACTGGCGGAGGCACAGGAAGCCCTAATAATAAAATTACCATATGCCATCACCCACCAGGTAATCCTACAAATACTCAAACAATACAGATTAGCCCATCGGCATGGAGAGCTCATGAGGCTCATGGAGATACTAAAGGTGCTTGTAATACCAGTGGAAAAACTAAAAAGAAGAAGAATTAGATGAGCACAAAAAAAAACAAGGACTCCTTCAAGTATTCTGAAGCCGAAATAGATCAGGCACTTCAGGTAATGAAGTACATCAAAGAAAAATCAAAAAACAACCCAGAGTTTGTATTTGATAAAGAGTTGTCCTTTTTTCTTAAGGTAATGAAATTCTTAACGCCTCAATCCTATGGATCAAGGGTTCAAAATAAATTAATTGAAAGTTTAAATTTTACCAAAGTAGAAGCCAAACTCGATAAAGGCGATTATAAAGATGGTTTTGGTCAACATTATGAAGTAAAAATATCGTTGATTACAGAAACCAATGAAGCCTTAAATATGGTTCAAATTCGGCCCTGGCAAAAGATTTATGGTTACATCTGTATTGCCATTGACCTTAGAGATATTGACCCTAAAATTTATACGTTTAAGTTGACAAAGAAGGAGATGGAAAAGGAATGCATCGCAATGAATGCAAGTTCAGCACATGGAACAAAAAAAGCCATTGAAGACAATAAGAATGTTGAATTAAGGCTTGGCTTAACGATTAATGATGAAAACACTCATTTTTTAAGGTGGAAAAAAAAGTACCTCACCAAATTTAACTTTAATGATGCTTGATAAAGAGTTCTGGGACCAACGCTACCTTAACCAAGAAACAGGCTGGGATATAGGAAATATAGCAACTCCACTTAAAACCTATTTTGATCAATTAAGTAATAAAGAATTAAAAATAATTATTCCAGGTTGTGGCAACGCTTATGAAGCAGAGTACTTATTTAACAATGGGTTTTCTAATGTTTTTTTAATTGACCTCTCTCCTACTGCTTTAGCACAATTTTCTGAAAGGGTTCCTGATTTCCCTACAAGCCAGTTGATTTGTGAAGATTTTTTTAACCATGGCAACAAGTATGACCTAATGATTGAACAGACCTTTTTTTGTGCCATTGATCCCAGTTTAAGAAGTGATTATGCTAAACATACAGCGGAGATTTTAAACCCTAATGGTAAATTAATTGGGCTGCTCTTTAACGACAAACTCAATACTGAACACCCCCCATTTGGAGGAAATAAAAAGGAATACCTCAATTATTTTAGCCCTTATTTTAACATTGACATTATGGAAACCGCCCACAACTCTATTAAGCCGAGGAGTGGCAGGGAATTGTTCATCAAATTAACCAAAAAATAATGCTCTCCAATTTAAAAGTAATAGAATTAGCAAGTGTTTTGGCTGGACCTGATGTAGGGATGTTTTTTGCGGAAATGGGTGCAGAGGTGATTAAGGTTGAGAACAAACTGCTTAATGGAGATGTAACTCGAAAATGGAAAAGTGCCAATGAGAATAAAGATGCAACCGTATCAGCTTATTTCTCTTCAGTCAACTGGAACAAGCAATACCTTGCTCTAAATCTAAAAGAAAAGAACGATAGGAAAACGGTTTATGATTTGATAAAAACCGCTGACGTTGTTATTACCAACTTCAAACCTGGTGACGATGTTAAATTGGAAATGGATTACGACACTTTAAAAAAATACAACCCTTCTATCATCTATGGAGAAATTAATGGATACGGTGCTGACAGTAAACGAGCGGCATACGATGTTGTTTTGCAAGCTGAGACAGGATTTATGTCAATTAATGGGAATCTATCAAGTGGTCCAATTAAAATGCCCATTGCCCTAATAGATGTACTCGCTGCTCATCAATTAAAAGAAGGCCTATTGTTGGCTTTGTTAAAAAAAGAAAAAAGTGGCAAGGGCTCGTTGGTTGAAGTTTCCTTATATGATGCTGCTGTATCCTCATTAAAGAACCAAGCAACCAACTGGTTAATGAATCAATTCGTTCCGCAACCCATGGGTTCTTTACACCCAAACATTGCTCCCTATGGAGAAACTTATGAAACCAAAGATGGTAAGCTTTTGGTCTTAGCAATTGGCACTGACAAACATTTTGAAATGTTGCTGAACGTTATTGGAGCTAACGAACTCTTGGAAAATGAAAAATATGCCAGCAATCAGCTCAGGGTAATTAACAGGAGTTTATTAGATAAGGATTTAGCACCATTTTTTGAACAAAGGACAAAAGATGAATTAATGCCACAATTCTTGAGTTTAAATATTCCGGTTGGTGCAATTAACAATATACAAGAAGTTTTTGAACACGAAAGCGCTCAGCAACTTATCTCAGAAGAGGTTATAGATGGTGTAAACACCAAAAGGGTTAAAACTGCTGTTTTTAAGATTTCTGACTAATTAACGCTTCCTTCTATATCCGTTAAAAAACGGATTGACATGCATTACATGTAATGTTATTTTTACCTTATCCTTTTATTTACAGATCTCTTAGGTTTTTAAAATCTCTTATTGCTGTAATGTTTGGTATATTTTGGTATTTGAAGTAATCATTTTAATTACCATTTTAGCTTTTTATCGTATGGGCTGTCCTGCTATTAGGGCAACCAACTCTACTGCTTCTTAAACCCCACGAGCAACAAATACTAATTTTTAACTTTTAGATTTTTTGAATCAATTAACTAAAATACCACCCCTACCTACTTAACTGCGTTAACCGCAACATTTATTTACTATTTTACGTCTATATATTTATAGATGTAAACAATTAAATTAATTTTATAAACAAATCTTAATACTTGAACAAAAACCTTTTTATATTATTTATTTTCATATCAAACATAGGTTTAGCACAAAACTTAATACCTAACCCAAGCTTTGAGGTTTATGATACGTGTCCAACGACATTATCAAGCCCTGGTGATTACCAAATTAATCACGCTTTAGGTTGGTATTCTCCAACTTATGCTACAAGTGATTATTACAATGCTTGTAACTTAAGTACTGCTGGAGTTCCAGCAAATGGCTTAGGGTTTCAGACGGCAAAAGATGGGAATGCTTATACAGGTATTGTCATTGAATTTGGACCGCCTCATTGGTATGAATATATACAATCCAAATTAACTTCACCTTTAAGGCAAGGGTATAAATATAGATTTTCTTTTTTTGTGAATTTGGCAAACAATACTGATTTCGCAGTAAAAAAAATAGGTGCTTGGTTTACAGAGAATCAAATCAGTTCTTCAAATGCTTTACCATTATTTAATGACTTTCCCGAAATTAGTAGTGATACTAATGTTTTTTTGTCTGACACACTAAGTTGGACGAAAATAGAAGGAGAATTTATTGCTGATGGTAATGAAGAATACATTACAATTGGTTATTATTCTGACACAAACTATATTGATACGTTAAGAATAAATCCATTTGCATCAAGTGCTTCTTTTTTTATTTATTACTATATA
>JAJCYO010000133.1 GCA_029262875.1 Flavobacteriales bacterium
AGGATTTAACCATCCGCTATGATTGTATCCTTGGTCCGGATAAAAAGTAAATGAAGTTAATGGTGTTGGAGAAGATGGATTTTGGAAATCAGTAATGTAAAGACCTGATCCGCAATTCATATATGCAGTATCATTTCTCACAAAAATATCATGTACATAAGGTACCGCATTATAATGAGCTAACAATTGTGGGTTAGCCGGATTAGTGAGAGAATAAATACTTAAGGCATTAGTATTTGTACCACATGCATATAACCTGGCAGCAGTAGTGTCTATAAAGATAGTATGCGCCTTAATAAATAATGAGTCTGAATCATAAACTTTTGACATGGAATCCGGTAAAAAACTCAAATCAAAAATTTGTAATGTACTTGGTCCTTCATCACAAACACCATATAAATAGCCGTTATAATCTTTAAAGTCCCTGTGGTTAACACTGAACCCTTGAGCTGCTCCACCAGCCGAATCTGCTTGGTAAGTACTTCCTGGGTTGGTTACATCAAATACATGCGTTCCATAAGTAGAGCCAATCACAGCATATTCTTTTCCATTTTGAACAAAACCCCAAACATCACTATACCTTGAATCTCTGAAATTTACAGTGATGTTAGTATCCGTCCATTGATAAAGTAAATTTACATTTTGACTGATTTGAGAAAATGATGAAATCATCATTATCATTAATACGGAAAGGCTAACAGTTCTTTTCATTTTAAATTCTGAACCATTTTTTATCTGCATAGAAAGTTCCAAAAGGAATTAAAGCCGCTACAAATGCACCTATGGTTTTGCCATAACTCCACCTCAATTTTAGGTGTACAATTAATAAATTGATGGTGTAAAGAACAAACAAGATACCATGAGTCATTCCAATTATTTTAACAGCTTCTGGTCTGTCGTAATAATACTTTAGCGGCATTGCAATCCCCAAAAGAGCTATAAATGATACTCCTTCTAAAAAAGCAAGTAAGCGTAAAACACTCATTGAAGTCTTCATAAGGATAAATATAACTATTTTTTCCTTACAACCATCAACCCATCCCTTATTGGAAATAATACATTCTGAACTCTTGGGTCATTGTTAACTTTCTCAGAATAAGCAATTAACGCCAGTGTGTCTGGATCTAAATTTTCAGTTGGTTCAACTACTTTTCCACTCCATAACACATTGTCGGCAATGATGTATCCACCAGGGTTTACCTTGTCGAAAACCAAATCATAATAATTGGAGTAGTTGGTTTTGTCAGCGTCAATAAATACAAGGTCAAAACTTTCTGGTAATGAAGGAATAATATCCATTGCATTGCCAATATGATTAATAATGGTGTCTTTTAATGCTGCTTTTTCGATGTAAGTATTTACCATTTCCTCTAATTCTTCATTAATGTCTATGGTATGGATTTTACCTCCATCTTTTAATCCTTCAGCTAAACAAATAGCCGAGTAACCAGTGTAGGTTCCAATTTCTAAAACATTTGTAGGGTTAATCATATGAGATAACATGCTCAGTACCCTTCCTTGTAAATGCCCAGACAACATTCTTGGAATCAACACTTTTTCCCAAGTTTCGTGGTTGAGGTTTTTTAAAACTATTGGCTCCTCTTCACTGTTTTTGAGGATGTAATCTTCTATTGCTTCAGGTAAAAAATCCATAATTATTGATTAGGTGAAAATAATAAACTACTTAATTGTTTTTTATCAAAAACTTCATTCGCAATTTCTTGAAGTTCTACTCCAGTAATTGCATTAATTTTCTTGTAGGTTTCTTTTAAGCCCTCTACTTTATTATATAGTAGCATACTTTTTCCCATCCCTAACATTACATTGCAATTGTTTTCTTCTGATAATGTAATTTGTCCAATAATTTGCTGTTTCGCTTTTTGAAGTTGAGATGGAGTAAGTTTTTTTTCTCTCAGAATTTTGAGTTCACGATTTACTAATTTGATACTCTTGTCAATGTGTTTTTGGTCAGTTCCTAAATAAAGATAAAACAAGCCAATATCTGAGAAAACGGTATAAGATGATTCTATGTTGTATGTAAAACCGTACTTTTCTCGAATACCCATATTTAATCGGCTATTCATAGCTGGTCCACCCAAGATATTGTTCAATAAAATAAAACCATTTTTATACTTGTGATGTGCACTATAAGCCACATTCCCTAAAATACAATGAGTTTGATAAACTTCTTTTTTCACTTCTTTTTGAACTGGTTGATAACCTTCGAAAGGAAGTCTTTTTTTATCATTTGTTTTTTCTGGGATTTCGTTAAGGTATTTTTTACAAAGTTTTTCTATTTTTTTAAAAGGGAAATCTCCGACAATACTAAACACTATCTGGTTTGTCAGGTAGCTTTCTTTAATGAAGTTTAATATCTTTTTTTTATCAATTTTTTTTACACTTTCAACCGTTCCTAATATGTTCATTCCTAAAGAATGATCTTTAAAAACTAACTCCTCAAAGTCATCATAAATTTGTTCGTAAGGACTGTCTAAATAAGAGTTGATTTCATCTATAATGACATCCTTTTCCTTTTTTAATTCATTTTCAGGATAGGTTGAATTAAACAAAATGTCAGTTAATAATTCTAAAGCTCTTTCAAAATGTGGCTTTGTAAACGAAGCATAAATGCTTGTTTTTTCTTTAGTTGTAAACGCATTTATTTCTCCTCCAACATTGTCAATTCGATTTAAAATGTGATAAGCTTTTCGTCTTTTTGTACCCTTAAAAATGGCATGTTCTATAAAATGGGTAATTCCATTTTCATCAATATTTTCATCCCTAGACCCAGTTTTAATGATAAAACCGCAGTGTGCTACCTCACTTTTTACGGGTTTGTGAATAATCCTGATGCCATTTTTAAGTTCTAAAAAATTGTACTCCATCCCTTGTGTATAAACAAAATTCCGGCAAATATAGGGTACTAAAACCAATAAGTGTGTTAATAACTAAGTTAATAACTGTAAAAAATGTTGATAACACAAGAGCCTTATTTAATATATTTTAGCTGCAATTGAATCTATAAACCTGATTTTAAAATGATTATAAAAAAGTATGTAACAACCCTATTGTTGATAATTTCGGTTGTTAATTCTGTATATTCTCAGGACAAGCTTTCTGGTAAGGAGGAAAAACAAATGCTTGAAAAAGCTGAGTTCTATTATGATGATGACGACAGTAGAAATATTCCTAAAGCTTTAAAATTATTTGAAAAATTATCCAAGAGTAAACCTACAGATCCTTACTATAAATTAATGACTGGAATCTGTTATTCTTATTTTAAAAATAGAAAGGCAGAAGCGCTGGCAACTTTATTAGAGGTAAAATCAAGTAATGCAGAGTTTAATGAGGTGAATTTTTATTTAGGAAGGGCTTACGCTGTTAACAATAGATTCGATGAAGCAATTGCCACCTATCAAGAATACATAGCAGCTGAAGGTGTTTCAGAT
>JAJCYO010000134.1 GCA_029262875.1 Flavobacteriales bacterium
CCAAATTCTATTGCAGAAAAAAAGGGGCTATCGATAAATGATGAAATTGTAGCCATCAATGGTATTAAAGTAAATAATGATATAGCTGAATGGTCATCTTACTATAAAGATGAAGAAATTGCTTTATCCATTAAAAGAGAATTGGGTGTTATTGAAAAAATCAAAGTTAAAACAGCAAATGAAACCTATTTTAAAGTTTATACCATTTCCAAAGTGGAAGAATCAGCAAATTTTAAAATTTGGAATGGGCTTTAATGATTCTTCAACGTTTTATTAACATTGGGAGCTGCAACCCTGTAGCCCATATAAATCAACACCATTTTATTAGATAAGCACCGTTTTATTGTAGATTGTTAATAATTATTCATCGATAAAATTTGCCCGTTGAGAATAATCTTAATATATTGGTCATCTAACTAATTAATTTATTGTTTAACTTAAAATTAAAAAAACATGGCTATCGTTATTATGATTATTTATTTAGCACTTATAGTGTTTATGATTGCTTCCATTTGGAAGGTATTTGCAAAAGCAGGACAACCTGGTTGGGCAGCAATAGTGCCAATTTACAATTACTTTGTAATGGCTAAAATGGCTGAAAAGCCAATGTGGTGGGGAGCATTATGCTTAATTCCTTACGTAAATATCGTATTCATGATCTGGATATGGAATAGAATCGTTAAGCGATTTGGTAAAAGCTCAGGGTTTACTGTTGGTATAATCTTGCTTCCTTTTATCTTTATTCCAATGTTAGGATTTGGTTCTGCTACGTACAAAGGTGAAGATGGTGGTGAATCAGGAGAAGCTTTAGATTCTATGATTACTGATGGTGGAGAAACATCTGCTTAAGAATTAAATAATCTTTATATTTAAAGCCCCGAATGTTTCGGGGCTTTTTTAATTAAATACATTATGGAAAATCAGTCTACAGGTTCTACTGGAGTTCAACAACCCTTACCTAACTCAACTGGAGTTTTAGTTTTAGGAATATTATCAATTGTATTTTTCATTTGTTACGTATGCGTTGGATTAATCGGATTGACATTAGGTATCGTTGCTCTTGTAATGGCAAAAAAAGCAAATCAATTGTATTTAGCATCTCCTGACAATTATACTAAAAGCTCATACGACAATATGAAAGCAGGAAAAATCTGTGCTATTATTGGTATTTGTTTGTCGAGCATATGGGTAATTGTTGGCATCATTTACTTTATTGTTTTTATTGTAATAGCTGGCGGAGCAAGTCATGAAATATTTGATGCATTTGATCATATGCACTAACCTTTAATTAATAACTATTATGGAAAATCAACCTATAGATTCAATAGAAACTCAACGTCCTTTACCCAACTCAACAGGAGTTTTAGTATTAGGAATATTATCAATTGTATTGTGCTGTTGCTATGGAATAGTTGGGATTATTATGGGTGTTATCTCATTAATTTTAGCGAATCAAGCCAATAAGCTTTATGCGGCTACACCTGAACTGTACACTGAAGGTTCAATTAAAAATATGAATGCAGGTAAAATTTGTGCAATTGTTGGACTGTGTTTGTCCACCCTATATCTTATTTACGTTATTTTTATGATTACCTCTTCTGTAAATGGAGAATTAGAAGGTGTTATTGAAGAAATTATTCGAGAATTAGATAAACATTAATCGTTTCTCTTGTAGTAAAAAAAGCCCTTGAGTGAATAACTCAAGGGCTTTTTTATATTCTTTACACATTATTTTGTTGGCAATACTTTTGTGGAAACTTCTCCAAAACCAACTCTGATTCCATCTTTTTCTGCATGACCTCTCATAATAACGGTATCATTATCTGCGATAAATTTACGTTCCGTTCCGTCTGCCATAGCAACTGATTTAGTTCCTTTCCAACTAATTTCTAACATGGAGCCATAAGCTGATTCATCATTACCAGATATAGTTCCTGAAGCCATCATATCTCCAGCTTTAATATTACACCCGTTGATCGTATGATGTGCCAATTGCTGGTTCATATTCCAATACATAAATTTATAATTGGAATTAGAAACTATGGTTTCTTCTGTATTTTCTGGTTGAATGGCTACTTGTAACTTAATATCGATGTTTTTATCTCCGTCACATTTTAAGTAATCAAATACTTTAGGGTCCTGAATTGATCCTTCCGTTCGATATGGTTCAAGTGCGTCTAACGTGACTATCCATGGGGATACGGAAGAACCAAAATTCTTAGCTAAAAAAGGCCCTAATGGTACATACTCCCATTTTTGAATATCTCTGGCACTCCAATCATTAAACAAACACATTCCAAATATATGATCATCTGCTTCATCTGTAGAAATAGAATCCCCAATTGCTTTTCCTTCATATGTGATAAAAGCCATTTCCAATTCAAAATCCAATAACTTACATGGTCCGAAAACTGGAGGCTCATCATCTTTAGGTTTTTGCTGACCTTTTGGCCTGTATAATGGCGTCCCTGAAACAACAATAGAAGAAGCTCTTCCATGGTACCCAACTGGTATATATTTCCAGTTCGGTAATAAAGCATTATTCGGGTCTCTAAACATACACCCTACATTATACGCATGTTGTTCACTTGAGTAAAAATCTGTATAATCACCAACTTCGACCGGCATCAACATTTCAACTTCACTAATATCCATCAATGCTTCCTGTAATTCCATTTTATTTTTTGCCAATTCATTAGTAGCATTAAAAATAGCTGAAATTTCATCTCTAACATCTCTTGTAGCCTGTTTCCCTAATAACATGAAATCATTTAACCTACAAGAAGCAAAAACTTCTTTGGCAACATTAAAATGACCTAACCGAGCAACTTTGTACAGGTTAATAACAGTATCGCCTATTCTTGTAGCTACAAAAACTTCATTGTCCACTTTCGCTATCCCAAATGGGATATTTTGTATTGAAAAATCTGAATTTTCTGGTACTTCAATCCAGGTTTTTATATTTTGATCGTTTGCTTTTATCATTCTTATTTTATTAGCTAAATAAAGGGTATTGATTCATCATTTCATTCACTTCACTCCTCACCTCGTCAATTACACCTTCATTATCTCTATTCATTATTACTTTATCTATTAGCTCTACAATTTTAACTATTTGTTCCTCTTTAACTCCACGTGTAGTAATAGCTGCGGTTCCTACCCTAATCCCAGATGTAACAAATGGAGATTTATCATCAAAAGGAACCATGTTTTTGTTTACTGTAATATCAGCGGTTACTAATAAATTTTCGGCATCCTTTCCAGTAATGTCTTTTGATCTTAAATCGATGAGCATCGAATGATTGTCTGTTCCTCCAGAGATTACGCCATACCCCCTCTTTACAAGCTCCTCAGCCATTACTTTTGCATTTTTCATTACTTGTACACAGTAATCCATGTATTCGTCTGACAAAGCTTCCTTAAAAGCTACAGCTTTAGCTGCTATAACATGTTCTAACGGACCACCTTGAGTACCTGGAAAAACAGCTCCATCTAATACTTGTGACATCATTTTTATTTTACCCTTCATGGTTTTATGTCCCATTGGGTTTTCAAAATCTTTACCTAACATTATCATACCTCCTCGTGGCCCTCGTAATGTTTTATGGGTAGTTGTTGTAACGATGTGGCAATGCGGAAGTGGATCAGTCAATAATCCTCTTGCAATTAAGCCAGCAGGATGTGAAATATCTGCCATCAATAATGCGCCAACCTTATCAGCAACCTCTCTCATTCTTTCATAATTCCAATCACGTGAATAAGCAGAAGCTCCAGCAATAATTAATTGTGGTTTTTCTTCCAATGCCACTCGTTCTATCATATCATAATCGACCATTCCTGTTTCCTTACTAACACCATAAAAAGATGTTTTATACAATTTTCCAGAAAAGTTAACTGGTGAACCATGTGTTAAATGGCCTCCATGAGATAAGTCAAAACCTAAAATTTTGTCTCCAGCTTCTAAAATACCCAACATAACTGCTGCATTTGCCTGTGCTCCAGAATGTGGCTGAACATTTACCCATTCAGCATTAAACAGTTGTTTTGCTCTATCCCTGGCTATATCTTCAATTTTATCTACCACTTCACAACCACCATAATATCTTTTATGAGGTAATCCTTCAGCATACTTATTGGTAAGCACGCTACCCATCGCTTGCATTACTTCATCACTTACATAATTTTCTGAAGCAATTAGCTCTACCCCTTCTTTTTGCCTAGTTGTTTCATCTTCAATTAAGTCAAATATTTCTTTGTCGGAATTCATAATCTATAATTTTTGAGAGTAACAAATATAATTATATTCCCGTCTGAAAGAAAAAAGCGATGAAAAAAAATAGGATGTAATTTTCTGCAAATAAAAAGTTATTTTTGTTTGT
This sequence comes from Flavobacteriales bacterium, assembly GCA_029262875.1. Lineage (GTDB taxonomy): Bacteria > Bacteroidota > Bacteroidia > Flavobacteriales_E > Vicingaceae. The sequence continues at coordinate 4,380 of JAJCYO010000134.1, forward strand.
ATTCAATACATAAAAAAATGGAGTTAAAAGGGAAAAAAGTCTTAGTTACAGGGTCAGATGGGTTTATAGGAAGTCATTTGGTTGAAGCGCTATTGAGAGAAGGATGTACTGTTAAAGCTTTTGTTTATTATAATTCGTTTAACTCCTGGGGTTGGTTAGATTCTTTTCCAAAAGAAAAATTAGATCAAATAGAAATATTTACTGGAGATGTTCGTGACCCAAATGGTGTTAGAACTGCTGTTAAAGGATGTGATATAGTTTTTCATTTAGCTGCTTTAATAGCTATTCCTTATAGCTATCACTCACCTGATAGCTATGTTGACACCAATATAAAGGGAACATTAAATATTTTACAAGCTTGTAAAGATTTTCAAGTAGAAAAACTACTGGTTACATCAACTTCTGAAGTCTATGGTACAGCGCGATATGTACCTATTGACGAAAAACATCCTAAACAGGGCCAATCTCCCTACTCAGCAACAAAAATTGGTGCTGACCATATGGCCGAATCATTTTACAGGAGTTTTAATGTTCCTGTAACAATTGTAAGGCCTTTTAATACCTATGGGCCTAGACAATCGGCTAGAGCTGTAATCCCAACAATTATCTCACAATTATTAAATGGTAAAAAAGAAATTAAATTAGGAGCCCTACACCCTACTCGTGATTTACTTTTTGTAGAAGATACAGCTAATGCTTTTGTGGAGATTGCTAAATCCGATGATACAAATGGGAAAGAAATAAACATTGCTACTAATAATGAGATTTCTATTGGTGACTTAGCTCAAAATATTATTGATATAATAAATCCTGATGCAAAAATCATTACTGATGAAGAACGGCTTCGACCTGACAAAAGTGAAGTGGAGAGGTTATATGGAGACAACGCACAAATAAAAGAACTTACTAATTGGACTCCCAATCACTCATTAAAAGAAGGTCTAAAAGCAACAATTGAATGGTTTGGTATTAAAGAAAACCTCAATAACTATAAGGCTGATATTTACAATGTTTAAAGAGATAACAGACTTCATAAAACAACAATATCCCAATCAAGATTTCATTCCCTTGCATGAACCAAGGTTTATTGGAAATGAAAAAAAATATTTAAATGATTGTATTGACTCTACCTATGTTTCTTATGTTGGAGAATACGTTACAAAATTTGAACAGCAAATTCAAGAATATACTGGCACTAAACATGCGAAAGCTACTGTAAATGGAACAACTGCACTACATATTGCTCTTATTGCAATTGGTGTTGATATGGATGACGAAGTTATCACTCAGCCCTTAACTTTTGTTGCAACCGCCAATGCAATTGCTTATCAAAAAGCACACCCCGTTTTTGTTGATGTTGATAAAGATACTATGGGCATGTCGCCAAATAGTCTTCATCATTTTTTAAAAACCAATGTTGAACTAAAAAATAACGTCCCATACAATAGAACTACAAATAGAAAAATTTCAGGCTGTATTCCCATGCACACTTTTGGGCATCCATGTAAAATTGATGAAATAATTAATATTTGCAATGAGTATAATATTCCTGTTATTGAAGATGCCGCAGAATCATTGGGTAGTTTCTATAACAATCAGCATACAGGTACATTTGGGAAAATTGGAGTGCTTAGCTTTAATGGGAATAAAACAATCACTTGCGGTGGTGGTGGAATGATTATTACAGATGATAAAGGTTTATCAGATAAGATTAACCATCTTACTACCACAGCTAAAGTGGCTCATAAATGGGAATATGAACATGATGAGGTTGGTTATAATTACAGACTAACGAATGTAAGTGCTGCATTAGCTTGTGCACAAATGGAAAACCTTTCTTTATTTATTGATAATAAAAGGGATTTAGCGACTATCTATTCCGATTATTTTAAGCAAAAAAATATTCAATTTATCACCGAGCCTCTAAATTCAAAATCCAATTATTGGCTAAACGCCATTCTTTTTAATGACAAAAAAGAAAGAGATCAATTTCTTGAGTTTTCAAATAACAATGGGGTAATGGCTCGTCCCGCTTGGCAATTAATGAATAAACTAAAGATGTTTGAATCTTGTCAAACAACAGATTTAACAAATTCTATTTATCTTTCGGAACGATTAGTTAATATACCTAGTAGCATAAGGATTAAATGAAAAAACCAGAGATCATATTAATTGGAGGAGGGGGTCATTGCAAGTCATGTATTGATGTAATTGAAGATGAAAATAAATTTACCATTGCGGGAATAATAGACGTAAAAGAAAAAGTTGGTGATAACGTTATGGGCTATCCTATCATTGCCAGTGATGATGAGATTAATGATGTTGCGCAAAAATATGATAATTTCATTATTACCTTAGGCCACTTAAAGGATCCTGCCTTGAGAATAAAGCTTTTTAATAAAATAAAAAACTTAAATAAAACACTGCCTGTTATCATTTCCCCTCGGGCATATGTCTCTAAACATTCAAAAATTGACGAAGGAACAATTATAATGAACGGTGTTGTTTTAAACGCTATGAGCAGTGTTGGCAGTAACTGCATTGTTAATACAAATGCCTTGATAGAACATGACACTTTTGTTGGGGATCACTGCCACATTTCCACTTCTGCTATCATCAATGGTGGCTGCAGTATTGCTGACAACGTGTTTGTTGGATCAACAACAGTTGTTGTTCAAGAAGTTCAAATTGAAGAAAATACTTTTGTTGGGGCGGGATCTGTTGTAATAAAGAACCTTTCTACTGGAAATTATTTTGGTAATCCAGCAAAACCATATTGAACTTATTGATGAGTCTTCAAGATAAAATACAACACTTAGTCATCGATTTTAATGCATCTCTATTAGATGCGCTTTCGCTAATGGATAAAAACAATTGTAAACTTTTGTTGGTATTTAAAGACACCCATTTTGAAAGTTTAATTAGTATTGGAGACATTCAGAGAAGTTTATTAAAAAACAATGACTTTAATAAACCTTTAAATCAGTTTTTAAGAAAGAACATTAATGTTGGTAGTATAAGTCAATCAAAAGAGAGTATAATTGAGCTTATGCTCGATTTTGGCGTTGAATTAATGCCGATTCTTAACGAAGAAAACAATTTAGTTGATGTTTACTTGTGGAAAGATGTTTTTGAGAAGAAGTTTTCAGGGCAAAAAATTGAAGGTAATGTGCCAGTAGTTATTATGGCAGGCGGTAAGGGTGAAAGGCTGAAACCTATTACAGATGTTATTCCTAAACCTTTGGTTCCTGTTGGTAAAAAAGCATTCGTAGAAATCATTATGGATACCTTTAAAGATCACGGTATCAATAATTTTCATTTATCTGTAAACTATAAAGCTAATCTAATTGAACACTATTTTGAATCTAAGCCCGAATTTAACATTTCTTATTATACTGAATCTAAACCATTAGGAACAGCTGGCAGCTTACATTTGATGAAAGATAGTATTAAGTCTACCTTTTTCGTATCCAACTGCGACATTTTGATTGACCAAGATTATTCTGAGATATTAAAATACCATAAAGATAATGGGAATGAATTGACCGCTGTAGCAGCTGTTAAAACCTATAACATTCCCTATGGAACAATGGAGATTGAAAAAGACGGTGTGCTTAAAGAACTAAAAGAAAAACCTAGTTTAACTTATTATGTTAATGCTGGCCTCTATATTTTGGAACCCCACTTATTGGATGAGATACCTACTAATTCTATTTTCCATATTACTCATTTAATGGAGATGATAAAGGAGCGTAATGGAAAAGTTGGTGTGTTTCCGGTAAGTGAAGGTGCATGGATGGACATCGGTGAATGGAACCAGTACAATACAACTAAAGAAAGGTTTAGCTCGAGGTTTAATTGAAATCTAAAAGTTAAAGATAAAAAAAGGCTGAATTTATTCAGCCTTTTGTGTTTTTGAAATATTATAAACTATTTTCCCTCCATATGCTAACCCTGCAGCAAGAAGAAAACTAAGCCCTCCATCTATTGGGATGCATGTTGAGGGTGGCCAACAACCACCAGGTGGACCACCGCCACCGCCACCAGGAGGGCCTGGAGGACCTCCAGCTAACATGTCAATATTACACAGGAAAAATAAACCTAGTAAAACTAATATTGGCTTTATATTCTTACTCATAACCATCAAATCGTTGCAAATGTATAATTTTATTTCTTACTTAGAACGATTTTTTTGGTTTTTGTATTCTTAGAATCCCTTACAGTAACTAAATAAACACCCTGAGCATTATCTAATTTAATTCTTTCTTGATGATTTATTTCAGCATTAACGTCTTTTGAGAATACTTCTTGTCCTAAACTGTTAATGATGCTAAAACTAACATCTTTTGAATCTTCATTATTTAATGAAACCAAAATTCCGTTCTCTATATTTATAACGGTGAAGTTATTCAAAAGGTTGGTTTCTTCAATTCCTGTTGGAGAATTAACTGTAATATATTTTTGTGAAACATCATCACAAGCACCATTACCAGCAGTTAATTCCACTTTGTATGTACCTAATGTAAAGTAAGTCTTTGAAGCGTTTTCCTGAGAAGATGATGTTAAATCACCAAAATCCCATAAATATGTATTCTCCCCCGTAGATTCATTAAAAAATGAAATCATCTTATTGATTTCCACTTGCATGGTATCTACATCATTTGAATACCCCCAATTAATCATATTATTGTCCTCATTAATACTAAATGAAGAAGCGATAGCAGTTGGTTCATTAATAACGAAATCATAAACTGTCGTTCCGTATGTTCCATTATTTTGGATTTCAACACTGTATAAATCTCCCACTAACAGTGTTAATGAATCAGCTCCTAATTGATTGTTGGTCGTTTTAAGAATATTACCCAAGCCATCTTTCCAAATATAAGTATGAGCACCAGCTCCATTACCTGCTACAATTATTTTACCATCAGCTGCTCCTGAACAACTTACATCAGCTAAAGAAATTATGTTTAATGGCTCATTAACTTGCAGAAAAAATCTAGTCACTGTAACAGTATCAAACATGCTCATAGAAAATGTTGTATCACCTAAAATATCATAAAAATCTCCTGTAGCCCTATCTTCTAACTGAAAATGCTTATTCATTTTTAATAAATCGTCCATTCCTTCAAAAACAAGATCATAGTTATCTGTAACTGAAACAGGTACTTCAGTAAAAATATTTAATGGAATTTCTAAATTATTAACGTTTTCATCAAAAATATTCCTCGCATAATGTCTATTCGCTATTTCAATAGATAAATTTGGATTATTATAATTAGAGCTATTCAATTTTATAGCATCTTTTCCCATATCCAGATTATTTGTTGCATTTGGAGCAAAACCAACTTCAATCAAATCCTCCGATCCGGAATCAAATATTAATTTCAAGTTAAAATAGGTGACGTCTCCGTCTGTGAAACTTGATTGTCTTTGATTGTAAGTATCAGCATTTGTACCAGTTACATCATTAGCATCAAAAGTCATAGAACCTCCTCCAACATTAACTTGCACCCAAAAACCTTCCCCTGTAGCAATGGTACTACCATTATTTAGCGCCACAAACGCTCCTGTTGATCCTTTTCTGTATCCAGCTATTACATTAGATTTTGCAACATTTCCCCACGTAAACGGAGCAGCGTAAGGGTTCGCAAATAAATTCCATCCATTTTCATCGGGATCAACCAAAGTATTCGAATTGGTTCCATTAAGTGTAATACCATCTCCCAACTGAGGAGTACCCGTAAGATCAATTGATCTAGGACCGGTTGCAATACCATCATCATCAATATAAGCATCCCATCCTAATCCATTCGTTGCAATATCTGCAGTAGAAGTTGGCATTAAAAATCCATCATTCCAATCTGAAACTATAGCCGTTTCGTCATAAAAATATACTGAAGATGTTGCTGGAAACCATTCTGTACCGGGGAATCCTTGCATTTCAAATTCTTGATTCCAATCCTCAAGATCAGCATCAGTTAATGGAGAAGCTAATAAATACCATTTGTTAGACTCATTTACATATCTTTGAACCGTTAAATCTCCTACAATTATACCTGCTACAGGATTTTTAATTGCTCCAGATCCAGAAGAATTAGACAACATCGTAACAAACCCTCCAGTTGTTATAGTTCCAGATGTAACATCCAAAAGTCCTTGAATACCATTTGGTCCAGAAGAAACTGTTACCCCAGCAGCATTATTAATTGTTATATCATAGAAAGAGGTGGCCCCACTAATGGTTTGTGCTGCAGTTGAAGTAAAATCAAACTCACCAAGTCCTGCAGTAACAGATCCATTATTTGTAAAATCTCCATCTAACGTTAATTTATCTCCGCCACTAAATGTTAAAATTCCAGTTGCATCAATAGTTAAAGCACCCGCTTGAGCATCCGTACCATTTATATCTACAGTATGTCCTGCTAATATTGTTACTTGATTCCCTAATACTGGAATACATCCACAATCCCAAGTTGTTGTAGTGTGCCAGTCAGTTGTAACACCTGTACTTTGAATAGCCGTAGAGTTATTCATCAATGTAACATATTGTCCTGCGGTTAAACTTATACCAGAAAAAGTTACTGTTTGTGCGGGAACGTTATATACTCCCGCTGTTTGAGTTGCACCCGTTGCAAAGACACCATCAGCATCGACTAATAGTCTATAACCAGCTGGTGCACCTAACGAAACAGTTGACAAATCAAATGTTATGTCTACTGTTTCCGTTCCACCTTGAATATCAACTCTCCACACTCTATCAAACCTAACATTTCCTACTACAGGCACATCAACGGTATTTGCTGGAGTTAATATAGCTCCGTCATGTCCAGCCATAACATAATCTCCATCTACAAAAGTAGTTGGGTTAGATAACTGTAAAATACCTCCCCCAATAGCAGTTGTATTACTCCCATCGGACTCTTGTCCAACTCCAACCAAATCTCTTCCATGAGTCGCTTCAAAACTATAATAATCATTCGCAACAGGAAGGTTATACTTTGCAGCCAAGTAGTTGTCAACAATGTTTTTTTCGGCTGAATTTAATACAGATGAATAAAGTATTGCCTCAGCTATACCTCCATTGAAAAAGTAGCTTGCTCCAGCAGAATTCGCTCCAATTCTATAATAAGCATTTCCTGTAGGAGCAGTTGTTGCACCATTGTTAGTCCCAAATGAAGTGCCATTTTTATAACTGGTAACATCTCCCGTTCCAGCATCCCATACACCACTTAACACTTGGTATGAAGAATTTATAGCGGTAATATTTCCATTTGTAGTATTGGGTGGTTGAATTACCCATGTTCTTATATTTCCATTTGCTCTATAATTCATCACAAATTGGGAGTGTTCAGTATACCTACCTGCCAACATCACCCCGTTATGATTAGCTGGAGATCCATCAAACACGACAAATTGAGTAATTGTACCAACATTCATCGCGGCAATCCCAGTAGTCTGCAAAAAATCTGATCCATCAAAAACGACACTTGGTAAGCCATTCACTTGAGCTGTATTAAATGTAGGTTGCCTAACTGGAAAAGCTATTGTAGCATCATTTCCTGCAACAGACATATCAGTCCAACTAACAACAGGATCACCATTATTAAGTGTAAGTTGATTGGCATCCAACCACATTTGATTAGTGGCTCCACTACTCACTCCTCCTGGCGATTGCGCGTCTAATTGAAACATTAAGAATATAGAAAAAACCGTTAGTAATATCTTTTTCATGATTTTATAGTTTTAGTTTTGGATGTGTAGATTTATGTTAAAGTAAATGTAAATAATATTTAGCATTATACTAAGTGATATACGTATTTTAATAATAAAAGGTTGGAGGTAACCCTACATTTATGTAATTACACCTATAAAATTACGTAATAATACCTAATGCTCATTTATTTTCAAGAACCATAAATACTGGAATCATTATCATTAGAGGTAAAGGGGATTGAATAAATCCTGTAATTTTTCTTAATACAAAGTAATATTCATTTAGCCCATTTAAGTACCATAGAAAAAACCCTACCCCCACAAAAGAAGTATATACAAAAAGAAAAAAGAAAATTGCATATTTAACATTTTTAGAATTCTTAAACCAAAGGTAAATTACCAGAATCGATAATCCAGAAATAGTAATTGAGAACAAAAATGTTAGCACCCATTTCAATCGGATTATTTCCGAAGAATTGAGTCTTATTAACTTTAAGTGAAAAAAATAGGAATATGTATTATTATAATCTTGATTATTTATAACACTGTTAATATCTAAAAACAAAATTTCTCTTAAAAACGTTAATCCAAACACTAATAGAAGAAAAAGAAAAATTACCCCTTTATTGATTATCCCCGCCTTAAAATAATTCATCAACTAGATTTTTTTATTTTTCGAATAAAATTTCACCCAAAGCATCCAGCCAAGAAAAACTATAAAATACAAAAGAACAGTAAAGGTGTATTTATGGTTAAATTCGATTAAACTAGGATTATATTTTGCCATTAAAGTTAATCCTATTACTCGAAATAGATTCAAAAAATGTATTACTACAACACCTATAGGAATAAACCAAATCTTATTTTTCCAACTCCCTTTAAATATAATTATAAACCCTATAAACAAAGCCATCAACTCTACCCCATTACATGGCGTCCCTATATAAACTCCATGGCTACCGTCTATACCAATAACATGCTCCAATCGAAATAATTTATACTCAAAAAAATCTAAAATTGAATAGGTCATTTGAACCAAGTTATCAATAATTAAATTATCGAACCATCCAACCTTAGACAACCATAGTTCGTAAACAACATACCATAACAAATAAAGTCCTAAGGCTTTAAGAAAAAACAGTATTAAATATGATTCTTTTGGGTTTATTTTTTTTCTATTCACAAATTAGAATATTAATTATCGGTTTTCTAATAATTAAAATTATTTATTATTTATTTACCCCAACAAAAGAATTGCATTATTTTTATAACTTACATATAAAATATCTTTATTTTGCAAAAAAAGCGATCTAAAAACTATCATTTTAATTTAATTGATTAATGAATTCCGACAGCACTACGATTATAAATAAACAAGATGTATACAGGTATCTACTAAAAGGACTAAAGTATTGGTATATATTGTTGTTCGGAATCATTTTAGGGATTGGCATTAGTTACTACCAAGTAAAATATACTGTTCCTTATTATAGAGTTGATGCTAGAGTTTTGGTAAAGGATGAATATTCCTCTTGGGGACAAGAGTACTTTATGCCAGGAATGGAATTAGTAAGTTCTCGTAACAGATTGGTTAATGAAATTGGCACTATCAAATCCTTTTCTTTGATGCAAAATGTTATCAAAGATTATTCCTTACTTTCTGTAAGATATTTAGCAGACGGAAAAATTATGGAGTCAGACATTTATACTGATGCTCCATATACCGTCACATTTGACACCTTACTGAATAAATCTGTTTATGGAAAACCGTATTGGATAACATTAAAAGAAAATAAGTATACTATTTCAACAGATCGTTTTGAAAACGATAAGGGTTTGACCTACCCTTATGACAGAATTATTCATATAGATGGCAACGATATTAAAATTTCATTAAAAGAATTTAACAAAAGTATTCAAGGTAAATTATTTAAATTCAATTTTAACAATCCTGATGCTTTAGCTAAATATTACCAAAACAACATCATCATTGAGCCTGAAGATGAAGAATCTTCTATACTAAGATTAACCTTGACAGGAGTAAATTATAAAAAAGAGATTGATGTCCTTAATCACATTATTGACTATTATCTTCAAAATGGCTTAGATGAAGGGAACAAGATAGCAACTAATACATTAGAATTTGTTGAAATCCAAATGGAGTCCGTCTATGATTCTTTAATTACAGCTGAAAGTCGGTTAGAGTTTCTCAAGAAGGGGTTAAATATTAAAAAAATTGATATAAAAGGAGAGAGCTTAATACCACAATTCACAGAATTAGAAAAAAAGAAGTTTGAATTGGAATTTCAACAAAGTTATTATACTCAGACCATAGACTATATTAATAATAATGACGATGCCAAGGGCTTAGTTGTTCCTTATTTTGTTACTAGGCAAAGTGTTCTTTATGATTTAATGGTTTCGCTTATAGAAAAGTATGCTAAAAAAAACAGAAATACTTTTAAAGTTACTGACAAGAATACCAATTTTTTATTGTTGGAAGAAGAAATAGTTGCTGCTAAAGAAATTCTAATTGAGAATATGCTCGCGATGTCTAGAAAAGGTAAAAATGACCTATCTATCATTGAGAGCCAAATTGATTTTTTAGAAAATAAATTAATTGACCTACCCAATGCTGAAAAAAGATATTTAATTGCTCAAAGAGATTATACTGCTCAAAGCGAATTATACAATTATTTAGTAGAGAAAAGACAAGAAGCTAAAATTGCTAAAGCTTCCAATATAGCAAAAGCAACTGTATTAGACTACCCCAGTGCTTATCGAGTTCAAAAAATAAGTCAGTCTTCCTCTTCTATCTACAAAAAGTATGTTTCCCTGTTTATTGCTTTCTCAATATTGATAATCATATTCTTGGAGGTAATTAATAATAAGATACAAGATGAAAAAGATGTCAGCAACTGGATTACTGTTCCGATTTTGGGACACATAGGTCATAATTCTGATTCTGATAATTTAGTATTGCTAAATAAACCTAAATCCGTTCTTTCTGAATCCTTTAGATCAGTTCGAACAAATATAAACTACTTATCAAAAGGAGTAGAAAATCTGGTTATCATGATAACCTCTTCTATTAGTGGGGAAGGTAAAACATTCTGCTCCATGAATTTAGCTCTTTCATTTGCCATGTTAGGTAAAAAGACGATACTAATTGGTGCTGATTTACGAAAGCCCCGAATCTATGGTGATTTTCTTATTTCTAACGACATTGGATTAAGCACATTGCTAATTAAAAAATGTAGCCTATCTGAAGCTATACAAAAAAGTCGTCATGAGAATTTAGACATCATTACTTCCGGTCCTATCCCTCCGAACCCTTCTGAATTATTGTTTTCTAACAATTTCACTGACCTCATTGATCATCTTAAAAAGAAATATGATCACATTATAATTGACACCCCTCCTATTGGGTTGGTTACTGATGCTAAATTATTATATGATTACTCTGATATTATACTTTTAGTGACTAGAGAAAAATATACACGAATTTCGGATTTAAAAAGAATTAATTTGGAATTAGATAATACAAAACAAAACACAGGAGTGATAATTAATGATATTAAGAAAAAAACATTTGGTTATGGTTATGGTTATGGCTACGGTTATGGTTATGGTTATGGTTATGGTTATGGCTATTATGAAGATAATAACAATGCATCTAAAAAGGGTCTTGTGAATAAAATTTTTAATAAAAAGTAATTAATTTTAATTAAACGTTTTAAAATGGAAACCCAAACATGGGACACTATCATAAAACCTAAACGAAGTTTACTTTCTGTCAACTTAGCTGAAGTATGGAAGTATCGAGACCTATTACGTATGCTAGTTTTACGTGATTTTGTGACCATATACAAACAAACGTTATTAGGTCCAATTTGGTTTTTCATTCAACCTATATTTACAGTTTTAATTTATACTTTCATTTTTGGTGAGTTCGCAGGAATTTCTACAGACGGTTTACCCAAAATTCTTTTTTACTTGTCAGGAACAGTTTTGTGGAACTATTTTGCAGATTGTTTCAACAAAACAGCTACGGTTTTTAAAGACAATCAAAACGTTTTTGGTAAAGTCTATTTCCCTAGACTAATTTCTCCTTTATCAATTGTTGTTTCTGGATTACTAAAATTAGGAGTTCAATTATTACTTTTATTAGGCTTCCTTCTATTTTATCATTTTTTCACCGAAGTACAACTGAAAATCCATCTCGAACTACTGCTTTTACCATGTTTAATAATACTAATGGCTGCTCTATCTCTTGGATTAGGAATGATCATAACTTCATTGACAACAAAATACCGAGACTTAGTTTTTTTACTTCAGTTTGGAATACAATTATTGCTGTATGCTACACCTGTAATTTATCCATTATCATCAGTTCCTGAAAAATATCAATGGATTATTATCCTAAACCCGATGACTTCTATTATAGAGACTTTTAAATATGGGGTATTAGGAACAGGCATTTTTAGTTGGTTCAACCTAACATATACACTATTATTTACAATTATAATTCTCATTTTAGGAACTCTAATCTTTAATAAAACAGAGAAAGATTTTATGGATACCGTATAATAATAGATATGAAATAAATGTCTGATATAGCAATTAAAATAGAAAACTTATCCAAACAGTATCGGTTAGGTCAAATTGGTACTGGTACCATTAGCCATGATTTAAATCGATGGTGGCATCAAGTTAGAGGAAAAGAAAACCCTTACCTTAAAATTGGAGAGCGAAACGATAGAGCTTCTATCAGTAATTCAGAGTATGTTTGGGCCTTACAAGATATTAATTTTGAGGTCAATCAAGGTCAGATTTTAGGAATTATTGGTAAAAATGGAGCTGGAAAATCTACACTTTTAAAAATACTTTCTAAAGTTACTGGGCCAACAACTGGAACGGTCAAAGCTAAAGGAAGAATTGCTTCATTGTTAGAAGTTGGTACCGGATTTCACCCTGAGATGACAGGAAGAGAAAATGTCTATATGAATGGAACCATAATGGGAATGAACAGGCAGGAGATAAAATCTAAGTTAGATGAGATTGTTGAATTTGCAGGGGTTTCTCGGTACTTAGATACCCCTATAAAAAGATATTCATCCGGAATGATGGTGAGATTAGGCTTTGCCGTTGCGGCTCATTTAGAACCAGAAATATTAGTAGTAGATGAAGTGTTAGCCGTAGGAGATGCTGAGTTCCAAAAGAAAGCAATCGGGAAAATGCAAGACGTCAGTAAAAACCAGGGGAGAACGGTTCTTTTTGTCAGTCATAATATGGCGAGTGTAAAAAGCCTATGCCACAGCGGTATACTAATGCAACAGGGAAGAATTGTTTTTGATGGAAGTATAGATGATACAATTAATTATTACTTGAAAGAAGAGAATCAAAAATTTAAAGAAAAGGGGGGCATTGAGTGGAAAGACCCTAAAGAAAGGCCTGGATCTGAAGACTTTCAATTGAAGAAAGTATTCACTTCTACAAATAGAGAAGATTTCAAAAGTGTTTTTTCAAATGAGGATAAAATATTCATATGTGTAGAGACTGAAGTTCTGAATGAATTAAGGAATATGAGGTTAAATTTTCGACTACTCGATAAGAATGATGTTGTTGTTTTTACAAGCAGCTCTCATTCTAATGAAAAAAGTATCAAGGAAACTGGATTGTATCAATATACTATGAAAATACCGGCAAACTTGTTAAATCATGGCACATACTTTATAGAATTACAAGCCGGAATGCCAGGTGTTAAGCAAATCCTGCTTAATACAAAAGTATTGAGTTTCGATATCGAAAAATTAACCGATTCAGGTACCACACATTCTACCATTTTACCAGGTGTTATTGCTCCTACAATAGAATGGGTGATTAAACCCAATTATATATAATGAATAGGATAAGAAAAATATTAAGTAAAATGAACTCTTCTGTTTCATCGGAAGGTGTCGATCAACAATCATTTAAATTTCCAGGGGGACTTTTCCCTATGCAAGAAACTAACCCCGAAGATGTATTCATTGTCGGTTTCCCTAAATCAGGAAATACTCTAATGCAGCATATCATAACTCATTTAGTTTATGGAATAAACAAGGAAATTTCAACAACTATGGTATTGCTAATTGTTCCTGATGTTTATGCAAGCTCTCATTATTATAGGTTTAATTCTACTTGTTTTTTTAAATCACATGAAAGACCCCAACCTAATTATAAGAAAGTAATCTATTTGCTGAGGGATGGACGTGAGTCATTACTTTCTTACTATCATATGGTTAAAAATATGGGAGGGGATATTAAAATGGAAGATTTATATTCAGGAAAAATAAGTATCCATGGTGGTACATGGCACGAACATATTAATGAATGGAAAAAAAATCCATATGGTGCAAACATTCTTTTTGTAAAATATGAGGACCTGATAACTAATAAAATGGAAGTATTATTAAAATTATGTGATTTCCTTAGTTTAGAGAGAACAAATGAGGAATTAAAGGAAGTTGTTGACTATACTTCATTTAATTTTATGAAAAATTTAGAAAAAAATGAGGATTGGACTAGAATGAAAAATGAAGTTAATTTTAATAAAGGAAATTTTGTTCGTAAAGGTTCTTTAGATTCTTTCAAAGAGGAAGTACCTGAAGAGCTACTTCAACTGTTCATCAAAAATTCGAAAAACACTTTCTATAATTTTCAATAGTTATGAATAAACTAATAACCAGGATATTTCTTAAACTAATTGATAAATCAATGCTTTCTAAGGTTGTGACAGACACCAACAACATGAAGATTGTTAATGATTGTAATAACAAATCAATAATTGATAAAGGAAGTATGTATTATCCAGAAGCCAGTGTAGATAATTCTCGGTTAAGAGAAAGTATTCGTATTGGTAAAAATACACACATTCGAGGTCACTTCTTAATTTTTAAATATGGTGGATCTATTACAATTGGAAATGATTGTTATATTGGTGATGGAACCAGAATTTGGTCAGGAGACTCTGTTACTATTGGTAACGATGTACTAATTTCTCATAATGTAAGTATTGTTGATACAAATGCCCATGAAATTAATCATATAGAAAGAGCAGATAGGTATAGGGAACTAATTAAACATGGTGCTTGGGATGATAAAGGGAGTATAATAACAACACCTATAATAATAGAAGATTATGCATGGCTTAGTTTTGGGTCAACCATACTAAGAGGTGTGACCATTGGTGAAGGAGCCATTGTTGCAGCTGGTGCTGTAGTTACCAAAGATGTCAAACCATTTACAATAGTTGCCGGAAACCCGGCTGTTTTTATTAAAAATATTGATTAAAATATGATAAAAAAAGTCATCAATAAAGCACACCGTTTCTTTTTAAAAAGAGATAATGAAAAAAGAATCGCATCTCAAAAAGAGGCTAAAAAGAAATTTATTAAAGATGGACAGATCCCTTGGTCTGAAGGTTATGCAATTCATAAAGAAGAATCCATTATTAGTAATATTTCTAACGAAGCCTTATTAACTGAGTTATCTGACAAGAGACTCCCTCCTAACTTTGGCTATCGTTTAGATGAACGAGTAGTAGAATACCCTTGGATATTCGCTAATCTAAAAAAAGAAATTAGTGTTTTTTTAGATGCTGGCTCAACATTTAATTTTGACTACCTATTAGATCATGAGTTAATATCAAATAAAGAGAAATACGTATATACTTTCTACCCAGAGGATAAAAGTTATAACGATAAAAAGGTATCTTACATCTATGGTGATTTAAGAGAATTACCTTTCAAAGATGGACTTTTCGAAGAAATAGTTTGTCAATCTACGATTGAACATATTGATATGGATAATTCAATGTACGGGTACGATTTAAAATCTACAATAGATGTTGTTTCAAATAAAAGCTATGAATATTTAAAAGTAATTGAAGAATTATTAAGAGTATTAAAACCTAATGGGAATTTGTTGTTAACTTTTCCCTATGGAAAATTTGAAAATCATGGTTTCTTCCAACAGCTAGACAATGAAATGGTTAGAAAAATAACTGATAAAATGGATGCTGCAGGTAATTATGATTCAACTTTTTTCAAATACCTTCTAACTGGATGGATTGTTGCATCTCAAGAAGATTGCAATGATTCTGAATCTTATAATCCTCATACTAAAATAGGAAAGAAAGATGATTTTGCAGCTCACAGTAGAGCGATTTGTTGTTTGAAATTTACTAAATCATGAATATATTAATAATTGGTTCTAAAGGGTTTATTGGCACACATTGTGTTAATCATTTTTCACTACAGCATAATGTTTGGGAGTGTGACGTTGTTACCGATTATAACAATGAGAACTATTACTTAGTAGATGCAACCAATGCTGATTACTCTGAAATATTTCGAGAACAAGAATTTGATATTTGCATCAACTGCTCTGGAGCTGCTAGTGTTCCAGACTCCATCAAAAACCCACAAAGAGATTTTATTTTAAATACCTATACTGTTTTTAAACAACTGGATGCATTACGAAAATATAATGCTAATTGTAAATATATTAACCTTTCCAGTGCTGCAGTATATGGAAATCCAGAAAGCTTACCTATTATCGAAACACAAACCTTAGCACCTATTTCTCCATATGGAAAACATAAAAAAATGGCAGAAGATATTTGTTGTGAATTCTATGAGGATTTCAACATTAACACTTGCTCATTACGAATATTTTCAGCCTATGGTCCAGGATTAAAAAAACAACTCTTTTGGGATTTATCTAAAAAATATAACAACTCAACTAATATTGAACTATATGGCACAGGTGATGAATCTAGAGATTTTATTTACATTACAGATATCATTGAAGCTTTAGAGTGTGTTATTAAAGAAGGAGCATTTAAGGGGGAAACAATAAACATAGCAAATGGTGAAGAACTTACTATAAAAATAATCGCAAATCTATTCTATAATTTTCTTGATCCTAATACCAATGTTAATTTTGGTGGAGAACAACGTAAAGGAGATCCAACTAATTGGAGAGCAGACATCAACAAACTAATCCAACTCGGGTATATTAAGAATGTAACTATAGAAGAAGGGTTGGCAAACTATATTGAATGGCTGAAAGAACAAGAATAGGGCTCATATTTTCATACGATGAAAACTGGATTGCTGGTGCGTACTATATGCTAAATATTATACATGCTATAAATACAGGTGAAGATAGTTTAAAACCTCACATAGTCCTTCTTTCCAACAAAGCAGAGAATTTTAATATTGTACAAACGGAAACGAATTATCCTTACCTGAGTTACCAAAAATTTCCACTAAAAGCGAAATATTCCCTTTTTGAACGGGTAATTAATAAAACTTGTAAGATATTGTTTAACCGAAGACCTATTATAAAAGTTCCATCTCCACCCAAAATAGAGTTTCTCTACCCTAATGAAGACAAATCAATTCAAATTGAGGGCTTGAAAAAAATTAACTGGATTCCAGATTTTCAAGAAGAATTTTTACCCCATTTTTTTTCCGAAGCTAAGATACAAGAGCGCAAGAAACATCAACGAGATGTTATTTGTAATGGAGACTTTGTTGTTTTTAGCAGTGAAGATGCAAGATCTCATTTCAAAAAACTATACCCTAATGCCAATGCTAAGCAATATGTACTCCACTTTGCGGTAACTCATCCAGATTTTTCAAATCAACGAATAGAATTATTAAGAACAAAATACAAATTACCTCAGAACTACTTCTTTGCTCCCAACCAATTCTGGGCTCATAAAAACCATCAAATAATCCTCGATGCAGTGAACGAATTAAAAAATCAAGGAGAAGAAATTGTAGTTGCCTTTTCTGGGAAGGAAAATGACCATCGAAACGTAAATTATGTTGATGAATTAAAAAAATTCATCTACGAGCATGATATGAAAGAAAACATTAAATTTTTAGGATTTATTGAGCGTACCGAACAGCTTTGTATTATGAAGAATGCCATTGCAATTGTCCAACCATCTCTTTTTGAAGGATGGAGTACAGTAGTCGAAGATTCAAAAGCATTAGCAAAACATTTAGTACTTTCAAATATTACCGTACATCAGGAGCAAATTAAAAATGACGTTAGCTTCTTTAACCCCCATCAATCAAATGAACTATCTGATATTTTAAGAACGTTACAATTAAAACACCCAAAGCAAAGAAAATCCAATTATCATCAAACAATTAATTCATTTGGAAAATCATTTTTACAATTGATTAATGAAGCTAAAATAATTCAATAAATGAGTATGAATTATCCAAAAATAACGATTATTACTCCTTCATATAATCAAGGTGATTATCTGGAACAAACCATTTTATCTATCCTCGATCAAGGATACCCTAACTTGGAATACATTATTATTGATGGAGGGAGCACAGATAATTCAGTTGAGATATTAAAAAAATATGAAAAACATCTTAAGTATTGGGTAAGTGAAAAGGATAGGGGTCAAAGCCATGCAATTAATAAGGGGATTGAACAATCTACAGGAGACATTTTTAATTGGGTTAATAGCGATGACTATTTATCTGAGAATTCTCTTTTTGAGGTTGCCAAAGTATTTACACCTGAAACGACAGCTGTTTGTGGTTATTGTAGAACATTTGATGATTCATCAAGTAGTCCGGATGTAAATACTCAAATGGCGATTCGAGATACACTTGAGAAGACGTTGGTTTTTCGTGACGTAACACAACCTTCTACTTTTTTAAATCTCAACCTCGTTAAAGAAGTAGGCGGTGTTAATGAGGAGCTGGATTATGTAATGGATTTTGATCTTTGGGTTAAAATATTGTTAATCAAAGGACAGAAAGACATTCTTAAAATAGATCCTATTTTAGCTAATTTCCGACTTCAGTATGAATCAAAAAGTGTAAATGATTACCAAAAGTTCAGAGCTGAGGAATATGCACTATATATTTCTATTGCTGAACAAACATTACCCAATTCATCATTTATTAAAGAAATGAAAAAATTAACCACCACAGTTTTAAACAAAAACTCATGGACTATTTTAGGAAATTTCAATCCTGCTGAATATGAAAAAGAATTGAAAAGAAGATTTTTACCAATATTGATTGATAGGTACTATCAAGAACATAATTTTCGATTTAGTAAAAAGTTATTTAAAGAACAGATAAAGACTTTTGGTTTTTCCTATAATATCATAACTATTCAGAATTATTTGAAGTTGCTGATCCTACCGAAATCCTTGGTTGTTTTTTTAAAAAAGATTAAAAATAATTAGAAAATGAAAAAATTTAATCCTCAAGACTACTGGGAAAAAAGATTAGAAAAGAGTTTCAACCTACATGGGGTTGGTGATATTTCCTTAGGTGTTAATTATAACAATTATTTATATGAAATAAGGAAATATGCGTTCCATCATATGATGAAAAATTTAAAACTAAATTTTTCATCTGTTCAAGTTATGGATATTGGATCCGGTACTGGTTTTTATATTGAACGATGGAAAGAATTAGTGGTTAAATCTATACATGGAACAGACATCACCAATGTGGTTGTCAAGAATTTGAGTAAACAATTTCCAGATTCATCATTTAGTCAATTAGATATTGGAGAGAAAATAGAGAATCCTACACCTACTCATGATATAATTTCCGCGTTTGATGTATTGTTTCATATAGTAGATGATACTCGGTTTGAGCAAGCCATTTCAAATATCCATGGATTATTGAATGAAGGTGGTCATTTTGTAATCTCAGATAATTTTGTTCATGGAGAAACAAAGAGAATGGAACATCAAATTATCCGTTCACATTCATACATGAGTCAAACCATAGAAAATGCAGGCTTTAAATTAATCAAAACCAGTCCAATGTTCGTTTTAATGAATGACCCCGTGGATACAAAAAACAGGTTTATTAAAAAGTTGTTTTGGCTAATTACCAAATATGTAAGCAAAAGCGAAGGAATGGGTAAATTTATAGGTTCAATTTTGAAACCTATTGAAAAAATACTTATTTCCCTTAAGAATGAAAGTCCTTCCACTGAAATAAAATTATATCAAAAAATATAACAAAATGCACATATTAATAATTCCTTCAGAAGAATATATTCCAAAATATTCCCCCATTGCAGGAATTTTCCAACATGATCAGGCTAAAATTTTAAATAAAAAAGGACATGCAGTAGGTGCTTTGTCTTTTGCTTTCAATTATTCTATATTTAGCTTATTAAAAGCTACTATTGGCAAAAAAAATCAACGAACTAAACAACTTTCTTTTTTTGAAATCATTAAACTTCTACTTCAACAAGTATTTTTTCCGCAAAAATTATCTTTAACTTATGAAAATATTGACCAAATTAATGTTATTCGCTGTGAAGGATCCTGGGGAATAAAAAAAAACAATTCTTCCTTAAGTATTCATGAAATGTGGATGAAATATGGTGAATCAACCCTTTTCAGTTATATCAAAAAATATGGGAAACCAGATATTATTCACGCCCATAATGTAATCTATGCAGGTTTATTAGCCTCCTTTATCCATGACAAATTGGGTATACCTATCATTATTACTGAACATAGTTCACAATACGCTATGCAAGAAATACCAAAAGAATTAAATGAAAAGATAGAAGAGTGTCTACAGAATCAGATGAATTTATTTGCAGTCAGCCCAAAATTAATTCAACTTTTAGAATCAAAATACACAAAAGAAATTAATAAAATAGAGTGGTTGCCAAATGTTATAGATCCAAAAATTGAACAAATGAAACTAAATGGCAGAACACCTGATCAAATAGTACGTTTTTTAACTATTGGAAATCTAATTCCCCTAAAAGGTCAAGAAGAATTAATTCGAGCTTTTCATAAAGTTTTTAAAAATGAAGATGATGTAGAGCTAATAATTGCTGGAGAAGGTTATTTAAAAGACCAACTAAGTAAAATCATTACTGAACTTCAAATGGACAAAAAAATAAAACTTATCGGGTTCATTAACAGAAAAGAAGTGGTTCGTCAAATGGATCAGTCTAATGTATTTGTTTTACCTAGCCATTATGAAACTTTTGGAGTTGTTCTAATCGAAGCTCTCTCTAGAGGAGTTCCCGTAATATCAACATTTTGTGGTGGTCCCGAATGTATAGTTAATAAAGATAATGGCATATTGATTAAACCAAAAAATATAGATGAATTAGCCGAAGCATTGCATAAAATGTATCACAATTGCCATACGTACGATAGACAAATCTTAAGAAATTCATTGATAAATAATTTTGGAAGTGAAGCTTTTTATAATAGAGTGATTAAAATTTATGAATCTGTTATTGCAAAATCTATATAACAGCCTAATTTGTACTAAAAGGTAAATATCTCTTTTACAAAAAATATTAAATAGTATTAAAGATTGTTACCATCCATTTAGATTGGAAAATCGTAATAATAATGGTTACTTTGTTTATGAATGAAAAGAGTAGAATTAATGATAAAAATTCCTTATCAACAGTGTACTAAAACAGTAATGGATAATATTTCAGATCCAGACATCACATTTGATGATGCTGGTGTTTGTAATTATTGGCATGAATACCAACAAGTAGCTGAAAATAGCCTATTTCATAATGAAAGAGGCAAAAAGAAATGGGAAGAGACTATTAATCAAATCAAAGCTGATGGTCAAGGAAAGAAGTACGACTGTATCATCGGAGTAAGTGGAGGTGTTGATAGTACCTACATTGCCTATTTAGTCAAGCAAGCTAATTTAAGGCCACTTGTTGTTCATTTTGATAATGGTTGGAATTCTAAAATAGCCGTTCATAATATCAATAACATTATCACATATCTTGACTCAGATTTATATACTTTGGTTATTGATTGGGAAGAATTTAAAGACCTTCAAAGATCTTATCTTAAAGCTGGTGTTGTTGACATCGAAGCATTAACAGATCATGCTATATTCGGAACACTCTATAAAGTAGCTGCTAAAAATGATATAAAATATGTTATAAGCGGAACTAACTATGAGACTGAATTGCTATTGCCCAAAGCATGGATTTTTAATAAAATTGACCATATTAACATTGCTGCAATTCATTCTAAATTCGGTAAATTGAAATTAAAAACTTATCCTTTTTTTGATATCCTGAGTAAAAAATATTACCTCAATTTTAAGAAATTAGAATTTGTAATGCCAATTAACTGGGCTCCCTACAACAAGCAAAAAGTAAAAGAAATAATTTCCAATGAAATTGGTTGGAAAGATTATGGTGGCAAACATCATGAATCCGTTTTTACCAAATTTTATCAAAATTATATCTTACCCACAAAGTTTAAAATAGATAAAAGAAAGGCTCACCTTTCAAATCTAATTTGTGCTGGTCAAATAAGTAAAGAAGAAGCTCTGGAAGAACTAAAACAACCCATCTACGATACTCAAGACTTAGCAAAAGATAAAGAGTATGTGGTTAAAAAATTAGGATTCACAATGGAAGAGTTCAATGCTTTAATGGAGGAAGAGCCAAATAGTCATTTTGACTATGCCACTGAAGGTCCTATTGAAGAACACTTCCCTATTATCAAACCTATAAAGTCAATTTACAAGCTATTTAGGTAATGGTGTTTTCAAATAAAAAAATCCTAATTATCTCTCCTCAACCCTGGAGTGATATGTTTGTTTCTAAACATCATTATGCGATTGAATTATCAAAAAAGAATAATAACGTATACTTCCTTCAACCCTCATCAAACCTATTAAATAAGAAAATAGAGTTAAAAACATTACCAGATCACCCAAATATTACTATCATTCACCATAAAACATTTTTCGGTGCAATATTAAGGTTTCACGTCAGGACACTTTATAAGTTTTTGCTAAAAAGGAACTTAAAAAATATGCTCAAGAAATTGAAGCCAATTGATGTAATTATTAGTTTTGATAATACTGGGACATATCCTGATTTATCTCTATTTGAAGCACGTCATAATATATTTTTCCCTGTTGATCAAATTAATTTAGAACACCTCAAAGAATATAAAAATTTTGGCCGTACTATTTTTTCAATTTCTTCAGTAATATTAGACTCATTTCTCGATCATCGGATTGAAAAAGTACTATTGAATCATGGGTTAGGCAGCAATTGGGCCCTAAATGCAATAAATAACTCAACCCTATCATCAAGTAATGAACGCTCAAAACCTATTCGTGTTGGATACTTTGGTAATTTAGCGATGGGGCGCGCTTTAGATATAAATACTCTAACAAAAGTTATCGACTCCCATCCAGAAATTGAATTTCATTTTTGGGGTAATTATGAGGTCAAAAAATCTTCAGAAGAAGAAGTTGTTCAGTGGATTGTTTTTTTAAAAGATGCTAAAAATGTAACACTCTATGGAGCTACTCCACCAAATAAACTTATAAATCAAGTTGACTCAGTAGATGCTTTTCTACTATGTTACAATTATCATTTTGAAATAAATAAATGTTCCAATTCTCATAAGATATTAGAGTATTTAAGTACAGGAAAAGTAATAATCTCCTCTAAAATTAGTAGATATGAAAAGAACCTGGATTTAATGTCAATGTTAACTGAATATGATAATAAAGATTTTAATGCTTTATTTGAATTCACAATCAATAACTTAGACAAGTATAATAGTGACAAATTAAGAAGAAAAAGAATAGATTTTGCTTTAGATAATACATACGAAAAGCAGATTAACAGGATTGAAAATCACCTTAAAAAACAAATTTAAAAATGCTACTACTCAAAATATTTAATAAATTAAAACTCTTGCATCTTTTTAATTTGATGGGGAGAATTAAACTGAATGGTCTTTATTTCAATGTCCCTGTAATCAAAAAATTAGGCTTAGAAAACATATACATGTCCGAACCTTGGATGATTACTTTACTTGAAAAACTTAAACTTGATGATGGCCAATTTATTGATGTAGGGGTCAATATTGGTCAAACCTTATTAAAACTAAGAAGTGTAAATAACAAAATTAGCTATATTGGTTTTGAACCTAACTCTACATGTGTCTTTTATAGTAATGAATTAATTCAGGCAAATAACTTTACAGACTGTGTTATAATTCCAACTGGAATTGCAAATATAAACGGAGTGTTAAAACTAAATTTTTATTCAGAGAGTGTTTCCGATCCATCGGCTTCTATCGTTAAAAATTTCAGGCCTAGTCAAGAAGTAAAGTACAGCCAATATATACCTGTAAATACTATTGACAATTTAGAAAATAGTGTTAAGATAAAAAATGTAGAGGCTATTAAAATTGACGTAGAAGGTGCTGAATTAGAAGTTATTGAAAGCCTGAAAAAATTAATTGCAATAAATCAACCTGTTATCTTAATTGAAATATTACCTGTATACACCGATGAAAATAAAGAAAGGTTAATAAGACAACAAAAAATAGAAGCCATCTTAGAGGAACTTAATTATTCAATATACAGAGTTCAGATAAAAACAAATACATTTGACACTCTTTTACCAATAGATTCAATAGGGGTCCATTCAGATTTAGATGCATGTGAATACGTATTTATGCCAAAAAACAAGGTAATAAAAGGGTTGTTTAAATAATTAGAAAATATATAGTTTATCAAACCTATAATAATGCAAATTAATGTAATCACTATAAATTCAACAGCAAGTATTCCGCTATTTCGATATCTTATTAATTATTTTATCAATGTTATGAATATTCATGTTAACATTACTGAAATTAATGTTAAGGAGTATTATAATTACTTTTCCAATAATAATAACATTTCATTTAACAATTTTGCTTACTATGAAACCTATGAAGACTTCATGTCTCAATCCAGCATCTCAAAATTCAAAAAATACCTTAGTATTACCAAGAAGATTATTAAGGTTGTTCGATCTAAATCAGATCAACTTATCTACACAAATGACTATCAGGTCTTGTACTGTATTTTTTTCATAAAATCCTTATTTAGTGCTAAACAGACAAAAATTGTCTATCACCAATTTGAACTAATTGAAAAGGAAAAAATGAATCGTTTTAATCGATATTTATTCGGTTATATTCTTAAAAGAGCCGATCAAATAAATCTCGCCATATTTCCAGAGGTTAATAGGCTAAATTACTTTCTGAATGAATCATCTATTGGCCCACATAAAACCTTATTGAT
>JAJCYO010000135.1 GCA_029262875.1 Flavobacteriales bacterium
TTTGTTGCAAGAACCATGAGTTTTGGTGCAGGAAAACGGGATGCATACATGGTGGTTACCAATCCAAATGGAGGAATCTTATCCACGGGAACCTTTGGCAGCACTGAAGATGATTGGATAGAAGAGATCGTACAATTTGATGACTATTATTATTTAGTTGGTGAATCGAATTCATTCGGAAGTGGTGACAATGATGTTTATTTAATTAAACAACATAAATAAACACTCGAATAATATCTTATTTTTTTAGTTCCTAATTCTATCTACATTTGTGGTCATGATTAATGAGTTAAGAATAGTTTTTATGGGCACTCCAGATTTTGCTGTGGAGTCACTAAAAACATTGGTAGATAACAACTATAACGTTGTAGGTGTTATCACTGCTCCAGACAAACCTGCTGGAAGAGGTCAAAAGATTATGCAATCGGCTGTTAAAAAGTATGCGGTTGCTAATGATCTTAATGTCCTACAACCTACTAACCTTAAATCAGAAGAATTTTTATCTGAATTAAAATCACTCGATTCCAATTTACAAATAGTGGTTGCATTTAGAATGCTTCCGGAAGCTGTATGGAACATGCCAGCATTAGGCACATTTAACCTTCACGCCTCTCTCCTTCCTCAATACCGTGGTGCCGCACCAATAAACTGGGCCGTTATTAATGGTGAAAGCAAAACAGGTGTTACCACCTTCTTTTTACAGCATAAAATAGATACAGGTGCCATTATTTTACAAGAAGAAATAGCCATTGGAGAAAACGAAACCGCTGGTGAACTTCATGATAAATTGATGGAAATTGGTGCTAACTTAGTACTTAAAACTGTTCAAGACATTGAAAACGAGCAAGTAACTCCTCAGCCTCAAAATGAAAACCAAGAATTGAAAGAAGCATTTAAAATTTTCAAACCCTTCTGCAAAATTGATTGGAACAAACCAATAGATCAAATACACAACCATATTAGAGGGTTAAGTCCTTATCCAACAGCATGGACAGAATTTAAACATGCCACAACAGGAGAGACCGTTTCTTGTAAGGTTTTTAAAACAAAAAAAGAGAATGAACCGCATGATTTAAAGATTGGAAGTATTATCACCTCCAAAACTGAATTAAAAATTGCAGTTACTGGAGGTTATTTAAATCTGATTGAACTTCAATTAGCAGGTAAAAAACGGATGGACATCGTTAGCTTATTAAACGGTTTTGATTTTACCAATTACACCTTGTCTTAAACGTGTTTTCAGTTTTAAAATACTACAAAAACCTTGAAAAACACATCTTACAATTTATAGTAGCAGAGTTTTTCTTACAGCTCATCAATGCAGCTTTTATGGCTATCATGTTGATCTACATGGAGAAAGTAGGTTATGAAGATCATGAAAGTGCCTCCTTTGTTTCTTTTCGATTTTTAGGTGTTTTACTTTTTGCCTTTCCATTAGGCTTAATCATAAAAGGAAGAAAGTTAAAACCTATTTTTTACCTTTCCTCTATACTAACACCTGCTGCCGCATTTGTTATACTTGAAGCCATTGACCATCAAATTGACTGGCTACTCTACATCAGTTTATTTTTATGGGGAATTAGTTTTACAGGAATTCAAATTTCTGCCCTACCCTATATTCTAAGAAACGCTAAGCCAGAAACGCATACTGAGGCCATAACCCTAAGTTATTCAACCTGGAGTGTTGCTGGGATTATTAGCGGTGGTTTAATCTTTGGGTTAAAAAACCTCAATCCAGATTTATTTGATGAGAAACTCATCTTACAAATTATCTCAGGAATAAGTTTCTTGTGTGCTGTTACTGTTTTTAGTATTAAACAAAAGGAAATTGTTCCAGAGATTACAAAAAGCAGGTTTAACCTTGGTGAATTTGATTGGCCCATTATTATCAAAGCTTTAGTTCCAACGTTAATAATTGCAGTTGGTGCTGGGTTAACTATCCCTTTTATTGGCTTATTCTTTTATAAGATACATGGATTGGACTCAGATCAGTTTGCCATTTTAAGTGCATTCGCAACAGCTATTGTATTTGGGGTTGTTTT
This sequence comes from Flavobacteriales bacterium, assembly GCA_029262875.1. GTDB lineage: Bacteria > Bacteroidota > Bacteroidia > Flavobacteriales_E > Vicingaceae. The sequence goes on from JAJCYO010000135.1 coordinate 2,043, forward strand.
GTTCGTTCCTATCATTAAAGAAAGGTTGGGCTATAAAAAAGCCATCCCATTAACGCAGCTCATAGCAATCTCTGCACTAACAATATTAGCACTTACCGAAATAATAGATGTATGGTTTGCTGTTTATTTAGCCATGGCGATGTATTTAATTCGACAGCCTCTAATGAACATGGCAGGTCCGATGACTTCAGACTTAGTAATGAAATACGTAGGCGAAAAAAATCAAGAAATGATGAGTGCTTTAACGGCTGCAGTTTGGTCGGGCAGTTGGTTCATTAGTTCCATCATCTTTCAGATACTCCGACAAGTAGGTCTGCAGTATGTTTATGTATTTTTAATTACTGCGGGGCTATATCTTTTTGGTGTATTCATGTATTATTTATTGATCTTGGATTACGAGAAAAAGAAAAAATAGGATACTAATTTTTCAAATTTAAAAATTTGTTTAATTACCTGTCTTTATTATCTTTAGGTTGGATTATTTACCCGTTTCCATTTAACGTGACGTCAATTAAGAACATATTTCCCCTATTAAGTATAGTACTTGTATTAGCTTCTTGCTCCAAAGAAGCAACTGTAATCCCTATTTCTGAGGAAACATCTACTGCAACTCAAGGTGATCTATTTAGTGAAATCTACAACACGTCCAATAGTGGATTATTAGACAATAATATTAATGACATAGATTATGAGGGTAATCTTGCTAAGATTGCAACAGATAATGGTTACACTACTTTTGATGGCGCAAACTGGAATACGCTAACTACGAGCAATTCTTTCCTCCCTTCCAATAAAATAAATTGTGTTAAAACGGATGGAGCAATTACTTGGATAGGTACAAATAATGGGTTGGTTCAATACGATGGAGTCTCTATGACTATTTACAACATGAGTAACTCTCCCCTTCCCCTAAACAACATTAGAAGCTTAGAAGTTGATCTCTCTAATGACTTGTGGATAGGCACTTTTAGTGGAGGAGGTTTGGCAAAATTTGATGGTGTCAATTGGACCGTTTACACTCCTGCAAATTCTGACCTACCAAACAATGCGGTAGCTTCCATAACTAAAGATAACATTGGTAATATATGGGTGACTACTGCCTCTGGTATTTCTAAATTTGATGGTATAAATTTCATTAATTATAACGTGTCTAATTCACCACTTCCAAATAGCAATACATACTGTATTGCAATCGATAACAATGACGTTAAATGGATAGGAAGTAATGGTGGGTTAACGAGGTTTGACAATGTAAACTGGCAAAACTATACCATGCAAAATTCTGGGTTACCGTTAAATTTAGTGAGAACCATTGCATTAGAAACTACCAATGATTTATGGATAGGAATGGCAGGGCAAGGAATGGTCAATTTTAATTATACTACGAATACTTGGACACATTACAATAGCAATAATTCTAATCTACCTAATAATTTTATCAATCGAATTACAATAGCACCTACCAGTAAAAAATGGCTATCAACCGAAAACGGGATAGCCATTCAATAATCTTTTAAGCTCGGTCATTTAAAACTTAAAAGGAATATTTTCGAATAATCTTAAAGTAAAAAAATTGCGCCTAAAATGGGTAATACTATTAAAAAGAACCAAAATAAATACGCGTGAATGTTAGGTGGATTTTCTGTGCTCATATAGTTAATTTCCTTGTTCGCTAACAAGACGTAAAAAAATAACAAAGGTTGCGCGAATTGTTAAATATTTTTCATTGAAAAAGGCCATCCCAATGACAGTCTTTCATTAATATATTTTTTTTACTCTTTAATAAACTTAACGTTTGAAGTTTCATAATTGTTACCTATAGTAAGGAAGTACATTCCTTGAGGTAATTCAATAGTTGGCAATTCAAATTTATTGTCTCCTTTTATGGCATTATATTGTTGGCTATGAACTCTTTTCCCAGCAACATCATAAATAGTTATTGTTGCTATCTCGTCTGCTGTTGAATTAAACGTTAAGTAACCAATCCCTTCAACAGGGTTTGGATAAACACTTAAACCTCCATAGGCACCTTCTATGTTAACCGCTATTAGTTTAGAATATTCTGTAGTTAAATCAAAATCAGTTTGAGCTAATCGATAGTAAGATATTCCTGAATAAGGATTTCTATCTGCTAAACCATAATTATTTACCATGGTAGAATTTCCTGCACCATCTACAATACCCACCACCTCAAATATCTCTCCATCTGTACTTCTTTCTATGGTAAAATAATCATTATTGGTTTCCGTAATGGTCATCCAACTCAAATCAACTTCTCCTGTTTCTTTATCATATACTGCCTCAAACGTTGCTAATTTTATAGGCAAGCTAACCGTATTGGTTGCACTAACATCATAAGTACAGTTCGCACCAGCATTCCCATCAACTGCAATGTACAGCACATCACCTGCCGTAAGTCCTGTATAAGTCGCTGTAACAGTTCCTCCTGAACCACTACTACAACCATCATTGGTTAACGAACCACAAGTTCCGGAGAAAAAGCCAATTTGAAACCCAGCTGCCCCACCTGAACAAACAATATTATCAAAGGTTATCACAACTGTTCCATCAGCTAACACGGTAAAAGTGTACCATGCAGTATTTTCTAAACTACCCGCACAAATCATGGCAGGAGTTATTGTTGGTGTGTTTGTCGTAGGTCCTGGTGTTGTACAAAAATTATCATCTCCTGTAGGAGTAGCATCAATAGGAGTGGCATTAGGGCAATCATCGTTCGGTGTTGGCTCTGTATTGGTACACAACTGATATGTATTCGGACCTCCTTTAACCCATACTCTTGCAACATAACATGTATTTGCAGCTAAGGTCATGTTCGCAGTATTAAAGTTGGCGCCTGTTCCAGAATTCCCCATACATCCACCATTACCAGTGTAAGTACAGGAGCCTGCATTGTATATGGCATAAGACCAATTTCCTGAAGTAGTTACGTCATTAAATTCAAAATTGATGCAATCATTTGCCCCATTGGTACAAAAATTAATGTACACATAACCACCACCACCACCATAACCGGCACCAGCACAATTGGAACTACCTGATCCCATATTGGATAAGGTGGTACAATTTTGTGTAGATGTTGGTGTGCCAATATTATAAGGAGCCGCACAAGTTAATTGCGAAAACCCATATGTCGATGTCAAGGCTAAAACAAGTGTTATAATTAAATTTTTCATACTCTAAATTATTTAGCGTAAAACATTAATGTTAGGTTCTCTACTATTTTCATATAAACTTCTTGCTTATTAATTGTAGTTTTTGTGAAACCCATGTTTTCAGGGTTTAATGTTGACTCCTCTAAAGCCTTATTAAGGCTCGGGGCAGTAACAATTTTTTGAGACTCATTAGCATTCACCGCAATAATTGGTGTCTGCGACATCAATTCTTTATCACTTCTATCATTTCCATCGACTTGCTGTGTCTGAGAGAAACCCCAATTTGCCATCAATAAGAAACAAAATATTGTCATGCATTTTTTCATAATTAAAATTTAAAAAGTGGTTCAAACCGATGAAATAAAAGGCCTGTAGGGTGATCACTCTTATTACTAAGTATTTTTACTTGTTAAAAAGTAGGCAAATATACTTATAAATGTTAGAAAAACAACAAGAAGGTTGCTGATTGTTAGCAATTAAACAAGTGATTATTGGAGTCTTAAAATGAACTTTTTTTAAGCTGACTAAAAAAGAAATAAATCGAGTTAGTTCTTAATAAACTTAAGTGATGTCTTTTCTGTAGGGTTAGTAACGGAAGTAATACTTACATAGTAAATACCTGCGTCATATGTTTCAGATGGGATTACATAAGATGATCTACCTCTACCTAATTCTACTTTATCTTCAAAAACAATTGCCCCAGCAACATTATATACCATAATGCTCGTGTAAGTTGGTAATGCAAAAAAGATATCTAGATTCACATTGGTTGTGGTTACCGTAGGGTATAATTTTATATCTCCTTCATCTGAAACATTTACCGCAACTACTCCTTTATATTTACTAACAAAGTCATAATCAGTTTGTTTCAAACGATAATACGTGACACCTTGAGCTGGATTTTGATCTTCTAATCGATAACTGAGCAGGCTGTTTGAATTTCCTGCACCTTGTACAATATCCAATACTTCATAGGTATCACCATCTGTACTTTTTTCTATGGTAAAATAATCGTTATTTATCTCGGACGTAGTTTTCCATTCGAGCATGGTCGATTTTTTATCGGGGAGATAATTTCCTTCGTACCTGACCAGTTCTACCGGAAGAATTGGATTAACCGAATACACCCCAAAATCAAAGGTGCAATCATCACCAGCAAATCCATCTAAGGTTATGGTATAAGTTACTCCAGCTGTTAAGTACAACGTAGTTGTAATGTCATTTGGCGTAGCCGTACTCTGACAATAAATCTCATTATAGGTTTGTGCATCACCACAACCACTTGGTAGTGTTCCTATCCACATTTGCATTCCTTGATTGTTACCACATATTTGATTTAATAAGGAGAAGAAAAAACTATCGGTTACCGCAGGCGTAAAGGTATACCAGGTATTATTCTCAATAGACCCACAAGACATGTAAGAAAGCAATGTACAGCCATTGGTGTAACAATCATCTGTTCCAGGGTCATTACAAAATGCCTGTGTACAGGTATTGGTTGCCCCACTACCTATAAACAAAGTATTATTAAGTACCATAGGAATACTATTATTACAATCATCATTGACCACGGAACAAGGAGCACAATTAGGTCCTCCACAATCTACTGCTGTTTCTCCATTATTCTGAATTCCATCTCGACATAAATTAGTAGTAATACAGATATCAAAAGTACCCGCATCTCCAGTTCCATTGTCTGTTTCTATCATAATGTAATAAGTTTCTCCTGGCACCAAATCTATGGGATTTAAATTTGTGGGACCTCCAGCCGCAGTCGTATTACATATTTCAATACATAAGGAATTTATTACAGGACAAGCAGATGTATAAGCGGGATCAGGACAAGCAGCTCCATTCGTAATTAATGCTACATCGGCATTTGTTATTCCAGTAGAAGTAAAATTGATAATTGCTGCTGCTGTTGTAGCCGTAAATTGTATGAAAAATTGATCTCCTGCGTTTGAACAACCACCAGACAAACATGCTGTTGATCCAACATTGGTTCCAGAATAACATGCTCCGTCTTGAGTAACACTTGGAGCATTACAAAACGCATCAGCCGTACTTGCATAAGTAGACGTACATGATGGTGGAGGACCACCAGCAAATAAATTATTATTAAACATAATAACTATTAGGAGCATCAGTACTAAAAGATACTTTTTCATAATCTTATTATTTTTTAGGATTATTCGTTGCTTTTACTTTTTGTTCGTACATCGGGGTTGGATACTCAGGCTTATAAGGCACATCTGTAACAACAACTCCATCAACGGTTGTTTGAATTTTTTCTACAGGTTTAATTAATCCTTTTTGGGTATTAGGTAATAGTAGTTGGCCCTTTTGCGTGACACGCTTTTTTAACACCTTAGTCTTTTCTGTATTTGTTTGTTGGTTTGTTGACGTTTGAGAAAAACCTACAGCAGCAATACAAACAAAACTAACAACGGCAATCATTTTTTTCATAATCTTTAATTTTAACCTCAAATAGACGCACATTATCACTAATGGTTGTCTCAATCATTCAATTAAATTATTAAAGTGGTTTAGGTTAGTGCAAAACCTTGTAGGGTGCTCACTTTACGTGTATTCCAGTAGAGTAACCTACTCAATACTAAGCAAATGTACCCATTTGTTAAATATAAAACAAGATGCAGCATGAATTGTTAATAAATAATTAGAGAATTATTGGATTCCCAATATGATTAGAATCAGGTAATTAGTTGAAATACTCACTTTGTAACATGATTGCAGGGCAAATCATTCCTGAATTGATTAATATTGAGAAAATAAATTCTTTTCTTAATATTGTTAATACAAACAGGATTATCAGATGGGAAAAACCAATAATAACCTAAAAATTTTCATTCTCTTCATTTCATTTATAGAGGGTGGAGCGGTGATGTTTACTGAATTAATAAGTGCAAAATTAGTTGCACCTTATTTTGGAACATCACTTTATGTATGGGCATCTGTTCTTGGGATCACATTAGGAAGTTTAGCGATAGGTTATTATTCTGGAGGTTACCTTTCTAACAAAATAAAATCTAAGATGTTGCTGTATTGGGTATTGTTAGTAGCTGGTTGTTTTGTTAGCCTCATGCCCTTTTCCAGTACCTGGATTATGAAACAGACCATCAACATGAGTATTCAATCCGGTGTAACCGTATCCATGCTTATCTTTTTATTTCCTCCCTTGGTATTATTTGGAATGATGTCTCCTATCATTATCAATACCCTAACCAAACAAGTTCAAGATTCTGGTAAA
>JAJCYO010000136.1 GCA_029262875.1 Flavobacteriales bacterium
CCTTTAGGCGGATTAGTTCCAGTAGAAAAAATTGATGTTTTAAATATGGATTTTGAATCGTTTGCAAATGAAGGGTTCTTACTTGGCCATGCAGGAGTTGTTTCGGTTCCAGAAAATCATCCAATGATTGAGTATTTAGAACATCTTTTCGATTTTGCAGCCTATGAAAGTTGTGGCAAGTGCTTTCCTTGTAGATTAGGAACAACGAGAGCCCATGAGATGCTTAAAAAAGCTAATAATTCTGATTATAAAATAAGTAAAGAACTATTCCATGATTTATTAAGTACCTTAGAACAAGGTTCCTTATGTGCGCATGGTGGAGGAATTCCATTACCCGCAAAAAATGCATTACATTATTTTAACGAAGAATTAAGTAATTATTTTGAAAACTAAGTCTATGTCTAAAATTGCATATATAAACGATCAACCTTTTGAAATTGAAGCAGGTGAAACAATGCTTTCGTTTTTAAAAAGGCACCAAGGAGAAAAAACAGTTCCAACATTATGTGATGCTCCGAACCTTGATCCATTTGGTTCTTGTAGAGTTTGTAGTGTAGATGTTTCTTTTGAAAAAGGTGGAAAAACCAAAGCTCAAGCTTCTTGCCACACTCCTGTTTCAGAAGGTGTACACATCTATCCTGATTCTGAGAACATTCAGAAACTGAGAAAAAATATCATTGAATTGGTACTAACAGACCACCCTTTGGATTGCTTAACCTGTGAGGTAAATGGAAATTGTGAGTTACAAGATGTTGCTGCTTCAGTTGGAATAAGAGAGGTTCGTTATCCAGAAGGAGAGAATCATTTACATAGAACAAAGGATTTGAGTCATCCATATATGACTTCAGATTTATCAAAGTGTATTAACTGTTATCGTTGTGTGAGAGCCTGTGATGAAGTTCAAGGGGAATTTGTCTTGAACATGGCAGGCAGAGGGTTTGACGCACACATTATTAAAGGAAATAATGAATCCTTTATGGATTCAGACTGCGTAAGTTGTGGGGCTTGTTCTCAAGCTTGTCCTACTTCTGCCATTTCTGATGTATTCCAATCTAAAGCAATTAAAGCTGAAGAGAAAACAAGAACAGTATGTACTTATTGCGGTGTTGGATGTAACTTGGAGATTTCCACTAAAAATGGTGAAATTCTATCCATTCAAGCACCTTATGAAGCCGAAGCAAATCAAGGTCATACTTGTCTAAAAGGACGATATGCATTTAAATTTTATGATCATCCTGAAAGACTAAAGAGTCCGATGATTAAGCGTAATGGAGAATTCGAAGAAGTGAGCTGGGATGAGGCTTATGATCATATCGTGAGCGAGTTAAACAGAATTAAAGCTTCCAATGGTCCTGATGCGATCGCTGGAATTTCTTCAGCGAGAACTCCTAATGAAGAGAATTATTTAATGCAAAAATTCATTAGAGCAGTTGTTGGAACAAACAATATTGATTGTTGTGCAAGAGTTTGTCACTCTCCTACTGCCTTAGGAATGCAAAGAGCATTTGGAACAGGAGCAGCAACCAACTCTATTGAAGATTTGGATTATACCGATTGTATTATTGTTATCGGTGCTAACCCAACAGATGCACATCCGGTTACTGGAGCTCGAATTAAGCAACAGTTTATGAAAGGGGTTACAAGCATTGTAATTGACCCTCGAAAAACTGAATTAGCAAAATATGCAAACTATCACTTACAGTTAAGACCTGGAACCAATGTTGCCCTTTTAAACATGATGTTTTATTACATTATAAATGAAGGAAAAGAAGATCAACAATTCATTGATAACAGAACGGAAGGTTATAAAGATTTCAAACAAGGAATTCTAAAATTAGACATTGATGAATTAGAAAAAATAACTGGAGTAGATAAGAATTTAGTTAAAGAAGCGGCTGTCGCTTATGCTTCAGCTAAAGCTGCCATGGAATTTCATGGACTTGGAGTTACCGAACATACGCAAGGAACATTTACAGTCCAACTTATTGCTGACTTGGCCATGATAACTGGAAACATTGGTAAAAAAGGTGCTGGAGTAAATCCTTTAAGAGGTCAAAACAATGTTCAAGGTGCTGCTGACATGGGGGCACAACCTCATCAAGGAGCTGGGTACTTAGATGTAACTGATCCAGAAATGAATAGTCGTTACAATGCTTTTTACGGAGCTGAAGTTCCAAGTCATGTTGGGTACAAAATTCCAGAAATGTTTGATGCTGCAATAAGTGGTGATTTAAAAGCATTGTGGATTATTGGTGAAGATGTAGTTCAAACTGATCCCAATACCAACAAAGTAATTAAAGCCATGGAAAGTTTAGAGCTATTGGTAGTTCAAGAGCTTTTTATGACAGAAACAGCGATGAGAGCAACGGTAATTTTACCTGGATCATCTTTCTTAGAAAAAGAAGGAACATTTACCAATGGAGAAAGGAGAATTCAAAAAGTCCAAAAAGTAGTAGAACCAATTGAAGGAACAAAACCTGATGGGCAAATTATTGTGGATGTAATGAATAGAATGGGCTATGAACAACCTGATTATACCGCAAAAGGAATGTTAGAAGAAATTTCTCAAATCGTTCCTTTCTTTGCTGGTGTGAAATGGGATGAGCTTGGTGACAATGGTAAACAATGGCCGGTATTACCTGATGGATCAGACACTCAAATGTTGCACATTGAAGAATTCAAAAGAGGAAAAGGGAAATTCCATTATTTTGATTTTGCCGAATCGCATGAAATTGAAACACACGGAAAAGATTTCCCATACATTATTACCACTAACCGTGAGTTAGAGCATTACAATTGTGGTGCAATGACCCGAAGAACGGGTAATGTAGAAATTCTAACAGAAGACGTATTACTCATCAATCCTACGGATGCTCAAAATGAAGGGATTGCTGATGGTGATATGGTTTGTTTAGAATCTCCTAGAGGAAAAGTAGATATTGAGGCTTGGATAACTGATGGTGTTAACCCAGGTATACTAAGTACTACTTTCCACTTTCCAGAAATTATGGTAAACAATGTTACTTCTGACGTGCATGATTCT
>JAJCYO010000137.1 GCA_029262875.1 Flavobacteriales bacterium
AACCTGAAATTTGGTTATGGTCTCATAAAAGGTGGAAACATAAGAAACCCTAAGTGGTCTACTCAAGAATTTCTCCTAACCATTGGTGGTAATCATGAAAAGTGTTTAAGTTGTTATGAGATCCATCCTTAATGGTAAACAGCTCGACATTATCCGATAGTTTCTCTAAACGCTCACTTGAATTATAAGGCACTGTTTCATCTTCGGTTCCATGAAACAAATAAACTGGGCTTTTAATTTTTGGTAAAAATTTATTCGTCTTAAATTGGTAGTGCAATAAAATGGAGTTAGGCAAATAAGGGTAATGAAATTTTGCCACATCATAAAAGCTGTAGTACGGAGTTTCTAAAATTAATTTATTGGGATGATTATCATTTGCCAACTCAGCAGCAATACCACTTCCAAGCGACACTCCATATAAAATAATATCTCTTTCCTTGTAATCGTAAAGGAGTTTTTTATAAATCATTGTCGCATCACTGAACAACATTTTTTCATTTTTTATTTTCCCAGTGCTTTTACCATATCCTCGATAATCGTACATCAATACATCATATCCTTTACTCGTAAAATCTATTGCTCGAGCTCCCCAAGACTCTAAGTTCCCTGCATTACCATGATGGTAATAAATAACACCTTTTGAGTTTTCTGCTTTAAACAATAAAGCACTTATCCTATTCCCGTCTGTTGTTTCATACTCAAGTTCTTCAAAGGGAATCTCAAAAACAAACTTGTATTTATCAGAAAGTTTATCAGGATGAAAGATTAATTTCTCTTGAAACAGGTACACAGCAATGCCTAAACCTATTAAAACGGCAGGAACTATAATTACGATATAGATAAGGACTTTGGGCAAGTTAAAAGAATGTTAAATTGGTTTAGTCTTTGTTATTAAATGGTAAATTTGAAATCTATTTAATTCAAAATTATGAAGAAATTATTACCTGTACTGTTAATGCTTTGCTTTTCTTTAGCTGGGTTTTCCCAAAAGAATGCTTATGAAATAAAATTAAAAGTGAACGGAATGAAAGATTCTACATGCTTTTTAATTGATTATTATGGAAAATGGCAACGGTATAATGATACTGCTCAATTTAACAGTGAGGGAGTCGTTATTTTTTCCGGAACAAAAAAGAAACATGGTGGAATTTACAGTGTTTACACTGGTGGAAAAGTGTTATTTGAAATAGTAGTGAATAATGAAAAGGTTATTGATTTGGAAACAGATACTTCGGATTATATTCAGCACATGAAAGTAAACAAGTCTAAGGAAAATGAAATTTTTCTTGGGCACATGAAATTCATTACCGAAAAACAAAAAGAATCTGAGCCCTATAGAAAGAAACTGAGTTCAGCTGAAGTTTCTGATAAGGAAAAAAAAGAAATCAATCAAAAGTTAATCGACATAGGTAAAGATGTAAACAACTACCGATTAGACATAATCAAGAAATATCCTGATCTTTTTGTTTCTGTGATTTTTAAAACCATGAAAGAACCTGAAGCGCCTAAGTTTGAAGAAATTAAAAATGATTCTTTACAGAGACTTCTAAGGTACGAATACATTAGAGGTCACTTTTTTGATGACGTTGATTTTGCTGATGAGCGAATCAATTACACCCCTCTTTATCATAATAAATTGGATAAATACTTTAAAAATATTGTCTATCCAGTACCAGATTCAATCATTAAAGAAGTTGATATTATTGTAGCCAAAGCTAAAGCCAATGATGAAATATTTAAATATACTGTTCATCATTTATTAAGTTATTATGAGCAATCAAAGATAATGGGAATGGATGCCATTTTTTCTCACATTGGGTTAAACTATTACACTCATGAATTAGCATTTTGGGCAGATTCAGCACAAATTGAAAAGGTGCAGGATAGAGCAAGAAAGCTATCTCCACTTCTTATTGGAAAGCCTGCCATTAATTTAAGTCTATTGGATACAAGCGGAAATAAATGGGTAAACATGTACAAAGTTCAAGCGGAGTACACTGTACTTGTTTTTTGGGATCCGGATTGTGGGCACTGCAAGAAGGAACTACCAAAACTTGCTCATTACATGGATTCTATAAAAAACATATTAGACATAAAGGTCTACTCTGTTAGTTCTCACCATAGCGAGGAATGGAAAAAATTTATTAGAGACGAGAAGTTAGACTTCATCAATGTTGCCGTTCCCCAAGAAGTATACGAGGATCAGCAAAAAGCTACGGAGTATATCATAAAGGGCTTTACAGATTTAAAAAGTTTGAACTACAATACGACCTATGATATTTTTACTACACCACAAATTTACCTACTGGATAAATCAAAGAAAATTATCGCAAAACAGCTGGACACTGGCCTCCTAAAAACTGTTTTAGATAAAGAACAGGATAGAAAGAAGAAGTAACATGAAACGCCTTATTCCTGCAATAATAATAGCCGCAATTGGAATTTCTATTGCCTATTTCATGATAGACAAACCTAAAATATTAAAGGTTTACAACCCTATCGATATTAATCCAGAGCTGGTAGACAAATCGGTTAGAAATGTTGATAAATTTCATAGAGTGGGTTCATTTAGTTTAACTGACCAAGATGGAAATAAAACAACTGAAAAGAGCTTTGAGGGGAAAGTTTATGTTACTGATTTCTTTTTTGTGACCTGCCCTACTATTTGTCCAAAAATGACAAAGCAAATGAATCGGGTTTATGATGAGTTCAAAGAGAATGAGGACATTTCTTTCTTATCACACACCGTGATGCCTGAAGCTGATTCTGTTCCCGTTTTGAATGAATATGCAAAAGAACTTGGTGTCTCATCTAATAAATGGAAGTTTGTTACGGGAGATAGGAAGCAGATTTATAACTTAGCGCGGAAAACGTATTTTGCAGCTGTAACAGAAGGAGATGGTGGTGTCGATGACTTTGTACACACCGAAAATTTTGTATTGGTTGACAAAGATAAGCGATTAAGAGGTTTTTATGATGGAACATCAAAAGAAGATGTTGACAGACTAATTACCGATATTTACGCGTTATTAGAAGAGTATAAGGAAAATTAAAAGGAAAAGGTATGCGACACATTTTAAAATTCATTTCGGTATTTTCAATTGTAATCATTCTGTTCTCTTGCAATCAGAAAATAGATCAAAACTCTATGTTTCATGGCCGTAGCCATAAGACCAAGAAAAAAGGCATTTATGATGCTGGACTCAATTCTAAAAAGCCTGTTAGTGTTCAAATTGCGAAGGAATACGATAAAATGAGTAAGTACGACACTAATCCAAAAAAAGCCGCTAAAAAGGCCAATAAGGAGATGGAAAAGAAAAAGAAAGCTTCACAAAAAGCCAGAGCCAAATACAATAAAAAACGTCACGTAAAAGTGAAGACTACTAAAGGAAAAACTGGAGGGGATCAGTAGGCGTTATATTATACAGAACTTAATAAAATTATAATCAAAAAAAAATGAGAACTTTTTTTAATAAAATATTGATCAACAATTCCAATTTATTTGGTTTATTCAAAAAAATAAGCGTCATCTTAATATTTATAGTAATAACTAATCAATACAGGGCCCAAACTAATTGGTCTCAGCTCCATTCTGTTAATGGGTATGCTTCTTCAGCTATCCATGTTTTAAATGACACACAACTTTATATTGCCGGATCTAACCCAAGTGTTTCTGTGAATTTCGGAACTGGTTATAGTAGTTTAGACAATGGAAATAATTGGTCCGAGTTCACCTTTGGTATAAATGCCGGGTGGGGAAGAGAGATATTTTACACCCATCAAGACACAGGGTATTTCGTTAGCCAAAATTTTGGTATTCTTAAAACAATAAATGGAGGAGTAAATTGGAATAATGTAAGTTTGAACGCTATTAGCAATAAATGTGCAGAGTTCATCGATGGAAATATATTTTATGTAGGAAAAAGTAATGGAAATATTGAAAAAACGATTAATGGAGGAGCAAATTGGAGTATTCAAAACACACCTTCTTCGTTTGGAATTAATCGAATTTGTTTTATTGATATCAATATTGGTTATGCTACTTCTGAAGCCGGTATTATTCTAAAAACTACAGACGGAGGAAATAATTGGACACAAGTACTATCTGGAGTCACATATAATCTAAATGAAATAGATTTTCCTCAAGCTGACACAGGGTTTGTTCTCGAGAGAAATAACATATCTACCAATTCAACAAGATTGCTTAAGACTATGGATGGAGGTGCATCATGGAATGAGTATACACCTACTACTTCAAATCTATTGTATGGGTTGAAAATGATTAATACATTGGAGGGCTATATTGTTGGCGAAAATTCGACAGTATTAAAAACAACGGATGGCGGTCAGAATTGGATCTCCTTAACTACTAATATTCCTCCAGGTCAAATATTATCTAACATATTCATCACAAGCAGCAACATATATGTCAGTGGAGAAGGAGTATATAAGTCTACTTTAACTACAGGTATAAGTAACAGAAACTCGAATAAAATTAACGATGATGTTTCAATTTTCCCAAGTCCAACTATTAGCAAATTGTTTATAAATACAAACAACAATATTGAGTATATTAGTATTACTGATCTATCTGGCAGAATATTGAAATCATATGGTAATAACCTCCATGAATTAGATGTTTCGAATCTCAATTCAGGAGTTTACTTTATTCAATTATATAACAATGAAAAAGTTATTGTAAGGAAGTTTATTAAAGAATAAGTTTTCTATAGTTCATTATTTGGGGTTAATAAGGCCTAAATAACATTAAAAAATCCTGCCTCCTACTTTGGGTACTCTATCCTCACATGGTAAATATTCATTAGTTTTTTAATAAACATTTTTTTTATCGTAGTCACATCATTAAAGGTGATATCTGTATTAATGAATTGGTTTTCAGACACCTGAGAATTAATGATGTTTTCTACCAATTGAGTAATAGAGTCATTATCATATATCTTTAAACTTCGAGATGCTGCCTCAACAGAATCTGCCATCATTAATACTGCAGTTTCTTTAGAGTAAGGGATTGGCCCTGGATATTGAAACAACTCATCAGCAGTTTCATCATCAGGGTTTTCATTTTTATACATCCGTAAAAAATACTGCGTCTTAGTGGTCCCGTGGTGTGTTCTGATAAAATCAATTATTTGTTCTGGTAGTTTATGCTCCTTAGCCAATTCTATTCCTTTTATTACATGATTAATGATAATATCAGCACTTTCTTCATAACCTAATTCATCATGAGGGTTTACTCCTGATGATTGGTTTTCTATAAAATATGCTGGAGCTAACATCTTTCCAATGTCATGGTATAATGCTCCTGCTCTAACCAATAAAGGATTCCCTCCTATTTCTCTAATACCTTCTTCAGCCAAATTAGATACTTGCAGCGAATGCTGAAATGTGCCAGGCGCCTTCAAGTTTAACTCCCTTAACAATTTATTATTCGTATCTGATAGCTCCAATAATGTAACATCAGAAATGTATCCAAATACTTTTTCGAATAAATAGATTAACGGATAGGTTAACAATGTAAACCCAGCAGCCATTCCAAACCATCCAAAAGCATCCCATGTAATGGTCTCTATGTTCCCTTCTTGTAATAATGAAAACCCTAAATAGGAGATGGAAAACACAATAAAAATAATAGCAGCCGTATAGAACAGTTCGGCTCGTTTATTTACATTAAGAACGGTGTAGAGTGTAATGATTCCTGTGATAGACTCCAAGAGAATAAATTCAAATGAGTTAGGAACTATAAAACTGATTAAAAATATAGCAATAATGTAAACAAATAAGGCCAATCGGTTCCCAAAAAATGTTCTAATTAATAAAGGAATAATACAATAAGGAATAGCATAAACACTTATTTCATCAAACCTTAAAACTAAGGTAGTCACCGCTAAGAAACCAACAACAACAATTGTAACAAAACCTATATCTAAATTATTATTGTATACATTTTTACTCACATTCTTCAGGAAAATAAATATGGCATAAAACAACAACAGTACAAGTAAAATCTGGCCTATCAATATCCATAATGATTGATTTGAGTCTCCTAGTTTAGACTCGTAATCTGCCTTTAAAGACTGTAGTACGGTAAACTTTTCTTCAGTAACTAACTCTCCGGTTGATATGATTTTTTCCTTTTCATATATCCCTCCCTTATCTAATGAGATTCGGTTTAGTTTATTTTCTAAATCCTTTTCGGATAATTCCTTATTGTATTTAATGTTTTGTTGAATACTGTTTTCTATTCCTGACAGTAAGAAATCAGCATCTGCAATTGTCTTATCCTTTAAATCATCAACTACAAAATCATAAGCCGATTTAATGGTGTACAAATCTCCTAAAACAACCTCTTCCCCAACATTATTTTCATCCATTAACAAAATGGTATAATCTTTTCCCTCTCCGTCTATCTCATCTATTACCTCAATTACACCAAATGCATATATTTTTTCAAGGTAAGCTTCTCCCTGCTTAATTAGAATAGCTGTGGTAGAAATAGTTGTTGAATCTTTCCAATTTGATTGAATCCATTTTGAAAAATTCTCTAAAACAACTTCTTTAATCGCTTTATCATCATTAAAGTAATACAGGTGGTTTTGGCTGATCGATAATTTCTCAGCAGTGAGCTCTTCTTCTGTTTTATTAATCGCAAAATCAAAAGGGGCCAATAAATCTTCATGAACCCAAGGTTTATTTTTTTGAAATTCGTACTTAAATTTTGCTTCTTTAGGTAAAATAAACACCACTATCGTTATAGCAATTATAAACAGTAGCACTTTAAAGATTAGTTCGTGCTTGTTTCTTATACCGCTTATTAATTTGTTTGCCATATTGCCCTAAAAGTAGAATATATTCTGCAAAACTACAGATTTGGACTTTAAATATTTAAACCCTCATATTTTAAACGGAAATAGTTAACTTCGTGCTCGAAACATAAAGCAAAATAAAAATATGAAAGAAGTATATATCGTATCGGCAGTAAGAACACCTATTGGGAGCTTTTTAGGAGGTTTATCCAGTGTTCCTGCTCCAATGTTAGGTGCTGCAGCTATTGAGGGAGCTGTTGCTAAAGCAAACATCTCTGTTGATGTTATTGATGAAGTATTTATGGGTAATGTATTGCAAGCAAATGTTGGTCAAGCACCCGCAAGGCAAGCAGCTATTTTTGCTGGTTTAAATACAAATGTTCCATGTACTACAATAAACAAAGTTTGTGCCTCTGGAATGAAATCTATCGCTTTAGGAGCTCAATCTATTATCACTGGTGATAATGAGTGTGTTGTTGTTGGTGGGATGGAGAACATGAGTAGCGTACCACATTACATGAATGCAAGAACATCTACAAAACTTGGTGATGTGAAAATGGTAGACGGAATGGTGAAGGATGGATTGACGGATGTTTACAACAGGGTTCATATGGGTGTTTGCGCTGAAAAATGTGCTACTGAAAAGAACATTTCTAGAGAAGAACAAGATGCTTTTGCCATTGAATCTTACAACAGATCTGCTGCCGCTTGGGATGCAGGAAAATTTAACGATGAAATTGTTCCTGTTGAAGTACCTCAAAGAAGAGGTGATGCCATCATTGTTGATAAAGATGAAGAATATACTGCCGTAAAAATGGAAAAAATTCCTGCTTTACGTCCAGTCTTTGATAAAGAAGGAACCGTAACTGCTGCTAATGCTTCTACATTAAATGATGGAGCATCTGCCTTAATTCTAATGAGTAAAGAAAAAGTAGAAGAGCTTGGTGTTAAAGCGATTGCTAAAGTGGTGAGTTATGCTGATGCTGCTCAAGAATCTGAATGGTTTACTACTGCACCTTCTTTAGCCGTTCCAAAAGCATTAAAAAAAGCCAATTTAAGTACTTCTGATATTGATTACTGGGAGTTAAACCAAGCATTTGCTGTTGTTGGTATTGCCAACACCAAAGAATTAGGATTAGACCCAACCAAAGTTGATGTAAATGGTGGTGCTGTTTCATTAGGGCATCCCTTAGGAAATTCTGGTTCAAGAATTATTGTAACATTAATTAACGTGTTAAAACAAAACGGAGGAAAACTTGGTGCTGCTGGAATTTGTAATGGTGGTGGAGGCGCTTCTGCCATGGTAATTGAGAACATCGATTAAGATTAATGAAATACGGCATCTGTCATTTAAGCATTGTTCCTTGTAGGTTAGAACCAGCTGATAGTAGCGAAATGGTTACGCAATTACTATTTGGTGAAACGGTGAAGGTTTATGAGGAAAAGAAAGGCTCATGGCGTAGAGCAAGAACTGCTTATGATGATTACGAATGCTGGATAGATAGTAATCAAATTACATTTATTACTGAAGAAGAATTTGAAAATATTAATGCTTTTTTTGTCGCTTCTGAGTTGGTTCATGTCGTAGAAAAGAAAAACTCTAAACTCATCACTCCTATTGTACTTGGCAGTACTTTACCCAATCTCAAAAATAAAGCCATGGTTTTTGGAGAAGATGAATTTAGCTTTGATGGCCAAACAATTGATACTTCTAAGGAGCAAACCAAAGACAACATTGTTGCCAATGCCATGATGTATTTAAATACTCCGTATTTATGGGGAGGCCGCTCCCCTTTTGGAATTGATTGTTCTGGATTTTCTCAGGTAATATATAAATTAAATGGATTCAAATTACCTCGTGATGCATCCCAACAAGCGGAAATTGGAGATACCTTGAGTTTCATTGAAGAATCTGAAAGCGGTGATTTGGCTTTCTTTGACAACGAAGAGGGCAATATAATTCATGTTGGCATTATGTTAGAAAACAATCGTATTATACACGCTTCTGGTAAGGTACGAATAGATAAAATAGACCATCAAGGTATTTTTAATGTGGAAAAAAATACCTACTCGCACCGATTAAGATTGATAAAGAAGGTGTTGTAAAAACTAAAAAGGAGGGGTCAGTAAAGTATATGTTGAAGACCACAAAGTGTTTCTCCCATTATCAAATTCAATATAAAATCTAAAGCTGTACGTAACATTATTATATGTATTTGGCGGATTAAAAATGGCTTGGCCATTATTAAAATTAACCTCTTTATTTATTTCAGGTCCAGCTGGAAAACTAATTTTTCTATATACAGCATGAATCTTACTCACATCGCTCCATTCTTGTTCTAAATTGGCTTCATCAAATGAAATGTACACCAATATATTCCCGTAAGTCGGATCAACTGATACAGCTTTCGAACTATCGACAACAATCGTGCTATGGATATTTTCTTCCCATTTGTTATATTCCAACTCCTCTAACAATGGTTCTTTTGAACAACTTAGAAGCATAAATAGAAATAATATTATGGCTAAAAATCTTTTCACAACTAAAACTTATAGGCTAAATAAAAAGATGGTATCCATTCATTATTATAATTATTTATGTAAAAACTGCTTAACAAGACTTTTTCTTGATAAACTGGTTTTTTTAATTTAAAACTAAAATACTCTATGGCAACAGCCGATACAATTACTGCTGCGCCAATCATTAATCTATTTTTTTTTGATTCATTATATTCAATCAAGCTTTTCTCATAAGCTTCTTTATACATCTCATAAGCTTCCTTTCTTGACTGAAGTTGATCTTTTTCCACCCCAGTATCATAATCATTTTTTGCTGCAACACCTAAATCATGAAACTTCGTTACCCTTCCATCTAAGTCGCTCCATGTAGATAGGGTACTTTGGATATACCACCCTAATACCACGGGAGGACCATATCTCATCAAGCTTTTATTAACATTGTACATAAGCCTTCTTCTTCTAAATTTTTTAAAATCATCTGAATACGAAAGAACTTCAAGTAGTTGTGTTGTTTTGCCCGACTTAATACTAATTGTCCTTTCAACATACTCTCGTTTTGTTTGCCACATTTTAATTACATAATTACCAGAATCAAGTGAATATGTTTCGTGCGATTTTAATGTTGAGTCCTTCAATTTTATTATTGCATCTTTAGGGTATACTCTTAGAAATACGGACCCCTCATTTTGAGCCCCCCCCAACAGAGAAAATAATAATAATAAGTATGTAATTGTAAGTTTCATATAGTGCTTACAATATACATAGATTAAACTGAAAACAACATGATTAATATCAGATAATTCTTTTATCCATTTAAAAACCATTTTTCTGGAATGCAGCTTATGTTGAAAATACAAAAAGGTCTCCTTTTATTTTAATTTATTTACATTTATAATAATGAAAAGGCTCATCATTATAGCATTACCAATTATTCTACTCTCTTGTATTACTCATGGATTAAAAGATGAAAAG
Organism: Flavobacteriales bacterium; assembly: GCA_029262875.1. Taxonomy (GTDB): domain Bacteria; phylum Bacteroidota; class Bacteroidia; order Flavobacteriales_E; family Vicingaceae. Next base: position 10,317 of record JAJCYO010000137.1, read on the forward strand.
AAAGTAATCGCCATACAAACACTGAATGGGTTTCCTACTAATTTAACGGATACCATACAAAAAGCTGTTGAAGATTTTTATCAGTTTAAAACAGTTGTTTATGATGATATTAAGATCCCTAAAGACTTTTATGTTACCATAAAATCTCCTCGATATAGAGCTGATTCTATTATTCATTACTTAAAACGTATAAAACCTGATAGCATCAATCATGTTATAGGTTTAACTAAAGTTGACATTTCTGTAACCAAGTATGGTAACGATGGAAAAATAAAATCTCCTGAATACAAATACAAAGATTGGGGTATTTTCGGGTTGGGTTTTAGACCAGGTGCCAGCTGTGTAGTCTCTAATTACCGGTTAAAACACGCTAATCAACAAAAGTACATTGATCGATTGAAAAAAGTAACACTTCATGAATTAGGACATAACCTCGGCTTGCCTCATTGTCCAAACAAAGATTGTTTTATGCGAGATGCCGCAGAGACCATTAAAACAATAGATGCTGTTGAGTTAAACCTCTGCAGTAATTGTTTTAATAAAATCCAATAAAAAAGCCCCTCCATACGGAGAGGCTTTAGATTTAATTAAATACCGAGCTTATTTAACGAACTTAACAGTATAGCTGCTATTAGTATTGTATAGTTTTACATAATACAATCCTTTTGATTGATGCTGCATGTTAACCGTTTCTTTTTGTTCAATCGAATTTACATGAACCTGATCCGTTACTACAACCTGTCCTAATGCGTTAAGCACTACTAAATTGTAGTTCCCTTGTATTAGGTTCGTTAATCCTAATTCTAAATTGTTAGAACCATTTAAAAACGAAGCTACTTGCGATACTCCATTTGCTTCATTAATACCTGTACAAATGTTAACAGTTATCGTAATTTGATCTTGGTTTGAACAGTTGTTACCATCCGTTCCGGTTACCGTATAAGTTGTAGTTGCTCCAGGTACAAATGAAACACCATCTACTACTCCATTATCCCAAGTATAACCACTTGCTCCAGAACCTGTTAATGTAACCGGATCTCCAGCACAAACAGCAGTTGATGTAGCATTAGCAGTTACCGTTGGTAAGGCATTTACTGTAGCGGTCACAGGAACTCTTGGACTAATACAATCTGGTTCCTTTACGTTCCAATCGTAAAAGAAATAATAATGGTCTAACCCACCATTTTGATTAGCACTACTACGTGTTATTGATGCTAAACCACCAATAGCATAAGGATAAGTAATTCCTCCGTCATTTCTATACAGATCAATCGTTGCAGTACCTGTAGATATTCCCAATTGGTAATCAGTACCTGGCATCACCATAAAATTTAATGTTACCGTTTGTGGACCAGTACCGTTTATTGCTACTAATTTTGATTGTAACACTGTTCCTGCACTATTCCTTAATTCAACAGTTCTAATTCCATTTGACCCTGGATAAACCTGAACATCAATAATTTCCATCGGTTGGTATACATCAAATATCAAGTGCTGTTGATTGTTAAAAAATGCTCCACTTCCATTATCATTAGGCTTACCTAAATTTTGAATCGGAGCAACAATTACATCCTCTACATAGTAAGTAGTAGTTGTACCTAAAACCGGTGTAGTATAGCTACCTCCTGTATTAAATATCGTCCCTCCTGTTGCAGAATTATACCAGTTTAATGTTCCTGAACCAGTAACAGAAAGGTTAGCTGTATTGTTTACACAAATTGCATCTCCTACAACTGCAGGTGCTGCTGGCATGTTAACATATATATAATTGGTTTTAGTGGCCACATCATTTCCAATCGCATTGGAAGATGTTAACTGAACCGTATATAAACCATTTGCTGTGTATGTATAAGTAGGGTTTTGTTGCGAGGAAGTTCCCAAAGCATCACCAAAATCCCAAGCCCAAGCATTTGGACCATTTGTTGATAAATCTGAGAAGTTTATCGTTCCTGTACAAGTTGTATCTACATCTGCTGTAAAATCGGCAGTAGGAGCTTGCGTTGGTATATTACATTGCCAATCTACCTGAAAACCAGCATCCTCTACTCCTGGATCAGAATGAAACACAATGGTTATTGAACCACTGGTAGACGAAACCGTTGTTGGCACATTGTTATTACAATACCTGTCAATTAGTGCTGATGACGTATTTGGTCCATCATAGACTTCTACATAATCATAATTACAAGTCCCAGATTGTCCTGCCTCAACATCAAAATTTATAAATGTTAAATCTATCGTTCCAGCTCCAGGAGGCGCAATCGTTATTTGTGCATCTTCATTCGCGCCATAATCACCTGCCGCTCCACCACTATCATAAATGGTTCCGATACATGAGGTTTGTGTACTGACTGTACCATTGGTTGGTAATATCGTAACACATGGCAACGCTGAATCAATAACAATGTATGCTACTTTCGTATTGGTATCAATACCACAAGTTGCTCCTCCATTAGCAATTAATTCTACCGTATAGGTACCATAATTGTTGTACGTATTTGAAGGGTTAGTTAAAGCACTGTTGTTTCCATCTCCAAAATCCCATGTAAAACTAGTTCCATTTACACTCGTGTTGTTAAAATTAACTGTGAACGGAGCACTACATGATGACACTATTGGTGAATTAAAATCACTAACGGTTACTGGAGAATAAATACTTCCAACACCTACAGCGTACCATGCATTGGTTACTTCTTGTACTTGAGAGGTACATCCTCCAAATAAATCTACAGCCGATTGTATTGCGAAAAAACGAGCATCCGTATATTGGGAAGAAGACGTTAAGTAAACCGTAAGGTTTCTAAAAGCCACTCTCCCTGCATCTGTCAATCCTAATGGATTTACAGTGTAAGCATCTCCATTGTCGTTCGTCCCAGAACCACCAGTAACCAACAAATAATACCAAAAATTCTGAACACCACTATTGGTATGCACACCACCGTTATCACCTCCTGTTAACGATGCCCAATTGGTTCCAAAATAAGTATCTGGATCTCCTTCAGCATTTGGATTAGCCATATTACGAATCACAAAACCTAAATCTTCACCCAATTGCCAGCTTGCTTGAGCTGGCCTTGCGGTAAATTCTACACTATTCCCAAAAATATCACTAAATGACTCATTTAACGCTCCAGACTCTGCTTGATAAACTAAGTTAGCAGTATTTGTTGTTAACCCATGTGCAATCTCATGACCTGCGATGTCTAAAGCAGTAAATGGCGAATTATTACTACCACCATCTCCATAGGTCATTCTTTGCCCATCCCAAAAAGCATTGGAATAATTATTATCATGATGAACATGGCTAACTAATGTAAATCCATTTCCATCAATACTATTTCTACCATGCTCATTCCAAAAGTAGTCATAAGTCATCTCCGCACCCCAATGTGCATCCAACGCAGCATCAGGAGTAGTCCAGTTGGCGGATCCATTAGTAATATCAGCAGTTGAATAAGTGGTCGTATTCCCATTCGAGTACGTTCTAATGCCATTCCCTCTTCCTGACTCTCTCAATCGAAAAGGTCCACTGGCATTATCACTCGTGATTGTTTGTGTTCCACTATACAGGGTATTTGCCGTACCAGTTACATCAGCTTCGTGAATTTTATTTTCTTCCCAAATTATAGCTCCACTTTGCGCATTAACATAAACTTCTTTTCTTCCAAATGGCTTTTCTGAATAAATGTTAAATCGATAAGCCAAAACTAAAGGGCTTTCAACATTCGCATTCTCATTAATCAAAACTAATTCTCCCTTAGGGTAATACGTAGCTGTTGGATCTTCTTGTTCATACTTCAAGTGCTCTTCCTGCGCTGGAATTTCCCATTTATAAGTAACTGCATTGATATGGTTTAATGCACTACTTAAGGCAGAAGCTTCAGGAATGCCAGCCGATGTTGATACTGCCACATTATCGAACAACTCTCCGTTAATAGATTCAACCAGCCCGTTTTTAACGTGAGCAATATACATCCCAAATTTAACCGGTACTCCATTCACTGTTTGTTGATAACGGTAATGCTTATAACCTATTTGATCTTCATCTTCTCCTATTAGCGTTAATCCAAATTGGGCATCTGTTTGATAAAAGCCTTTTAACCAACTTTCTAATTTAACCAAAGGAATTTCTTTCCCTTTGCTGAACTTTACATAATTCGGAATAGAGGTAAAATCTTTTAATCTTACAATCTCGCTATTGGGTACTTTTTCAGCCGCTTTGTTTCCAGTGAGCACTGTAGCATTTGTTGCGGCATTAATAGATATAACGGAAAATACCGATAGTAGGAATAATAATTTTTTCATGATTTAGATGTAGTTTAGTTAGTTAAGTCTATAAATTTAATCTTTTAACATTAAATCACAAACCTAAAAGAGAACAATAATTGGAATGGTAAGCCTGATTTAATTAACGGTCGTTATTTGAATATTGCGGTATTAATCAACTCTTCTAAATAAGTTCTTTTTCCATTTAGAAACATAATGACAAATGCATCTTCTTGACCTTTTGCTATTGCCTTATTTTGTAGTGATCTAGCAGCTCTCAGTGTAGTAAATTTACCAATGGTAAATCGAGTAATACCATCGTTCAACACCACTTTATCAATAGACCCCATGCCTTTTAAGTGTTTACTGCTGTAATTTTCGGCATTGGTATAAGCTGCAACCTGAACACTAAAGGTTAATCCATCAGCTGATTGGTCTCCATATTTAGCCATAACATCTTCCGGTGTCATCTCGTCCAGTTTTGAAGGAGCGCCACTCAGTAATCCATAATAGCGTTTCTTCATTTCAATTCTATAATTTCCATCATCATCAGTTGGCATATCATTTATCAGGGCCTTATTATAAGGCAATCCCTTCATCGTTACTTTCCCTTTAAAGATATAAGTAGAATCGTCAATAATTTTCTCGTCTTCTTCATCTAAAAACAACAGGTAATAATCATCATTTGGTAAATTCAAAAAACTATATTTTCCCTCGCTATCTGTTGTGTCTGAAGCACTGAATGTTTTATCTTTATTTGATAAATGAACATTTAATTTCATTATTGGTGAAAGAGGGTTTTCTGTAATCAGGGCAACCCCATTAATGTTTACGTCCCTAGATTGAAAATTAATGTTTTTCTCAATTTCTGTATACTCTGTATACTTTGTTGCATCAATAGAAACAATTTGTGATGGAAAATCTAATACTTCATAGGTGATGACGTAATAATCATTTAAATCTACATAAAATTGGTACTTCCCGTCTGAGAGATCAGAATAGTATGTTCCTAAATCTTTACCTGATTCTGTTCTCACAGTAACCTTGGCGACATCAAAATTTCCATTCGTTTTAACAACTCCTTTTACCAATAGCACTGGCTTACTAGATATGATGTCTTTTACATTAATAACATAAATATCTTGCTGTCCTACCCCACCTTTTCTAGCAGAAGAATAATATGCGTTTCCTCTACCCGAAACGTAAAAAAAGATATCATTTGAAGTCGTATTAATTGGGTACCCAATATTTCTTGGCTTCAAATAGGTGGAATCAGTAACAATCTTTGATTCAAAAATATCATAACCACCCATCGATGTATGTCCTTCAGAACTAAAATTAAAGGTTACTCCATCTGAATGAATGAACGGAGCATCATCATTGTATTTGGTATTAATGGTTGGTCCTAAGTTTCTAACATCTCCCCACGTTCCATCTTCCTGCATAACAGCACTATAGAGATCTCTAAAACCTAAAGTTCCAGGTCGTTCGCTTGAAAAAATCATAAATTTTCCATTTGGAGAAACTGCTGCATGGCCTTCCCAGAACTCCGAATTAATCATTAATCCTTTAGGTTCTACCCATTCTCCGTTTACTTTTTTTGTCTCAAAAATATCACCAGAAAACTTTGGGGTATCCTTGTATACAAAAAGTTTCTGACCATCGGGAGATAATGATATACTTGCTTCATGAAATTCAGAATTAATGCTATCACTAATCGATTTCGGTTCTGTCCAGGTATTTAGTAAGCGTTGAGATATGTGTATATCTTCATAAAAATTACCATTTATTTCTGGTCTATTGAATACATCTTGTCTCTCTCCAGTACTCCTAGGTCCTTTGTAGGTATAAATTATAGTAGATTCGTCTGCATTAATTGTAGGACTGTATTCATTATCAATAGTGTTTATCGGTTTACCCATATTGATAATCTCAACAGACAACGAATCCTTTATTAATTCTTTTGCGTTATTACATTGCTCTATTAAATGAGGTATCTCTTTTTTTAATTTAAGTGAGGTTTTTTTATTAGCTGAAGCCTTTTCAAAAGTCTCAATTGCCATATCAAACTTATAATTGAGGGCATAAGCCTTCCCCAAGTAATACTGAACATCCGGAGTCTTTGGTTTAGCATCGAACACTCCTTCTATATATTCTATGGCCTTTTCTGGTGAACTTGTTAAATGCAAATGACATATTCCAATTTTAAGCTGGTATTCTACAACTTTAGGGTTTTCTGTCATTAAGATTTTATACAAAGGAAGTGCATCATAATAATTCCCTCCATTATAGAAACTTTCTGCATCAACATAATTAAATTCTGGTCCCCTTGACTCAAATTGCGAAAATCCACTTACCGATAGTAACAGTGAGGAAATTAGAAGAATAAAATAATATTGTATGTGTCTGTGCATAAAACGAATCAATAATTCAATAAAGCTAAGGAATTATACGTAAAATACAAAGGAATTGTTAGCCACTTGACACTAAACAGATGTTTGTCCTTACTTTACTATCACCATTTTTTTGGTCTCAGAATGTAATCCGTTACTATCAATAAAATAATAATAAACACCTGAAGCCATTTCCTCTGTAGATATTTTAATCGACTGCGCGTTACTTGAAATCGTTTTTTGTAAAACTATTTGCCCTAACTCATTTGTGATATTTAACACTCCAGCATTCTTGCCTTGTGGCAATAGATAGTTTATAACAGTATTGTTATTTGTAGGGTTTGGAATGTTTTGAGCAAGGTAAGCTCCGTCAGCCGTTAATGCTTCAATTGCGGTAGGCCCATAAATCACACTAATTTCGAAATCATCATAATAAAATCCATCTTCTGTAGAGTTTCCATCGGATACAATCTGAAATCGAATCATAATGTTTTGATTTAAATAATCGCTTAAATCAATTTCTTCTTTTACCCATGTACTTTGAAATCCATCATAAAGGGGCTCATTTACTTGATTAGAACTTCCGGGTTGCGTATACTTTCCACATTGAGGAATCCAACTTGCTCCATTATCGGTAGAAACTTCTACCTGAACATAATCCCAGTTATCTTCAATTTCCCATTTAGCCCAAAAAGAAAGCGTTGAAGCTAATGTATTACTCAATGAAACAGGGTTCATCAATGTTATTGTTTTGTTGATGTTATTACCATAGTTTCCTATAGGTGAATCAGTAATAGAACTTGATGGAGAATAAAAATCCGTTGTTGTTGTCCCCCATGATTGTGATACTAACCACCCTGAAGTGTTATTCCCATTATCGCTAACAATCAATTGTTGTGTTCCATATATTTTTGATATGGTATCATTTGTAGTATACTGTCCATTATTCACAGAAAGCACATAAGTAACTATATCTCCAGGAACAACTCCTCCCAATGTATAACTAATAGAATCTGAATCGATTTGGAGTAGATTCATAGCATTATGAGCATTAGGTGATCCTACGCTAATTATATTTGCAGAAACTGGAAGAATGGTAACCGTAAAATTTGCCGGAGCTTCTAATCCCAATCGTTGCAGGTCATATTTTAAATAACCTGATGTAGTCTCTAACGTTGCTCCCTGTATATCTACCGCCTTTGCGTAATTCCCAACTAAATGTGCTGAAGTGAGGTTTAAATACATCATGCTTTGGCAAAGTCCATCTATATCCACAGCTGGAGGCCAAAACCCTTGAGCTGATGGTCCTATCTCAGGTGTAAAAGAATAAATTTTACTGTGATTATTAGTCTCTCCGTACATCCAATCATCAGAAACTCCTGATGCTGCATACAATTGCCAACCCATTTGATTGGCAAAATTATTCTGTGAAACCATAACATCAGAAATTGCCACAAACGTATTGTAATCAGTCGGATATTTGTTTACGTCAAAACCAAATGGTAGCAATAGTAATTCGCCATAAGAGTGATTGTTTAAGGCTATTTTAAAATCATTTTGCTCAACAAACCACTTCATGGCTTGGTTTTCAGGTTCAGAAAATGCTGAAGCACCACAGTATAAATCACTATTGGTATTAAATGAAATTCCATTGGTACCCCAAACGCTACCATTCACACCATCTGTATAATCGTAATTCCTGTTTGGATCTACACCAAAATCTCCATTAAAATGATCTCTTCTATTCTTCCTCCATAACCCACCTCCATTTGGGTCGGTTGATTCATTGTATAAGTACCCATCCGGATTTAAAAAAGGAACAAAATACAACTCGGTATTGTTCAGAATCGCTTGTACCTCAGCATTCGTAGCATAATTCTCCAACAAATACCACATGTAATAAACCAACTGTTGGATAGACATTGGTTCACGAGCATGATGAATGGCATCGTATAATATTTCTGGTTCAGCTTCATTTGTATTGGGATTATCTGACATTCTAACCCAATACAAACTTCTTCCTTCATAAGTAGTAAATGTACTTATCGGTGCTCTTGCTGTAATCAAATTAGGGTATAGCAATGTCATACTATCAATTTCTTGCATCACCTCACTGTAAGTTAAAAACCCACCCATTGAACCATGATTGTAGTTTACAGGTTGTGGATAATTCATTGCAGATCCAGTTCCAGAACAATTCGCATTTTTGTTATTGGTCGTTTTTTTCTGTAATTGATTTCGTTCCACATAATATGCTTTTACGTCATCAATTAATATATCCACTTGAATCCCCAGTTCTTCAGCAATCGCAAGCTCTTTTGACGAGAAATCACTCTCTAAGAAAACGCCTACTTTGTGATTCCCATGATCCATTGGAACACCCATTTCCACCAACTTAGAGAAGTTTTCAGGAGTCATGTAGTTGATTCTTGCTTTACTGTATTTCGGTTGCTGTTTTTGTCCAAAAGACAAGTTATTGCATGCAATAAGCATCGCAAAAATTATTAAATACCTCATTATTCGTAAATCTATTAGTGCTATTCCCAGTGAGTTTGATTCACTTCTTTAACGTAGTCTAAATTAGCAATTTTACATAACATACGTTTAAAGGCTTTATTATCGGTATTCCCTATCACTAATAACTTGTTGATCCCGCAATTAGAACGCCCCTTACTATTGGCCTTTTTTAACTGTGGATTTATAGCCAATACCTCTTTCCATGCTATTTCATTATCGGGAATACAAAACTCATAATCGATGGGTTGATGCGTTTTGGAATGGTATCCGTTTTCTTCTAATAAATTGAAATCAAACTTAATTTTGCTAGATTGGCATTCATAGGAAACATCCTTAGTTGGACTACATGATGTAATGTACAGTAGAATTACTGTAAACGTTAGACTACTAACTAACCACCTTCCCATTAATGATAACCTTTTCAATGTTATTACTTCCAAAGGAATACGGGAGATAAGCTACTGATGTAATTTCTTTTGTGATAAAAAGATTAGCTTTTTTTCCAACTGCAATACTACCATGGGTTTGAGACAAGCCCATAGCATAGGCTCCATTTATGGTGCTTGCATTTATTACTTCTTCTGGTGTCATTTTATAGTTAATACAGGCCAATGATAATACAAAAGGCATATTTCCTGAAGGTGTTGACCCTGGATTAAAGTCTGAAGCCAATGAAACTGGTAAACCACTATCAATTAACCTTCTTGCTGGAGCATAAGGAATGCTTAAAAAGAAAGAGCACGAGGGTAAAAGTGTTGGCATAACATCAGATTTTATTAAATCTTGAATGTCATTTTCTTCCATCACTTCCAAATGATCAACAGAGAGTGCATTGTTTTTTATTCCTGCCTGGATTCCACCTATAGATGTAAACTGATTAACGTGAATTTTGGGTTGTAATCCAGCAGCAATTCCAGCTTGTAAAATGCGATCTGTTTCGGCTGGAGTATAATAATTTGTCTCACAAAACACATCAATATAATCAGCTAAACCTTCACTTTTAATAACTGGAATCATCTCATTGATAATCAATTCAATGTATTTATTTCTATCTTCTTTAAATTTAGTTGGAATTGCATGAGCTCCAAGAAAATTAGCCTTAATGGTAAGGTCACTTTTTTCTTTTAATTTTTTAATTACCCTAAGCATTTTTAATTCCCCCTCTACACTCAATCCGTAACCACTTTTTATCTCTACTGCTCCGGTGCCAGTTTTCTTTATTTCATCTAATCTTTTCCATGCATCATGAAACAAATCTTCCTCAGAAGTGTTTTGTAATTTTTTGGCCGAATTTAAAATCCCACCTCCTTTCTTTGCTATTTCTTCATAAGTCAACCCATTTATCCTGTCTACAAATTCCTCCTCTCGACTTGCAGCATAAACTATGTGTGTATGAGAATCACAAAATGATGGAAATACTAACTGATTTGTTGCATCTACAACCTCATCAACCCCCTCAGGACAGTCTTCCATTTTACCAAATCCAGCAACCATGTCATTTTCAATTAACACCCATGCATTTTTTATGGTTGGTAAAGTTTTCATTTCAACTCCCACTACTTTCTCTTTTGGAGAAGTCTCAACCTGCACCAATTCCTTGATATTCTTTATTAATAGCTTACTCATTATTCGTTTTATTATCTTTTCGAAATTAGTAAAAATTAATAGTATTTTAGCCTACGTTTTCAATGAGATATAAATGGCAGGCAATTCAACAGGAAATATATTCAAACTTACCACATTTGGAGAATCTCATGGAGAAGCCATTGGTGGCGTTATAGACGGCTGTCCAGCAGGTTTAGAAATAGACATTGAATTCATTCAAAATGAATTAGCCAAGCGTAAACCAGGTCAATCTAAAATTACAACCCAACGTAAAGAAGCTGATCTGGTTGAAATACTATCTGGAATTTTTGAAGGCAATACAACGGGTTCCCCTATTGGCTTTGTCATCAAAAATACCAATCAAAAATCAGCTGATTACTCACACATACAAGATAAGTTTAGACCCTCTCATGCTGACTATACTTATGAAACGAAATACGGAATAAGAGACTATCGAGGTGGTGGAAGAAGTTCTGCAAGAGAAACTGCTTGCAGAGTTGTTGGTGGAGCAATTGCCAAACAGATACTTGCCCATTACAAAATTAATGTAAATGCTTATGTGTCTCAAGTTGGAGAAATTAAAGTGATAAAACATTATACTGAATTAGACTTGTCGACTACATTTAATACCCCTGTTCGTTGTCCTGATGAAAACTTAACAGAGATGATGTTTAACTACATTGATAAAACTCGAAAAGAAGGAGATACTATTGGTGGAACGGTTAGCTGTGTAATTACCGGAACTCCTGTTGGGTTAGGCGAACCTGTCTTTGACAGGTTAGAAGCTGATTTAGCAAAGTCCATGCTTAGCATCAATGCTACTAAGGGGTTTGAAATAGGTTCTGGCTTTAACGGGGTCACCCTAAAGGGTTCTGAACACAATGATGAATTCTATATTGACAACAACAACGTAAAAACAAAAACCAATAACTCTGGAGGTGTTCAAGGAGGAATTAGTAATGGTGAAGATATCTTTTTCAATGTTGCCTTTAAACCTGTAGCTACCATCATGCAAAAACAAAAGACTGTTAATAATAAATTAGAAGAAGTAGACATTGACGGCAAAGGAAGACACGACCCTTGTGTTTTACCGAGAGCTGTTCCCATTGTAGAAAGTATGGCTGCTATGGTTATTGTAGATCATTTATTAAGAAATAGAACCACTCAACTATGAAAAAACTTGCCTTGCATTGGAAAATATTAATGGGGATGATCCTTGGTGTATTATGCGCATTAATTTTAATACAATATTCTTGGGGAGCAGAATTTATTAAAGATTGGATAAAACCTTTCGGAAAAATGTTCATCAGTGCTTTAAAATTGATCGCGGTTCCGTTAATCTTAGCCTCATTGATTAAAGGAGTCTCTGATTTAAAAGATATATCTAAACTCTCTAAAATGGGAGGAAAAACTATTGTGACCTATATTATCACTACAGTTCTTGCTGTCTCAATTGGATTATTAGTTGTGAATGTAGTACAGCCTGGGAAAAGTATTTCTAAAGAAACTCGAACAGAGTTATTAGAAAGCTATAAAGATGATGCCGAAAAAAGACAAGTGGCGGCAGCAGAACAAAAAGAAACAGGACCCTTACAAGCTTTACAAGACTTAATTCCAAGTAACATCGTAGATGCAGCAAGTGACAACGGAAACATGCTACAAATAATAGTCTTTGCTATATTCTTTGGAATGGGACTCATTTTAATTCCTGCGGATAAAGCAAAACCTGTTAAAGGATTCTTTGACGGCTTCAATGAAGTCATTCTAAAACTCATTGATTTGATTATGCTTGCCGCTCCTTTCGGAGTTTTTGCATTGTTAGCTTCATTGGTTGCCGAATCACCAAGCATTGACTTGTTCGAAGCATTACTATGGTATGCTTTCTCTGTTGTTTTAGGGTTAGCGATAATGATTGGTGTCTATACCATAATCGTTAAATTATTTACAAAAAAATCACCTGGTTTCTTTTTCAAAGGAATATCTCCAGCACAGTTACTGGCTTTTTCAACAAGCTCCAGTGCTGCTACGTTACCTGTTACAATGGAACGTGTAGAAGAGCATTTAGGTGTTGATGAAGAAGTTGCCAGTTTTGTACTGCCAATCGGTGCAACTATTAATATGGACGGAACAAGTTTGTACCAAGCAGTTGCAGCTGTTTTTATTGCCCAAGCTTTTGGAATGGATTTAGACCTAATGACTCAATTGGGAATAATCGTAACAGCAACGCTTGCTTCGATTGGTTCTGCTGCAGTTCCTGGAGCTGGAATGGTCATGTTGGTTATTGTATTGGGACAAGCTGGGATACCAGAAGCAGGATTGGCTTTAATTTTTGCCATAGATAGACCCTTAGACATGTGTAGGACTACCGTTAATGTTACTGGTGATGCTGCCGTTTCCATGCTCGTTGCTAAGTCTGTTGGGAAATTAAATGATCCGCAAGAGAAAAACTGGGATGATAATTATCCCGTTAAATAATTTAGCACAAAGGCGACAATAAATCTTATATCTTTTTGTTAATTTTAATCACTTATATTTTTAGGCACGTTAATTGAATAAATACCAATCATTATGATCAAAAAAATTCTTAAATATTTCGGATTTACCTTATTATTTCTCATCATCATCATTATCCTACTCCCTATTATATTCAAAGGATCTATTGTCGATAAGGTTAAAGAAGAAGCCAACAACAACTTAAATGCTAAAGTAGATTTTGGTGAGTTTGACATGGGATTGATTAGCACCTTTCCAAATTTTGAATTTTCGATAAACGATGTAACGGTTGATGGAGTTGATCAATTTGATGGTGTTCAATTGGCAAGCATCAAGAACCTAACACTTAAAGTGGATTTAATGAGTGTGATTAGTGGAGATGAAATTAAAGTGAAAACAATGAGCATTCTTGACCCAACAATTAACGCTATGGTATTAGCAGATACAACTGCCAATTGGGACATTGTAAAAGCAAGTGAGGAAGAAGCTGCTGAAGAAACCGAGGAAGCATCTTCATTTAAATTAGGGCTAAAGAGCTTTACCATTACTAATGCTAACATTACTTATGTTGATGAAACGATGGACTTGGCAACCACCATTACCAACTTCAATTTTAGCTTATCTGGAGACATGACGGAAAATATAACCGACTTGGACACTAAAACAACCATTGAAGCACTGGACTTAGAAATGGAGTCCATCAAATATTTCAAAAAGGCCAACGTTGAAATTGCAGCAATCATAAACGCAGATTTAGCCAACAGTAAGTACACATTTACTGAAAATGAGTTTAGAATTAATGAACTGATACTTGGCTTAGATGGTTGGTTGGCACTATTCGAAGATAAGGATGATATTGACATGGATTTAAAATTTGGAGCAAAGAAAACTGAATTTAAAAATATTCTATCCCTTGTT
>JAJCYO010000138.1 GCA_029262875.1 Flavobacteriales bacterium
ATTGAGTTTTTTGTGAAGTCGTGTATATTCGTCCAGAATTTCTGAAGAAACATAACCTTGTCCATCATCATTCAAATAATCAATGGTTTCTTCTGGAGATAATTCCAATTGATAAAGCCACAATCGACTTTCTGAGCTGCCATCTATTCGAATTTCCTCTGGTGGATCTTCAAACACATAATCTAAACTATCTATGGAAAGAAACTGTTTTCAAATGAAGACATTATATTCTAATTCTTCACCCGAGACATCTTCTCTGTCTGAATAAAGTAATTCTTCCTTAAAAATTAAACCAGCGCCACCAACATTATAGATAAAAGTTCTATGGTTATATACTCGAGATATGAAGTCATTTTTGCATGAATATTCCCCTGTTTCAATTTTGTGGCCGTCTTTATAGACTGAAAAAATTCTATCACCTTCTTCTATTTGAATTTCTAATATTTCAAGTGGCTCTATTACATAAGAGTTACTGTCAACGGAAACTTCTACTTGGTAAGACAGACCATTGTATATGTATAAGGGTTGATGAAAATAGTAGTAAGTATAAATAGATGCTATGGCAATTAGGGCTATAGCGATAATGGATGCTCCTATTAATGAATCTTTGTTTCTATTTTTATTGAAAGGAACTATTGACTTGAATACTCTAATTTCTTTTTCAATTTTTTTAATTTCATTTCGTATAGCCGAATGAGCACCTACTTTTTCGGGAAACTCTTGAATCATTAATTCATAAACTTCATAAGCAAGTCTTGAATCACCTTTTTTGGTTATTTTGACCGCAAGTTCTCTTAAATCGTAAAAATCTCGAGAAAGAATATATTGATTAATTGATCTGTATAGTTTTAATGCTTTTCTGAAATCAAGATTAAATATATAGTTGTTGATTTTTAATCTTTTAGTATAGTCGTTGTCCTCTTCTAGGTGGTTAAGCATTTTTTTAGCTAAGTCATACTGCGAGTTTTCGATGGACCAGTAAATTAGAAACTGAATTACTTTTTGGTCTTTAGGATGATTCTGTTCTAATTTAATAGCTAATTTTTCTGCCTTGATAATATCCCCATATTCTTTTTCCCAATAGATTCGTTTGATAATGGTGGTTATATCTTCTTTATTCTGTTTCTCTAAATTTTCTAATTCCTCAAGACTCTCTTTTTTAATTTTCTTATACTTTTTCAGCTTTATGTCGCTGCTCCACCGCTCACAGTTATTACAAAAGTCTGTTACCCTAAACCAGCCTGAGGGAATTAAGGGGATGAAATTAACGTGGACGACTTTAAATGCAGTGAAGGATTTTAGAGTTACTTTTCGGTTACAATGAGTACAAGAACCCTTCTTAAGACGAAAATCTCTTCTACTAAAGTAATAATCTCCGGCTCCTGCATACATACTTTGTATAATATAGAATTAGAAAATAAATGTAATAAAAAAAGCCCCGCTTACGCGAGGCTTTAATTTTATAGTTTAACTTCTTAAGAAATATTTCTTAGAAGTGGAACATAATAGTGATTTGACCACCGTTGTTGTCAGTATCAATTCCAAAAGAACTGTTACCACCAGAGTTGTGCTTTCTTTGAATCAAAGATTCAGTAGTACCACCTGGAGAAGCAATCTCGTAAGATTCAGTATCTCTTTCACCGTCACCTTGAGAAGTCATAGCTAATCCCCATCCGTATTCTGCAGCAACAGATACTTTAGGAGCTAAAAACCATTCAACACCAGCAAAACCTCTTAATGCGATTTGCATAGTACTTCCGTTAGAAACTTTTACAGTTCTCTCACCGTTAGATTGAGTAGTTGTACCAGTAGTAAAGTTATCAGTCCAAGTAGCAGTATGTAAGTTTGGAGTTGCAGCTGTAGACGATCCAGAACCTGCATCACCATAAGTGTACTCCTCTCCGCTAGAACCGAAAGAAATTAATACCTCACCACCATAAAATCCTTGGATTCTAGTGTTTCCTCTTCTTTTTTCGATACCACCACCTAAAGTTAACATGAAGTTAGATGTTTTCATTTCATCACTTACTTCACCAGTTAAAGTGATAGGAGAAATAGGAGGGTTAGCTCCAGTCGTATCATGGATGTTAGTATTCGTAGTACTTCCAAATCCAATTCTAAACTTCATTCTGTAAGCAGTAGACTCATCTTTGAAATGCTTAGCTACGATAGTCATTGAAGGATTGTTACCAACCCATGTAGCGTTAACGCTGTTGTTAGACGTACCGTTAAACCAGTTACCAGCATAGTCTAAAAATGGAGTTCCATCAAATCCAAGTGCCCAATCACCAGCTTCTGGTAAGTAAGCTTCACCTTTCTTTGACGTTAATCCGTCCTGTGCAAATGTTGCAGTAGCTAAAAATAAAGAAGCTACAAATAATACTTTTTTCTTCATTACAAATTGTTTTAGTTAAACTTTTTAATTTATTATATTATAAAATTCTTAGTTCGCGACAAAGCTAATACATTTTTTTTTAAACTCACAAGTTTTTTTTAACTTTATTAACAATTGTTAAAACTTATGAACATGATGTTAATAACTGTCACCGCTCTTAAAATTCATTTTCAAAGCAAATAAAATAAAAATAGTTTACCTATTTATAATAAAAAATAACATTTTATTAACAATAGGCCTTTTTACCTTATTCAGCACTATCTTCCTCTGTTGGCTTAGGGTTAAGTTCTATTGAGAACTCTATTCTAACCTCTTCACCTAACATTGTCCCACCATATGTTAATCCATAATCATTCTTATTAATAATGATTGCTCCCGCAAAAGCAGCAGAAGGGAATCCCCATGGTGTATCTTGTTTACCAAAGTAATTAAATGGTAATTCAACATCTTTAGTAGTCTCTAATAACGTAAGCTGCCCCTTTGCAACATATCCATCCTCAGTCTTTTCTATGTTATTAGAGGTAAATGTTATAGTAGGGTATTTCTCTACATTAAACATTTCATCACTTTTAAGGTGCTCATCTCTTTTTTCATTTCCAGTATTAACAGAGCTTGCATCTATTTCAATAGCCATTGATTGAGCTGTATCAGAAAAATTAACAGATCCAGTAATGACTTGGAAGTTTCCTTTAGAAGTAGCTAAAATATGGCGAATAGAGAAATCCACATAAGAGTGGGATCCATCCAATAACCATTCACCACTCAATTCATTAATATCTGGTGTTGGAGCAACTTCTTCTGTAATTACTTCCTCAATAACTACTTCTGTTTCCTCAGCATGAGCTTCATCAGTATGTCCACCTACGATAGGAGCAATAACTAAACCTATTAAACAAGTAAGTTTAATAAGGATGTTCATTGAAGGACCAGATGTATCTTTAAAAGGATCACCAACCGTATCCCCTGTTACAGCAGCTTTGTGAGCTTCTGAACCTTTGTACGTCATTTCACCATTAATTTCGACACCTGCTTCAAATGATTTCTTAGCATTATCCCATGCGCCACCAGCATTGTTTTGAAAAATAGCCCATAAAACACCACTTACTGTAACACCAGCCATGTAGCCACCAAGCATTTCTGCTACCAATTTATTATCTTCAGGGTATATAAGCATACCTAATATAACAATAGCAATTGGGAAACCAATGGTTAAAACTCCAGGTAATAACATTTGTTTTAACGATGCTTTTGTAGATATATCAACACATTTGTCATATTCAGGTTTTCCAGTTCCTTCCATAATTCCAGGAATCTCCTTAAATTGACGTCTTACCTCATAAACCATTTCCATAGCAGCTCTACCAACAGCGTTCATAGCTAATGCCG
Source organism: Flavobacteriales bacterium (assembly GCA_029262875.1). GTDB lineage: Bacteria > Bacteroidota > Bacteroidia > Flavobacteriales_E > Vicingaceae. Next base: position 3,782 of record JAJCYO010000138.1, read on the forward strand.
AGAAAACTACTGGAACCATACCTCCTACAAATAACATTGCTAAAACTGGAGCTTTAAAGATGTTAATACCCTCTATATCTGTAAAAGTCACATAAGCAGCAAATAGTGCTAATGACGTTAATGCTGCAGAAGCAATAGCAAAACCTTTACCAGTTGCAGCAGTTGTGTTACCAACTGAATCTAAAATATCTGTTCTTTCTCTAACGATAGGCTCTTGTTCACTCATTTCAGCAATACCACCGGCATTATCAGAAATAGGCCCAAATGCATCAATTGCTAACTGCATAGCCGTTGTTGCCATCATTGCAGACGCAGCTAACGCTACCCCGTAAAATCCAGCTAAAGCATAGGATGCCCATATAGCTGCAGCGAATAACAATACTGATGAGAATGTAGAAATCATACCAGTTGCTAAACCTGCAATAATGTTGGTTCCTGCTCCAGTACTCGATTGTTGTACAATCTTTAGAATCGGTTTCTTTCCAAGTCCTGTGTAATATTCAGTGAATGATGAGATTGCACCACCAACAACTAATCCTACCAATGTTGCATAGAAAACACGCATTGAAGAAATAGCCTTGTCATCCTCACCAAAGAAGCTCATAGTCATAGTCTCTGGTAACATCCAAGTTACTAAACCAAAACAAGCACCAGCAACTAATATGATAGATGTCCAGTTACCAATGTTTAGGGCTTTCTGTACTTGATCTTCTTTTGCATCGTTAGAACTAATTTTAACTAACATGGTACCTATAATAGATATAATAATTCCAACACCTGCAATTGCCATTGGTAATAAGATAGGTCCTATTCCACCAAATCCTTCTTTTATGATATCACCACCCATGTCTTCAATAACATAGTTACCCAATACCATAGCCGCTAATACGGTTGCAACATAAGAACCAAACAAATCAGCACCCATACCTGCAACATCACCAACATTATCACCAACGTTATCAGCAATGGTTGCTGGATTACGTGGATCATCCTCTGGAATACCTGCTTCTACTTTACCAACTAAATCAGCTCCAACATCGGCAGCTTTTGTATAAATACCACCACCAACTCTTGCAAACAGTGCAATAGATTCAGCTCCTAAAGAGAACCCAGCTAATGTTTCTAATACTATAGTCATATCTGCGGTTGAAGTCCAAGCTCCTTTCATGAAAAAATGGAAGAATAAAATAAAGAATGCTGTTAAACCTAAAACGGCTAAACCAGCAACTCCTAATCCCATAACTGTTCCACCACCGAATGCTACTTTTAAAGCATTAGGTAGACTTGTTTTTGCGGCTTGAGTAGTTCTAACATTTGTTTTGGTAGCAATCTTCATCCCCATGTTTCCCGCTACAGCAGAAAATATTGCACCTATAATAAAAGCTATAATAATAAGCCAATGAGTTGTTGGAACGATAAAAGCAATTCCGGCCAATACAATACTTGCTCCAATTACGAAAAAAGTCAGTAACCTGTACTCTGCTTTTAAGAAAGCCAATGCTCCTTCATAAATGTGATCTGAGATCTCTTTCATCTTCCCATCTCCAGCATCTTGTTTCATTACCCAACCTTTCTTCACCATCATATAAAGAAGACCAAGAATAGATAGTACTATTGGTAAATAAATTGCAAATTTTTCCATTGTATTATTTTATTGAATTTTTAAACTTTTTTTAGGACGGCAAATGTAGATTAATATATATTAATCTGCAAAGTTTAAGGTTGAAAAGGTAATCTTAATAAGATACTATTTATACATTACTTGGTTTACCGCTTTTATGATTTTATCTACGTTTGGTAAATATGCTTCTATTAAAGGGACAGAGAAACTCATTGGAACGTCTGCTCCAGTTACCCTTGCAATTGGCGCATCTAAATAGTCAAATGCGTTTTGTTGTACTTTATAGGTAAGTTCAGTTGAAAATGAACCCAATGGCCATGATTCTTCTATAAATACCATTCTGTTTGTTTTCTTTACAGAATTAATAACGGTGTCATAATCAATAGGCCTTAAACTTCTTAAATCGATTACTTCCGCATTAATTCCATCTTTAGCTAATTCTTCAGCGGCTACATTAACGATTTTCATCATTTTACCAAAACTAACCAATGTAACGTCCTTTCCTTCTTTTACAACATCTGCCACTCCAATGGGAATAATATATTCCCCTTCAGGTACCTCTCCTTTATCGCCATACATTTGCTCAGACTCCATAAATAAAACCGGATCATTATCTCTTATGGCTGCCTTCAGCAATCCTTTCGCATCTTTTGGATTTGAAGGTTGAACTACTTTTAATCCTGGGCAATTGGCATACCAGTTAGAAAAATCTTGAGAGTGCGTTGCTCCCAATTGTCCAGCGGCACCAGTTCCTCCTCTAAATACGATAGGAATGTTTAATTGACCACCAGACATGTTGTACATTTTGGCAGCATTATTTACAATTTGATCAATTGCCACTAAGGAGAAATTCCATGTCATGTATTCAACTATTGGTCGTAAACCATTCATTGCAGCTCCCACCGCAATTCCAGAAAAACCATTTTCAGCAATCGGAGTATCAATGATTCTTTTGTCTCCAAATTCATCTAACATTCCTTTACTTACCTTGTAAGCACCATTGTATTCAGCTACTTCCTCACCTAAAAGAATGATGTTCTCATCCTTTCTCATTTCTTCACTCATGGCTTCATTTAACGCCTCTCTAAATTGAATTTCTCTCATCGTATTTTTATTTAGGTCAGCCAAAATTATAAAATAAAAGTAGTTTTTTACTGTTTTTAATTTTTAAGACTATTTTTGAGGGAATTATGTCCAGTAAAAAATCCATTTATAAGCGATTCTGTGAGCAAAATAATATACCATTATTTCTGCAATACAATTGGTTTAATACACTTTATAAGGAAACAGAATGGGATGTGTCGGTTGAGCAAAAAGGGGATAATGTTGTTGGAATACTGCCTTATGTTATTTCTAAGAAGAAGAGTTTTAAAATCATTACCCCTCAGTTTTTAAGTCCTTACCAAGGAGTTTGGATTAAATACCCGGATGGGCAAAAATATGCTTCTAAAGTGGGGTATGAGAAAGAAGTGTTGAATGGATTAATTGAGCAATTGCCTAAAGTCGATGCTTTCAAACAGAATTTTTTGCCAGGATTTGTGAATTGGATGCCATTTAACTGGAAAGGCTATGAGCAATCAACGAGGTATACTTATATTATTAATGATGTTTCTGATACGGACAAAGTATTTGCTGATTTTAAAGAGAACATAAGAAGAGAGATTAGAAAAGCGGGGAAGGTGTTAGTAGTAGATACCATTGATGACATCGGTTTGATGTATAAAATGAAACTGAAAGTCTATGAAGAAAATAATGATGCTTACCCTATTCCGTTCAGTAAGTTAAAAGCGGTTTATGAGTATTGTAAAAAGAATAATTGTGGGGAGCTATTGGTTGCTAAAGACAATGATGCTAATGTTCATTCTGTATTACTATATGTTTGGGATAGTGAGTCGGCTTATTATTTACATGGAGTAACTGATTCAGAGTTTAAGACTACTGGTTCAATGAGCTTTTTGTTGTGGGAAGCAATAAAAAGGTCTTCAACTAAAACCAAGGCATTTAACTTTGAAGGAAGTATGGTTGAGTCTATAGAACGTTACTTCCGTGGATTTGGAGGAGTACAAACTCCTTATTTTCAAATAAACAAAACAGATTCTAAAGTTCTAAAACTGTTGAATTATTAAAAAGGCAGCAAAAAATATTTCTAACCTTGGTGCTTCTTTATATAGTATAGAGACCTTGATTGAAAAAACAGGGCATCATTTGTTATTACCTTTTTACCATATTGTTTCGGATGAAAACCCTGTCCATATAAAAAACCTTTACCAATCAAGAAGTATTCAGAAATTTAAAGATGATTTAGATTTTCTGTTGGAACATTATCAATCCATTTCACTGCAAGAGTTAATTGCTTTAAATAAGGAAGGGAAAACTATTGATAAGAATTGTTTTCACCTAACTTTTGATGATGGACTGAGCGAATTTCATACAATCATTGCACCTATCTTAAAACAAAAGAAAGTGCATGCAACTGTTTTTTTGAATACAGATTTTATAGACAATAAGAATCTGTTTTATCGGTTTAAAGCAAGTATTCTTTATGATAGGCTAAAAGAAGAAGTTATTCTTTCAATTCCATATAGTAATGTAAAAGAATTAGATGTATTGGCCGTAAAGAATGGAATTGATTTTGATGATTATTTGAGCACGAAGAAACCATATTTAAGTTCAAGCCAAATAAAAGAATTGATAAACGATGGGTTTACTTTTGGTGCACATAGCTTGGATCATCCACTGTATAAAGGATTAACTGAAGAACAACAACTTACTCAAACAAAAGAGAGTGTTGAAATTATAAGCTCTCAATTTAATTTGGATTATAAAGTGTTTTCATTTCCATTTACTGATAATGGAGTAACGAAAAAGGTTTTTAATGAAATTGATCAATGCGCTGACCTTACTTTTGGTTCTGCAGGCCTTAAAGAAGATGACGCTCCTAATCATTTTCAACGTATTCCTATGGAAATAGACAAATCAGGTAAAGAAATAATTAAAGCTGAATACCTTTATTATTTAATGAAAGAAAAAGCAGGAAAACATAAAATTGTTAGACGATAAGCTCGCCATTTACATAATCTCGTAAGTACTCATATTGAGGTGTTAAATCCCCCTTTTCACAGATTGTTGCTCTTGCGATAACATTTTCCTTATCATCAATTAAGTGAGGTAACACTTTATCAATAAAATCTCTTCCAAACTCTTCAGAAGCATCTTTAGGAAGCTCACAAGGTAAGTTGTCAATAGCCATCACACATATTACATTTCTATTCTCACAGGTCTCCCAATCACACTCAGAATCGGTTTCTGATTGAGGGTCATAAGCATATATAGGATCCTTAACAGTGGAAGGCCTTACAGTACATGCTACAGGGCCATCAATATCACAACTAATATCACCCACAACTTTAATGTTAAAATCAGGTGATTTCATGTCTTCACGTGTAAACAAAAATGGAGCTCTACTATCCCAATAATGACAAGCAATATACATGTCAGCAACTCTCGCATAATCTATAAATGAACATTCAAAGCGTGTTGGGTCATCATAATAGTCTTGTAACTTAAAAGGTTCACCGTCTTTTCTATAATGACAGTCCCCAGGAAGTAAAGCAGTATAAACAGGTTCATCAAAGCTTTTGCTCAGAAAATCTTTTGGACTAACTTTTTTAATGGCTAATTTTTTCAAGATTTCTCCCGCACCTTTAGAAACTTTTCCGGTACCAGATAAAACAATTTTATAATCTGAAGGAAGCTTAACTTTTGAAAGTTCCCTTTCCATTTCGGACCGACCCTCACATAAATAAGCCCTTTTTAAATCAAAAGTGCAGGTTCGTTTACCGTAAGAATAAAATGTGTTATAACATCCAACGATACCAGCGTACCTCCCAAAACCAATAATCCTTCTACCCGAATAATCCGTTAGTCCTTCATAATCCACCATAGCAATGTTCTTATCTAACATTGTTCTTAGTAAATCTCTGTTATAAGGTTGCTTTTTTGTAGTATGTGAGAAATAGAAATATGTTTTATTTGGGATGAGTTGATCAATTGGAACTTCTTTTACGCCCAATAAAACATCACAATCATTAACAGAATCAACTAACTCCACACCATTGGCTTCATATTCTTCTGCTTTAAACCTTCTAACATCACTCTTTTGAACCACTAAATTAACTGAAGGGAACTTTTCCAAGATTTCTTTGCACTGACTTGGAGAAAGAGGAACTCTTTCATCTGGTGGTGTTTTTCCCTCCTTTATTACGGCAATTTTCATTAATTTATTTGAGATTCTATAGATTCTACTTAATCACACAAATATAAGTAAAGTTGCCAGTATTTGTGTATGCTTGACGACATATTTGTTAAATAATTAGCGTTCTAAGATGGTTTTGGTTAAAAAAAGATCATCCGAGCTGTTTGCTGGCTTAACTCTCAATGAAAAAACATTAATATTCTAACTAATTTATACAGTAATAACCGCACTTTCCAATTTTTAGCTAATTTCGTAGAGTTCTTTGAAAGTATTGGGGTCGTTTTTGGTTTTGACAGCAAGATGAATTTAATATGTAAGCGTGTCGAGCGTTGTAAATTTGCTCGTTAATCTCGGTTTACAAATCGCTAATTGGCGAAAATAACTATGCAATGGCTGCATAATCCAGACTCAGTCTGATTATCTTTATCCTAGCCCTTAGAGGGCAGGACCATTAACCTCTCAACAGTTCTGTTCATTAATTGTTGTATTTGAGGTTTCATAATTTTGAACTAGCACAGTAAAACGCTTCGATTTATTGGCGAAATTAAAGAAGCTTAAGCTTATTGTTGGTTGCTTTTAACCTGCTTTAAGTCTAACAATTAATTGAAAGCTACACACGAAGAAAGCTTATTATTTCCTTGTTTGGACGAGGGTTCGAATCCCTCCGACTCCACAGAGAATCAAATTGTAAGGTTTTGCCGACAGAAGAAAATATGAAGTTTACTTTAATATTTTCTGATGGAGGTAAAATGAATTGCGAAAGCAATTGGCAATTTGATTTTGACCTTTGATCAGGATGGATCATAAAATAATCCTTCCGATTCCACTTTTACATACTATATAATATTGATAATAAGAGCTATAAATATTATTTAGGTTCTAAATAGACCGTATTTAGCCCATAATTAATGTGTGAGTACCACCAAGACACGCCAATAATCAACATAATCTAATAACTCTCTTCAACATCAACTATATAAATATAGCTTAAACAGATTATTTGTAATTTTAAGGAGTGAACAAAGCCATTATCATATCATTTCTATTGGTTTCTAATCTAATAATTGGACAGAACAGTATGGTTGGAGATGGATTTGGCGGGAGATTATGGTACACCCCAACAAATTATGGAGTTGCCTCCTATTCCGCTTACACAATCTGTAGTGATTCTATTCCAAATCAACTTTACACTTGGGGCTCGAATTCTAAGGGAACTTTAGGTTTTGGGCCTACACTTACGGGTTCTAATGTTCCTATTCCTATTCCTAATATGAACAACATAAAATACTACAGTGGTGGTTACTTTATGGGAGCCATTAAAAATGATAATACTGGCTGGGCATGGGGTTTAAGTGTACCTACAACTCCTGTCCAAGTATTAACAGATGCTTATTTTGTAGATGCCAGCTCTAAAACTATTAGTTTCGTTAAAAATGATGGTACCGTATGGAGTATAGGAGAGAATATAAATGGGCAATTAGGAGATGCAACAATAATTAATGCACCTCTGTTACCTGTACAAATGCAAGGAATAACCAATGCAGTTAGGGTTTCCAATAATCGGTTGGCAACAATAATTTTATTATCTGATAGCACATTGATGGCAGTTGGTTTGGCACCTTATTCGGGAATACCCTCCGTTCCGCAAACGTCAGTTCCTTTACCTATAACAGGAATACCAAAGATTATTGACATCCAATCAAATGCTGCCAAAACAATTGCATTGTCGGATAGTGGATTTGTTTATACATGGGGAGCCGCCCCTCCTTTTGGTAATTCTATTCCAGAAATAATAACTGGTTTGAACAATATAGTAGCAATATCAGCCTGTGATGATGGCTTGCATTTTATGGCATTAGATGAGAATAAGAATTGTTTTGTATGGGGGCTAAATACTGGTCAAACAGGTGTATCTACTTCCATGACCATGATTACCAACCCTGTATTAATTGAGACCAATGTTGTTGACATAATGGCTGGTGAATCTTTTTCTTATCTTGTTAAATCTGATGGTAGCTTATGGGCTTCAGGTCAAAGCTGGGGGTCAAGTAGCTTAGGTATGTCAATATGGTTAAACTTAACGGATACTCTAAGACCGTACTGGTCTCAGTTAGACCTAAACCAAGTTCCAAATGCATGTGAAGTTGTCGTTTCTATTAAATCTGATCAAATAAATACTCCCATTCTGAAGGTATATCCCAACCCTACCTCCTCTCACATTACAATAGAAGGTTTAATCAAACCATACAACCTTACTATTTACAACTCCTTGGGACAATTACTATACAAAGAAAATGACGTTTTAGAGAATACGAAAAGATTAGATATAAGTGGATATAGTAAAGGATTAATCTTTATTAGAATAGAATCTGATGGAGAGTTCTTTACCCATAAGATTCTGAAAAAATAATTTTTTCAATTTTTTAAGTGCTTTAACTACCTAACATCAATCCCTCCGACTTCACTTTTATAGAATCCTAATATCTTATCAAATAAAAAGCAGCACTTTCATAAAGATTTTAGATATTTGGAGTCGTTATAAACTTGCCCCATGAAAAAAGTAATTCTCATATCAGTGTTTAGTCTAATGGCGATATGCTCATTTGCTCAAATTATTGTTACAGATAATGATATGCCAGCTGCAAATGATACGATACGTTTAAGTACAACATTTGATATACAAGGCTTAGATCCTGCATTAACTGGAACGAATTATTCTTGGAATTTTTCTACTCTTACTCCTAATGCTCAAAGAATCGACACCTTCTTTTCTGTATCTTCAACACCTTTTGCGTATCAATTTTTCTTTAACAATGGAATTGTGTATCCAAACCACAAAGCAAGTTTTGCATTGAGAGGAGTGGATATAGGGATACCCCAAGTACCAATTACTGAGGTGTTTGATTATGTGAAAAACTCGTCTACGGCTTATGACAATGTCGGGTTTGGTTCTCAGATTAATAGCATACCTAGTTCCACTCAGAATATCCCCGTTGACAGAGAATATGAATTCCCTATGAATTATAATGATGACCACACCTCTAATTCAGCGTATGGAATTACTGTTCCAGGATTTGGGTTTTATGGACAATCATTAGAGCGAATTGATACTGTTGATGGTTGGGGTTCACTAATATTACCAAATGGGACTTATAATGTGTTAAGGGTAAAGTCTATCTTAAATAAGATAGACACAACTTATATCGATTTAATTAGTTTAGGAACAACCATACCACGACCAGAAGAAATTGAATACAAATGGTTAGCTGCAGGGACAGGATTGCCGATGTTGAAAGTTGTAATGGTTGCTGGTAATGTGACAGAAATAGAATATCAAGACGATTTCGTAGCTGTTTCGATTGAAGAAAATAGAACAATAAATGACATCACAATTTTTCCTAATCCTGCTAAAAACTATTTGACAATTGATTTTAATGCGACTATTTCTGGCAACTTAAAAGTTAGTCTCAAAGATATTTCAGGAAAAGATGTAGGGTTGGTTTACAATAAGTTTATCAATACGGGGGAAAACAAGCTAATTCTTAATTTGGTGGAACATTCAATTACCCCAGGAATTTATTTTGTAGAATTTGTAGTGAATGAAAAACAGTATTACTCTCAAAAAATAATAATAGTAGAATAACTTATTTCTTTTTCTCGTTTTTTAATTCTTCCCGCATTTCTTTCGCCATTTCTCTAAAAGCAGCAACTTCTTCTTTTTTACGGGCCTTTACCGTTTCCATAGCCTTTTTCACAAGAACAGATCGTTTTTCTAAATCCCTAATTTTTCCAGGCTTTTCTATGCGCATGTCTTCAGAAATGCCACATTCTTCTAATATGTCATCCATAAAGGTAATCTTATCCAAGCCAAAGTAAATTTTGATCAACTCCTTATGTTTATTCATGATTAAGATGTCTTGAATCGTAATGTGTTTAATGTCTTGATAGCCAAATCCCAAACGAGATTTACGAGCTAGTTTTCTCATGTTCACACTGTAACTACTATTCTCAAACTCTTTGCTTAAATCCATAATCTATCTTGTAAATGGTATGGAAACCTTAGATTCATTTCCAACTCCATCTGTTAAAGTTAACTCAAAATTATGTTTTCCTTTTGGGATGTTATCAAAAGTGTAAAATAATTTTGCTTTTTTAGATTCATACTCCATAATGATCCATTTGCCATCAATACTCCCTCTGTATGATTTTACACCCGATAGATTGTCAGCAATTTTTACAGTTATGGTGGAATTTCCAGCCATGTTTTTATTGGCATAAATGTTCGTAGGAGTAATTTTTGGAGGGATGGTATCAATCATTACCGCAAAACCACCAAATGCTTTTGATTTAGCCGTAATGTAATTATTTCTCCAAGTTCCACCTTTGGAGTAATACCGCTTTCTTCTATCAAAATGGACAATGGTAGCTTTGCTTCTATGGTATTCACTCAATCTGCCGACCTTAATTGAGACATATATTGGTTTATGAACAGGTGTATAATCATTGTGTAAAAAGTAGGTCGGAGTTATTGCACCTGTTAATGTATCTGCCGTATGAAATTGAAATGATAAGTCCTTATATAAAGCGTTTTTTGGAATACTTAACGCAATGTTTTGTTTTGTAAAATAATTACTGTCTTTATAACTAAAAACAGTATCAACAGATGCTTTTAGTATGCTACTAATTTGTTTCTTATCATAACCTCCAGTAACTGGAAACGAAATGGTAGAGGTATTTCCATAAGTATCCTTAACAACATATTTGAAAGCATTTTTATCTTTTTTATCAAAATGGACAACACCATTATTTTTTTCTTCAGTATAAATGTTCAGGCGATTATTGGGTTCTATGTAACTTCTTTGAAAACGTATTTTTTGTATCAGGTACATTTCGTAATCTATGAGTGAATTTAGTGCTCTTGATTCATCAAAACTAAATTTTTTCATTTCTGATTTGAATATGGTTGTCGAGTTTTGAGACAATTCAATGGAATAAATTCCATTCCTATTTCCATAACCGTTTAACTTATCTATCGTTTCTATACCGATACCAATTTCCCCATAAGCAACAATGGATGTAGCATATTTTAATTTGTATGTTCCGGCTGAACCAGAGACTAAAAACCGCTGTGTTTTCCTTTTGTTGTTGACATAACTTGTGTCATTTAATGGAGTTAGTGTTATACTACGTATTAGTGGTTTAATATTGTCTTTAATGTTAAAACCAAACAAAAGAGGATTGACCGGAAATTCAGTTTCTGTTTCTCTAATCTCAAAATGTAAATGTGGCCCGCCAGATCCTCCTGTATTTCCAGACAGCGCAATCACATCTCCTTTTTTTACCTTCATTAAAGTATCCGAAGGATACCAGTCTATTTCCCAGCTTTCTTTTTTGTGTTGGTGTTGTTTGATGGTTTTAGCAATGACTCCTTTGTACCGCTGCAAATGAGCATAGACTGTGGTGTAACCATTCGGGTGGTCGATGTAAATCGTTTTTCCATAGCCCCATGGCGAGATTTTAACTCTTGAAACATATCCATCTGCGGCTGCATAAACCTTAAATCCCTCCTTTCCTTGAGTTTTCATATCTAACCCAGAATGAAAATGATTGGAACGTAGTTCGCCAAAATTTCCAGCTAAGTACAATGGAATTCCTAATGGAGATTGGAAGTAGTTTTTAGGGATACTGTCCTGTGAAAAGCAGTTTAATCCTACCGTTATTACAATTAATACAAGGAAATATTTTTTTATCATACTATATTTTTATCAAAAACTCTACCAAACAAGTAGACAGACAAAGCTATGTAGGAAGAAATGAAAAAAAAGATATTTTAAATAAGATTATACACATATTATAGTGTAAAAAAACTAAATTTGTAGAGGTTGGTTTTATCAACTTATTTTGATATTTAAAAATGAAAGATATCTCAATTTTAGTAAGTGGAGTTAAGAAAAAAGCTGAAAAGCTAATTGAAAAACATACTTTACTTGTTGAAAAAAATGATAAACTTTCTGAAGAAATAGAAAAAATAAAACAAGAATTAAATGAAAAAAACCAACAAGTTTCGGAATTAAATGACAAAATTAAGTTGTTAAAAATTGCGGGAAGTGTTGGTGGAGAAAGTACCAAAGAAGTAAAGTTGAAGATTAACGAAATGGTACGGGAAATTGATAAATGTATTGCTCAAATTAACAGATAATTAAAGAATCCCAAATGGGGGAGTTGTCGATAAAAATAAAAATTGCAAATAGGGTTTACCCTTTAACAGTAAATGCAAACGAAGAAGAAGGCATAAGGAATGCCGCTGAAAAAATTAACCAATCTATTGGTGATTTTGAACGGTTGTATGATGTTAAAGATAAACAAGACTTATTAGCAATGGCTGCACTTAAAGTAGCTACTCGTAACTTTGATTTGGAAAAGAAAGGCATTATAGATAATGCTGAAATTGAAGAGGATTTAATAAAGGTAGAACAATTGTTCGACCAACATCTGTAACGTTCTTTTAAATATTTAAGAAGCAATAATTTATTCGAGGATATTAAACAGCAATGTTTAACTAAAAAGTCCCGTACAAATTTATTTCGTTTGATAAACTAACGTTTTACTTAATTGGAGCAATGCTCATAAGTAATCAAGAACAGGCCCCTTGTAAACCTTTATAAGGAATTCACTTTTGTGGACGTGGGAAGTTTGAACATACTTGGCGGCTCCAACCATTATTTTATTGGGTTTATCCAAGCCAAATTTGTGCGGGTTTTTTTATGCCCTAAAATAATG
>JAJCYO010000139.1 GCA_029262875.1 Flavobacteriales bacterium
CTATTTCTGCATTTAGAACAGAATATGCGTACAACAATTTAATGTTTATTGTGGCTGGAGAACTTGTTGCTAGAGTAAGTGGTATGCCATGGTCGGTATTTGTTGAGTCAAGAATTATGAAGCCATTAGGAATGACACGTACTGCAGGGCTCTATAAAAACCTAAAGGATCCTGGGAATGCTGCATTTCCACATAACTCAGAGCATGGAAAAGTAGTCCAATTGGCTAAATATGATATGCATGAAAAAGATGGCTCAGCAGCTGGTATTGTTTCGAGTGTTAATGACATGACCAAATGGTTAATGCTTAATTTAAATGATGGTAGATACGGTGACAACTTAGGAAAGCAGTTGGTGTCTAAAAAGAGCCTTTCTGAAATTAAAAAGCCACACATTAACCAACGGTTTAATGCGGAGCCGAGTAGCCCTACTAAAAATCACTATAAAGCTTATGGATTAGGTTGGGGAATTAAGGACATCAACGGGTACACCGTATTTAGTCATACAGGTGGATTACCAGGAATGTTATCCCACACCATTCTCGTTCCAGAAATTAATTTTGGTTTGGTTGTATTAACCAACGCTTCTCCAGGAGGATTAGGATTGGTTACCATCCCTAATGAAATTTTAGAATCATATACTGGAGTAGATGGAAGAAATTGGATTGCTTGGGCTGATAAAAGAATTAAAAACGATGAAGCAGAAGCTGACTCTGTTCTTAATTATGTATGGGATGTTGTGAAAAAAGCAAATACTAAAGATTTAAACTTTGATGATTATACAGGAACCTACCACGATAATTGGTTTGGAGATGTGAGTATAACAAATAAGAAAGGAAAGCTCTTTTTCACATCTAAGCGTTCACCTAAGTTAAAAGGAGAAATGAAGTACTATCAAGGAGCTACGTTTGCTGTTAAATGGGAATACGATGATATGGAGTGTTCAGCATTTGTAAATTTTGAATATGGTAATTCAACAAAAAAGCCTCATGCTTTTTCAATGAAAGGAATCTCACCTGACATTGATTTTAGTTTTGATTTCCATCACCTAAGCTTTACCAAAATCAAGTAGTTATCTAATTAGAGATAAAGTTCCTGTATACTCGATGGATTCATTAAACATCTCAATGTTAATGATATAAAAATAGGTGCCATCAGGACAAGTCTTTCCTGCTGTGGTTCTTCCACTCCATCCTTCATTCAGTTGTTTTGTTTCAAACAACAAAATCCCCCATCTATTATAGATTCGCATTTCCAGTTTAGAAACATCACTACCAATTATATTAAAAATATCGTTTTTCCCATCACCATTAGGTGTAAATACATTTGGGACACTTAAATCTGAGCATAATCCAACCGTAATATAGCTTTGAAAAGTTGAAGAACTAACACCGTTTGAATCACTAACTTCTAATGTAATAGGATAATTACCTTCTTTAGTATAGCATATGTTATTTGGGTCTTGTTCGGAAGAAGTAGTGGAGTCTGAACCTATAAAAGTCCATAACCAAGTATGAACACCACCTGTTGCACTTGAGGCACTCAAATCTGTAAAATCGACACACTCATTAATGCAAATAGTTTTTTGAGAAACATCAATTGCTATCGAAGGTGGACAATCATTAATTGAAATATTAACTGAAAAAGTGTCTGGACAATTCCCTAATGTGGTATAAGTAATTATGAAATTTCCAGATACTGTATTCCCCATATCTATCTGACCAGTAACCGGATTAACAATTCCATTATCAATGGTGAAAACACCATTTTGTGTGCCGGTAATTACAGGAATAGGATTGGGATCGGTCCGACAGTAATTTAAAGAGGGATACGTAAAACTTGCATCATCAATTGGATAAACAATTAAATTAACAGTAACAATACTATCACATCCTAATGAATTTGCTCCAAACAGAGTGTCCAGATAAGTACCAGAAGTGGTCCAGATGAAATTACCACTAGGTGAAGCATAACTTTGGCAAGCAGTATCGTTTATAGCAGAACTACTGCTCAAAATGGTTAAATTGATAGTTATAAGAGAGTCGCACCCAACAACATTTGGTATCGTATCCATATAAGTTCCTGAAGTTGTCCATATGCTACCACTTGGAGAAGTATAATTATTACAATTTACCTGATTTATAATACTTGTTGTTGTGTTGTTAACTGTTATTAATTGTGTAACCAAAACACTATCTCCTCCAACAGCATTATTTACAACAAGTTTTACACTATAAATACCTGGAACCGTAAAACAGATAACGGGATTTTGCAAATTAGAACTAAAAGAAGTTGGTCCACTAATCGTCCAACTCCAGCTAATTGGATTTTGAGAAGAGTTATCAGTAAAGTTAATGCATTCTCCTTCGCATATTGTAGAGTCTGAAATTCCAAAATCAACTACTGGAGGTAGACAAGGAGCTTGGGGGGCACAACTTCCATTCCAACCAACAACCACAAGCCCATTTGATTGTAAAGAACCACTTGGAGGAAGGACGCTTATTTGGTTGCCAACGTTTAAATTCCCGTTTACAACTACAGCACCATTTATTTGGACGTATGTGAAGAATTTTGCCATTCCATTAACCACTACAAGAGAG
>JAJCYO010000140.1 GCA_029262875.1 Flavobacteriales bacterium
TGGTGGTCCTTATACTTATACTTGGACTGATTTATCTACTGGTGCTCCAATCCCTGGGAATGGACCTCATACGGTTAGTCCAATTGTTTCTCCAACTTGTTATTCTGTTTTTGCAACAGATCCGTTAGGTTGTATATCCAGCCCTTCTCAGGTCTGTATTAGTTTATATCCTAACTTAATTGCAAGTACTGGAAATGGAACTCCTTTTGACACAATGACTGTATGTCCTGCAAGTGCCAATGGTGGTCCTTTTGGAACAAATATTACCATGAGTACTATTGGTGGTTCTGGTACTGGATACAATTATGATTGGTATGATAATGGAACTTTAGTTGGTAGTGGTGGAACGATTACTGTTACACCTGCTACACCTACTACTTATGTTGGGGTTGCTACTGATGATTGTACTACCCCGTCAGATTCTGTATGGGTTACTATAAATTGGTTTAATGTTATTACGCCTGATTTTGGGAAAATTGGAGCTGACAGTTGTTATCCGATTACTGTTGATTTTCAAAATATTTCAACTCCTGCTGCTTTAATTGGAAATACAGCTTGGTCATTTAGTGATGGGACTAATTTGAATGGTAACAATGTAACAAATACATTTGGAACTCCTGTTTGTAGAGATCTGACTATGACTGTTACAACAACTGATGGTTGTGACTTTACTGTTACTAAAGTAGATTATGTTTGTCCTCATGATTATCCTGTGGCTAACTACTTTATGGATCCTCCTATTACGGACTTATTAAATACTGTTGTAGAATTTACTGATTTATCCACTGGCGGTGTTCCTCCATATACTTATTTATGGAATTTCAACAGCGGTCAATCACCAGACACTTCTGTTTCAAACAATCCTGTGTTTACTTTTCCTTTTGATGTTCCAGGAAAATACCCTGTATTGTTGACTGTCACAGATGTAAATGGTTGTCAAGATACAACTCTAGGAACCGTAATTGTGAATGGTATTTATTTATTTTACGCTCCCAATGCCTTTACTCCTGATGGGGATGGTATTAACGACATTTTTAGACCTTATGGAGAAGGGATTGATTTTGCTCAGTACACCCTGCAAATATTTGACAGATGGGGTGAATTATTATATGATGGAAGTAATGCTGAAAGAGGATGGGATGGCACCTACAAAGGGAAACCAGTTGGTGTTGGAACATATGTTTGGAAGATTGTTGCTAAGGAAGAATATGGTACTATTATCCATGACAATTATGGACACGTGAACCTCATTAGATAATAACAATATTGATAGAAAAAGCCGCTTGAAATATTTCAAGCGGCTTTTTTACATCTTAAAAAAAATTATTTAACCAGAAAGTTAACTTTTTATATTATACATTAAAATAATTAAAAACCGTCTTTTTATTCTACATTTGGTAGTCCCCCAATATATAATTCTGAACATTAGCTTTAATTTTTAATTATTAAGAATTTAATATCGATTAGTTAGCAACATTATTCCTGTTTAGGCAACCTATTTATAGTTTTTGCGTCTTGTTATCAAAGATTTATATCTAATTTTGAATATTATTTTTATTAAACAAAAATTATGAGAAAGGCATTACTGGTAATTACCATACTATTAGCTGGATTTAGTAGTTCTTTTGCATCACATATTCCTGGTGGGAATTTAACCTGGCAGTGTACAGGAAACCCAAATGAATATGTTGTTACCATGCAACTTTTTGTAAGTTGTCCAAGTAGCTTAGGTACGTCCTATACCGGAACCATTAGTAATACTTGTGGTCTTGCAAATCCTACTATGACAATGCCTCAGATAGGTACTCAACAAAATGTTTCTCAAATATGTCCTACAGATTCTCTTCAAGGTGATTGTGCTACTGGTACTTCAGGCGGTATTCCTGGGGTTTGGATGTACACTTACCAAGCTACGGTTACTTTAGCTGGTCCTTGTAATAGTTGGGATTTTGCTTTTGAACTTTGTTGTAGAGATGCTAATTCTAATACTACTGGTGGAAGTGGTAATTCTATGTATTTTCATAGTCAAATGAATTCGGCAACGGCCCCTTGCGATGGATCACCTTATGTTACTGCTCAGCCTATCCCTTATGTTTGTGCAGGACAACAACAAACTTATTGCCCCGGTGCTATTGACCCTGATGGTGATAATTTAGTATATTCTTTGGTAGATCCTTTAGGTGCGGGTGCTGTTCCTTTTGCATACAATGCTCCTTATACAACGGCTGCTCCTTTGCAAAATTTAATTTTAGACCCTGTAACTGGATGTATTACTTTTAATCAACCTACAACTGGAAATTTTGTCGTAACCTATTTAATCCAAGCTTATGATGCTGGAGGTAATTTAACTGGTTTTATTTACCATGATTTCCAATTTGAGGTAATCAATAACGCTAACTGTCAGCCTCCTACCCCTCCACCTACAGGAATAGCAAATCCAACGGGTGCTGGAACGCTTCTTAATCCAAACACCATAGAAGTTTGCGAAGGTCAAAGTTTTTGTTTTGATGTATCTTTTACCGATCCAGATGTTAATGATACCCTTACTATGGATCTTGCTAATACCAATATATATGGGTCTCTTCCTGGTGTTGTAGTTACTCAAACTGGAACGAATCCAACTACTTTTAATATTTGTTGGACTGTACCTGCTGGTGCGAGTGCAAATACTCAATTTACTTTGGGAGTTACCGATGGTTCTTGTCCAATTGAGAACTTGGCTTCATTTCCTGTTAATGTAAATGTGATTAACAGTACCGTAGTTAATGGTCCTTTTAATATTTGTGGCGGACAAGCCGCTAATTTAACCGCTGTTGGAGGATCTGTTTTCACATGGTATTATACTGCTACTGGACTTCAGGTTCCTGTTGGCCCAGAATTTAGTTGTAACCCATGTGCTAATCCAATTGCTACGCCATTAGTCTCTACTGATTACTATGTGATTAGTAATTTGGCTGTAGGTTGTAACAATACTGATTCTACTACTGTGACTGTATCTCCAGATTTCACACCAACTGTAACGCAAAGTACAACTTCTGCGTGTTTATTTGACCCTGTTCAATTAAATACTACGGTTGCTCCTGCTGGACCAGGATACACTTACCTGTGGACTCCTTCTAATTATTTAGATTTTAATAATATAGCAAACCCATTAGCTACAATTGCCGCTCCAGGATCTTACACTTATTATGTAGATGTTACAAGTCCTGGTGGTTGTTTAAAAACGGATAGTATAACAATAGTTATTACTCCTTTTGTTGCCCCAAATATTAATATCTTAACTCCAGATTCTATGATGGCATGTGGAGATTCTATTCTTGTAGATTTGGATTTAGGTGGTGGTGTTCCAGCCATTTGTGGACCAAGCCCAACAAATACTTGTTCTGGGCCAACGACTCAAACAACTGTTGGTACTGGTACAACTAATATTTCAAGTGCACCTTCTCCGTATTATGGTTTTTATGAAGATGCTAGAATTCAAATGATATATACAGCTACAGAAATGAATGCACTCGGTTTTATGGGTGGAAAAATTACCGAAGTCGCATTTGAAATATTGACTCAAGCAAGTACTCAAAATTATAATGGATTTACCATAAAAATGGGATGTACTGCGTTAACCGATTTTACTGGCGCTACACAATTCGTACCTGGTTTAACTCAAGTTTATACGAATGCTTCTTATCCACCAGTATTGGGCTGGAATACCCATATATTAAATACGGCCTATGAATGGGATGGGATTTCAAATTTAATCGTTGAAGTTTGTTTCGATAACGCTAGTTGGACAAGTACAGATGCTGTTGCGCAAACAGCAACTGCCGCACCAATGACGATATTCGAAAATCAAGATGGTGCTATAGGCTGTACTATGAATAACAATAACGGATTTTGGCTTGGACCTAATGTAAACAGACCTAATATTAGACTTACTCAATGCCCAACTATACCAGATCCATTAGCGTTTAATTATTCCTGGACACCAACAACGAATATTATTACGTCTTCGATGCAAAACCCTACGGTTTTTCCATCTAATCCTACAAGCTACATTGTAACTGTAACAGATACTGGTGGTAACTGTTCGGATACTGACACATTAAATATAACTGTTCTTTGTGGTGCTTGTTATCAACCGGCAATTACTGTTACTAACCCAACATGTAAAGACGGAACAGATGGTAGTATCGTTGTTGACCCTACATTTGTCTTCGGAAGTGAGGTTCAAAATTTCTCATGGCAAGATAGTCTTACTGGAACTATTTTACAGACGACATTAAACCTTACAGCAGGAATGAAAGATTCTTTAGTTAATATTGGTGCTGGCGCATATACCATAACCATGATTGACTCTAGTGGATGTTCTAAGGATACGACAATATATTTAACGGAACCTGATTCAGTAACTATATCAACAATTACAGCTGATGACATTGTTTGTATTGGTGGTAACATGCAAATTGATGCTACTGCTATTGATGGTAATGGTGGTCCTTATACTTATACTTGGACTGATTTATCTACTGGTGCTCCAATCCCTGGGAATGGACCTCATACGGTTAGTCCAATTGTTTCTCCAACTTGTTATTCTGTTTTTGCAACAGATCCTTTAGGTTGTATATCCAGCCCTTCTCAGGTCTGTATTAGCTTATATCCTAACTTAATTGCAAGTACTGGAAATGGAACCCCTTTTGACACGATGACTGTATGTCCTGCAAGTGCGAATGGTGGTCCTTTTGGAACAAATATTACCATGAGTACAATCGGTGGTTCTGGTACTGGATACAATTACGATTGGTATGACAATGGAACTTTAGTTGGTAGTGGTGGAACAATTACTGTTACGCCTACTACACCTACTACTTATGTTGGTGTTGCTACGGATGATTGTACTACTCCGTCAGATTCTGTATGGGTTACTATAAATTGGTTTAATGTTATTACTCCTGATTTTATTAAGAACAAACCTGATAGTTGTTATCCTATTACTGTTGACTTTAATAACACTTCAACTCCGGTTGCTTTAATTGGAAATACAGCTTGGTCATTTAGTGGTGGTGCTGTTTTAGGCGGTGATCCTGTGAGTAATACTTTTGGAACTCCTTCATGTCAGGATGTAACTATGACTGTTACAACAACTGATGGTTGTGACTTTTCTGCTACTAAAGTAGATTATGTTTGTCCTCATGATTATCCTGTGGCTAACTACTCTATGAATCCTCCGATTACGGATTTATTGAATACTGAAATTCAGTTTACCAATCTTTCTGATGGTGGTGTTCCTCCATATACTTATTTGTGGAATTTTGGTAGTGGTTTGATGCCAGATACTTCTGTGGCTGATCATCCAAACTTTACATATCCTGATAATGCTCCTGGAATTTATCCTGTATTGTTAACTGTTACTGATGCAAATGGCTGTCAAGACACCATTTTAAGTACTGTAATTGTTAATGGTATTTATTTATTCTATGTGCCTAACTCTTTCACTCCTGATGGAGATGGAGTTAATGAACTGTTCAGACCATATGGAGATGGAATTGATTTTTCTCAGTACACCATGCAAATATTTGACAGGTGGGGGACTATGATGTACAATACAAGTAATGCTGAAAGAGGATGGGATGGTACCTACAAAGGGAAACCAGTTGGTGTTGGAACATATGTATGGAAGATTGTGGCTAAGGAAGAATATGGTACAATTATCCATGACAATTATGGACATGTGAACCTCATTAAGTAATAAGAATATGGATAATAAAAAAAGCCGTTTGAAATTCAAACGGCTTTTTTTATTTAGTTATTTCTCTTTTCGAAATCTTCTGTCTTTTTGGTTTCTATTCTCTTCACAATTAGATAAATAAGAGCTGCTATTATAAATATAGATCCTATAGCATAAAGCAAAAGTATAAAGATTCCAAATCCTGCGACAGCCATTATCTAAATTTTACGGCTGTACCATAAGCCAGCATTTCTGCTGCTCCTTGCATAACCGTTGAAGTAGTAAATCTTACGTTTACTATTGCATCAGCTCCAAGCCTTGTTGCATCATCTAACATTCTTTTTATGGCTTGCTCTCGAGCATCTGCCAAAAGTTTTGTGTACTCAGAAATTTCTCCTCCTACAATATTTTTTAATCCTGCAAAAATATCTCTACCAATATTCCTTGCTCGTACAGTACTTCCTCTAACTGTTCCTAATGTCTCTACAATTTCCTTTCCCTGTATTGTTTCTGTTGTAACGTATATCATAATGTATTAGTTTTTAACATATATTTCGATCCAGGCTGAATCATTTTTAAATTGTTTAATTAAATCAAATTTAACATTTTGTTTAAATGCTTTAATAAATTCTTTTTCATCCGTACTTTCTATAACGTAAATCATTGAATCATCATTTTTAAAATCCAAATCAATTGCTGATGTATAATTAAACACTTCATTAGTTTCTATATAACCTGACAAAGGTTGGGTCAATGCATTTCTGAATAGAAATGAGGCTTCAATCTTATAAGATTGATAATTGTTTTCCTGCAAGTATCGTATGGCATCCAATTTAGCACTTACCATATTAGAATAATTATTCGTATCATCTCCATAATTAGTGTCTCTTGAGATGTAAAAAAAAGAAGAGCCGATTGCTAAAATGGCAAAACCAGGATAAATCACCTTTCTCAAGTATGGGATGTGTTGAACAAAATATAATCCTATCATAATATATATAGGAATAACGCATAATAAATACCTTAGGCTATCAAATTGAGCTGACGAAAAAAGCACATAGATTAGTATGAAAATTGAAAAAATTGCAATTATGCTCCCATGTTTTTTATTTGTCTTATATATGTCCCAAAAGATATACTTCATCAATGTAATTAGTAAGATAGGGATAATAATCATTGCAAAAAAATCAGGTAACACCCAGTACTTGAAAAATACTTTCATCATTGAGAAGCTTATCAATATTGTAATAAGTCTTACCCAAATTGAATATTTATTGTTGAATAAAACTGCAGTAATAACTAAAATTATAATAATCGGTTTTCTTCCTTGACCGATAAAAACGTAGTGTATAGCATGCATAAGCCTTTCATGGTAAATCTCCCAGTCAAATTCAAATGCTTCCATTCTTACTGGCATAATAAACCAACCGTAAGTAATCTTTAATAAAAGAAAATGAACTCCTAATACTAATAATGGAAAGATGAGCAATACATACTTTTTTATAAAAAGATTTACTTGAATTTTTTCATTCTCATAAAAAAAATCTCTTATTAAACTCCATAAAATAATAGCTATAATTGGAAAAACGCCTGTTTCTTTAGTTAAAACCAAACAACTGCTAAAAACTAAATAGGCAAAAACTTTCCATTGAATGAAACAGTAAATGGTTAAGAAAATTAATAGTGTGAGTAATATTTCTGGAAGTACTAAAGAAAACTGACCAAGAAAAATATTCTGACTTGCAAAAATCGCGACCGTGTAAAAACCCACCTTTTTGTTGAAGAATTTTTTTCCGAATAAATAAATTAACACCAATAAAGAGACAGAAAATACCACGGAAAAAATATGGGTTGATAAAATACTGGTCCCAAATACCAAACACCACAATCCTCCTAAGAAAAGAAAAAACATTGGATGTCCCCAATGGTCTTTCAACGCTAAAGAACTGGGCAACATACTTGGTGAAGAAGACCCCATCTTCCTTATAGAAGGCCCATAGACCCACATTTCATCACTAAAATATGGTAATAAAAAATCTTCGTATTTAAATACAATTAATATCGCACATACGATCAAAGTGAGTAAAAAATATATATCGGTAAATAATGAAATTAATTTACCTGTATCAATTCCCAATTTTAGTTTCAATATTTGATAATTTTTGCCTGGTAATACTTCTGTGTTTTATTCTTTATTCTAATAAAGTAAACTCCACTTTTTAGACCAGAGACATCTACATGAAGATTATTTGTTCTTTTCGAAAATACTTCTTTCCCAGTAATATCGAAAATTCTAATCTCATCCAATTGAAATTCAGAATTGACAGAAATAAAGAAAAAATCATTAACTGGATTAGGGTAAATATTAATACTGTTGAAGTTTTTCTTTTCAATAGCAGATAAAGGTGTGGCATCTAAAAAGGAAACAGTAGCCGTATCTTGCCCCCCATAGATAGTATCTAATCGCACCAATAGAACATCTTCCATCCCAGCTCCAAAACTAAATGTCGATCCTGCTCCAAGTATATTTCCATTATTTCCAATAGTGACACTTTTGACAAAATCATCAGCTGAGTTTTGAATTACACTAGATGTAATAACCCAGAGCCCATTTGAAGAGAGCTCAAAGAAAATAACATTCTTGTTACTCCCTCCTGTTTTGGAGTAACCAGAAACTAAAAAATTAAAATTTGGTAACTGATGTATTGTAAAAGCATCTTCATCATCTGGGGTAGGTACTGGGCCATTTGTAATTGTAAAATCCCACAAAAAATTCCCATTTTTGTCAATTCTCTTTATCAAATAATCTTGATCTCCACCAACACTTAGCGATGTTGTAGATCCAGCCATAATATAATCGCCATTGGAGACTTCAATTATTTGATTCATATTTTCATAAAGAATACCTCCATAAATACTATCAAAAATTAAAGTCCCATTTGATGTTAATTTTATCACATAAATGTCGGTTGAGTCTGTGGTTGTATTAATTATTCCTGCAACAACAATGTTAGAGTCTGAAGTTTCAATTACAGCATTTCCTTTATCAATTAAAGCACCTCCATAAGTTCTTGTCCATAGTGTATCCCCTAAAGGATTTGTTTTAACAATGTAAACGTCAGAAAATCCATTACTATTATTGTAAGTTTCCCCACAAAATACATAACCACTATCATAAGTTTGAACTACAGAATAGGCAAAATCCCAATCGACCCCTCCGTATGTTTTTGTCCATTCGTAATTCCCCAAACTATCTCTTTTCATTAATATAGCATCATAACCTCCATTACCATAACTATTTGAGCTCAATGCTATAATAAAACCTTTATCAAAGGTTTGTTTAATGGAGTAACCCCAATCATTGTTAGCTCCACCTAAAGCCTGACTCCATTCATAATTGCACATAGAATCTACCTTTAAC
The DNA here is from genome assembly GCA_029262875.1 of Flavobacteriales bacterium. Classification (GTDB taxonomy): domain Bacteria; phylum Bacteroidota; class Bacteroidia; order Flavobacteriales_E; family Vicingaceae. The sequence goes on from JAJCYO010000140.1 coordinate 9,144, forward strand.
AAGTATGCATCTGTATTTCCCCAGCTATTACTCGATGTTGCCCCTATTACAATATAACCTCCATCTGCAGTAGCTTCAATTTCTTCAGCACTATCGTTATTATTTCCTCCGAATGTATATAAATGGGCAATTGTATCTGTTTGCGAAAACCCAAACAAAGGAAAAAGAACGAACAATATGTAAAATACTTTACGCATTAATTGCTTGTCTAATTTTTATCAGTTTTGTCAATAAATCTTCTAACAGATCCAACTTCAACATGTTTGCTCCATCGCTTTTTGCATTAGCAGGATCTGGATGAGTTTCTATGAAAATTCCATCTACACCAACAGCTATTCCCGCTTTAGCTACAGTTTCTATTAATTCTGGCTTGCCTCCAGTAACTCCAGAAGATTGATTAGGTTGTTGCAATGAGTGTGTAATGTCTAAAATTGTAGGAGCATATTCTCTCATAACAGGAATTCCTCTATAATCTACAACCATATCTTGATAACCAAATGTAGTTCCTCTCTCGGTTAACCATACGTTATCATTTCCAGATTCTCTTACTTTATTTACTGCAAATTGCATCGCATCTGCAGATAAGAATTGGCCTTTTTTAATGTTGACTACTTTACCTGTTTTAGCTGCTGCTACGAGTAAGTCTGTTTGCCTACATAAAAAAGCAGGAATTTGCAATACATCTACAGATTGATCAGCAATCTCACATTCTTCTGCTGTATGAACATCAGTTAACGTTGGTAATTGTAATCTGTCTTTTACACTTTTTATGATTGCCAATGCTTTCTCATCTCCAATCCCGGTAAAAGAATCTAACCTAGAGCGGTTTGCTTTACGATAGGATGCTTTAAAAATGTATGGTATTTTTAATCGATCGGTAATTTCTTTAATCGTACATGCAATTTCAAATACATTTTCTTCATTCTCAACAACACAGGGTCCAGCAATTAAAAAAAAGTTTCCTGAATCAGTATTCTTTATGTTTGGTATATTATTCATTTTCTTGTTTATTAAAAATAAGCTTTTAGTCCAACAAACCCACTACTACTATATGATGAATTTGGAACAATAAATGATTCTATATTGTTAGTCCCAATAAAAATATCGAAATAATTTGCTACTGATTTTGCAAATGCTAAACCAGTATTTAGTTTTCCATACCCTCCATATGAGATGTGTACCTTTGCAACAAATTTTTTATTAAAATAGTAGTAGTAATTGGTTGAAATTAACGGAAAATAATTAGACAATATTTTATGGTAAACTCCAATATTAATTTTCCACTTTTCATTTAACACTTTAGTATAATTAATATTAACAGCAGTTGGTAGAGCAATAGAATAATCACCTTCTTCATTGCTTGTTGAGATACTATTAATAATAGAATCTTGTGATATGTTACTTAATAGACTATCGTTTAAATCAAAAATATTATCAACTACAATTCCTTCAAAATGAAATGAACTATCTGTCTTTACTTCCAATGAATTTCTATTCCAATAAATAAAGCCCAAGTCTTCTACTCCTAAATAAATTTTATCTCCATTTTTGAGAAAAAACTCAGTGAATAAATCTGTAGATACTCCAAAACCATTAAAAGCGCCTATCCCTTTATTAGCAGTATCAGAAGCATTATATAGGTAATTTAAATCTACATCTATTTCTCTTCCTAACTCTTCCGTAAAAATCGACCCCTCCGACACAGTAATGGCTCTATGCTCTTGTGCCATTATTAATGAAAAAACCACTCCTTCTTTAAGTAGTTTTTCGTCAAAATACTTATGATTAATGAATCCAAGATTTAATTGTTGATATTTATAGTAATTGTAATTTGTCCCTCCAATCCCTATACTTTCTCCAGCAAACTGCTTATTTCCATCAAAGGTAAATTTAAATAAATCGGAAGAAAACTCACCATCCATATGTTCTAATATCTCTAACCCAACTCGAAAAGAGATGTTTTTTTTCCCAAAAATAGAATCCAATGGAATGTCAACATTTAATCGATAATTCAAATCCCCACCCAGTCTATTGTTGTCAGACAATTTCTTATATGCTTGGTCTTTATGTTCTCTTTCTATTTTTCCTCCAAAAATAAATTTATTCAGAAATTCTCCATTCATAACGGATGAACCGTAAGTATAATTGGCATCAAATGAAAGGCTCAAATGCTGGGTACTATCAACAAAAAAATCGGTATTATTTTGAGCACAAATTGAAAACTGCGAAGTAACAATTATTACTATAATGAATAGTGTTTTCTTTAAAATGCTCATCTCTTATTTAAAACTTGCATTATATGAAAAATCTCCCACCATTTTTATGTCAATTTCATACCCTTCGTAAATTTTAATAAACTGAGGTTGAGCAGTGGTAGTAAAAGCTATACTCAACATAATGTTCTTAGCCAAGTACAAATTATCTACATCCGCTTCGGTTAGTGGTATTGAGATTACCGATTCTTTTTTACCAATCACTTTTAAGGCTGCATCAACTGATGCTGACTGAATTTGGTTGTTAACTGTTAAGTTTTGGAGAAAGTTCATGTTTTCATCATACAATGCTAACTGAATGTTCGCATCAAATGGGTAGCCATTACTTGCATATAGGAATAATGTTCCATCTATTATACTTCCTGATTCTCCTTGATCAGAGATAGAGAAATCAACAGTATCTTGTAATGTGAGATTATTGGCAACTAATGATAATGGAAATTCTACGTTTAAATTTGTTTCTAAAGAATGCTTTTTATAAACAAAATCATTCCCTCCTGAAATGTTTCCTATAGGGTTTACATTTAAGTTAATGTCATATAATATTTCATTTGGAAATATTTCAATCAATTGATCAATATTAGAATTAGATGTATTCATGGCTATATTATAACTGGTATAAGTCACCTCTGGAATTGTATAGGTTAATTGTGCCCTGTTAATATTTAATGGAGTTCCAATACTTGAATGGCTTAGTACTGCATTAGTTGAGGTATTGGTATTAACAGTGGCGAATTGATTCAAAATAAGTTGTGCGTCTACTCCAATTCCGTTTTTGAATTCAATGTTTACGTCAACTTGTTCTAAATCTAATGTACCAGATGTTATCTGATTAAATGCTGTTGTAGTTGTTGTTTCTGGTCCAAAATGTAATTGTTGAGTACCAAAATAGCCTCTCACAAAAAATGGCACAATATCAACCAACTTATTATTGTATGTAATTTTCTCACCTGCCGTTATAACTACTGGGCCTAATGCATTTGTATCTACAGTCCCTTCTGCTCTTGTGATGAGCGTATTAATTTCTGATTTCGATACACCCGTCAAATCTAATTCGTAGCCACTTATATCAATCATTTTTTTAAAATACCCATCTAATGTTAATGTACCTGCTGGTATAATTTCTTCTAAAACCAAGGTATCTCCATTCTTTGTAGCACTTGGAATGGTATAGGTAACAATGATTTTTTCTTTTATCTCGCTAAATATTTCCAGTTCGATAAAGCCAGATTCGACCATTGCATAATTGAGTTCTACTCCATTGCTTATATTTAATGTTCTTTCTTCATCATTACTATAAAAAGTAGCTCCAGGATTAGCTACAGAATTAAATGGAATAATATATACTTCTGTAATTGTTGTATCTGGAATCTTGAATAACGAATCCATATCAATGTCGAAAATATTGGTTTGATATACCAATTTTATAGAAGTATCAGGATTGGTCTGAACAATAGAATCCGGGAGCAAGTTTTCTAAAGTTAATGTTGTTTTTATTAAAGGGGCTAACAAATCTACATCCCAATTCGGTCGTTCAAAGTCTTTTCTACACGAAAACAATGTAAAAACGATTAAAACAAATGCTACTATTTTTTTATAATTCAACATTTCACGTAAAATTAATCATTTTGAACAAGAAGCACAGCACTAATTCATAAACGGTATCAGCCTATATACAATATACTGTGATCTGTAATGGTATCTTTGTTTACTATGAAATTATACTTTTTAATAGTATCAATGATAATCTCCCCGTTTATCTTTGCTGGGGGCCCATGGCTTTCTTCTAAAAAGTCAGGTTTTTTTCAAGTACAAAGTACATTTCCAGTTGGTAGTTACAATCAATTATTTTTAGAGCAAAATAAAACTTTAGGGTTAAACAAAAATGTTTTGGATTATACTTTTCAAGCCTATTTGGAGTATGGAATTACGGATAATTTAAATCTAATAACCACTTTGCCTTATAAATATATCTCCACAAGAAATTCAGAAGAGAATATCATAAGCCCAAGTATATTGCCAGATGGAGAATTAAGTGGTTTTGGCAACTACAAACTTGCTTTAAAACAGAGAATTTCTAACAAGAATATAAAAATTGCCATTTCCGCTCAAACAATTTTTAATACTGTTAGTAAAGATTTAGACCGAGGTCTGATTACAGGTTATGATGCCAACTCCATTGGGTTATATCTCCATGCAGGAAAAAGTTTTTCGAATGGGACCCTTTATTCTTTTATTGAAGCAGGGATCAATACACAAACCAATAAGTTTAGTGATTACATCGAACTGCATTATGAGTTAGGCTATCAAGTAAAACCATCCTTCTGGACTGTTCTAACTGTAGATATTAGAGAATCTTTAAAAGGTGGTTCCTATCTGAATGAAAACTTAAGGAAAACTGGATTTTACACCAATAATCAAGAATACTTCGCTTATGGAATAAAAGTTTCTTACGAGTTAAAGAATAAAGTTGGATTTACTGCTGCTACTTTTGGTGCTTTTAGTGGGAATTATGTAGCTAAAGTTGCTACTTTCAGTTTAGGGGTTTATAAAAAATGGTAATCATATTCTAACACCTATAACACAAACATCATCCAATTGCTCTAAATCTCCCCTCCAATTTTCAAATAAATTGCTCAACTGTTCTTCCTGTTCTTCCATACTTTTATTAGCATTACTAATCAGCATCTCCTTAAATGGTTTATACTTAAGCTTTTTTCCTTTTGGCCCTCCGAACTGATCGGCATACCCATCTGAAAAAATATAAACCATATCTTCTTTTTCTAATTGATATTCATTATTAGTGAATGGTTCTTGAGATTCGTAAGAACCTATAGGTTGTTTATCTCCTTTTATTTCATGAAGCTCCTTGTTTCTAACAATATAAACAGGGTTTTTTGCTCCAGCAAAAGTCAATTTTAAAGTAGTATAGTTTATAGAACACAATGCCACATCCATTCCATCCCTAATAATATTATCAGTATCTGAATGCATATTCACTGTTTTAAAAACCTCCTGATTCAGGTAATCTAACGCTTCTGCTGGTGAATTAACATCATTTTGTTTTACTGATTGATTAAATATTTTCAACCCTATTAAACTCATAAAAGCACCAGGAACGCCATGTCCTGTACAATCAGCGACACTATAAACAACCAGCTTTTCATTAATCCCCTTTGCTTTTGTCGTACTTAATTCAGAAATCCAATAAAAATCACCACTAACAATATCTTTAGGCTTAAATATTACAAAAGAATCGGGTAATATTTTTTTAAATACCTCTATTGGTGGAATCAATGCACTTTGTATTCGTTTAGCATAATTAATACTGTCCACTATTTCCGTATTTTTTTCTTGCAATTCATGCTTAGATTCCTCTAAAGCAAAACGTGCTACGAGCTCTTTTTTAGTTAACTTAAATCGCATTCTAATCAATAGAATTGAAAAAATAGCTACTGAAAGTGTTAGCAAACCACCACTTACCATAATCTCCTCTACTGTGAGTGAACTATTAAAATAAAGAAAAAGTATATTGGCAATTATATTTGCTACAACAATAAAGATGGAATAATAAACATGGTAAAAAACGAACATTCCTGATCCAATAAATAAGGCCATATAGGCCAAGGTATGTTTCTGAAGGTGTTCAGCATCCATAACACTCCACATGTAAGCATTCTGAATGGAAATCAGCAAAACTGGGATAACACCCATTAATTGGATAGAAATTTTAAGTTGTTTATGAAATAAAACGGTGAGTAAGCATATAAAAGAAACGACCACTCTAAAGGTTAAAAACTCCTGCCAATAATCATAAATATTGATATAGTCTGTAGCAAAAAACAACAAATTAAATACTACCGCCACCCATAAAGTAATCTTATGATACTTTAATGCGGTTTTATCCAATTCGGATTTCCAAGTATAATTTACGGTTCTCTCCACTAAAAATGAACGTTTAAAGAAATTGAACCTTTAGGGCCTAGCTTAGTATGGCTACCATCAAATTTAGTTTCGTTATTAGTTAATCCAAAATTAAAAGAATTATTATATGTTATTAAAGTATTCCCTTGGAAACTATCTCGGATGAATCTAATTTCCGAGCCCAAAGAAAAATTTTTTGATAAAAAATATTTAAATCCCACCAAAGGTTCAACACCTGTACCAGTATAATTCGTAAGTTGAGATATATCTGGTGTTACAGAAGAGTTAAGACTAGGTTGAAACTGTTCAAGATCTATTTTAAAGTAGCTTACATCTATACCTACAAATAAGGTGATTTTCTCTAAATGTTTCTGATAGTTCAACCCTAAAGAGATTCTTAATAATTCTGATTTGGTAAAATTTTCCTGTCCCCAAGTATCAAAAAATATTTCATTATAAGTAGAGTAAAAACCCTTTGTTCTTATTCCAAATTTTTTAAAATTTAAATTATATCCTAACCCATATTTGAATTTATTATTATAAAATTCATAAGTCCCTGTATTGCTAAAATTAGAAGAATTCCATATCTGAGCATTTACTACAGCATCTTGTCTTTCTAAAAAATTCTCCATTATTATCCTAACTTCATGTTTTAGTTTTTTGGTTTCCTTTTTCTCTTCTTCCATCTTTTTTTCTTGCCCATAAGAAAAAATAGAAATCAGCATAAAAGGAACTAAAAAGTAGTGATATAAAGATTTCATAAAATAAGTTTTCACCAATTTAAGAAATTTATTTGGCTCGTGGATGAAAATCTAATATTGCCTGCCTTAAATATTCTCTATCTAAATGCGTATAAATTTCTGTAGTGGTAATCGACTCATGTCCCAGCATTTCTTGTATTGCCCTTAAATCTGCCCCTCCTTCTACCAAATGTGTAGCAAAGGAATGCCTAAAAGTGTGAGGGCTAACTGTTTTAGTAATACCCGCTATTTCTGTTAAATTTTTAATAATTGTAAAAATCATAACTCGTGTCAATTGCTTTCCTCTTCTATTTAAAAACAGAATATCTTCGCTATCCTTATCAATATAGCTCATATGATTACGCTTACTCTCAATATAGGTGTTGATGTGTTTTATTGCAACACTTCCTATTGGCGTAATTCGTTCTTTATCTCCCTTTCCTATTACACGGATAAATCCTTCATCTAACAACAAACCAGAAATTTTAAGTGATATAAGCTCTGAAACACGCAACCCGCAACTATAAAGGGTCTCTAACATTGCTTTATTTCTTTCCCCTTCTGGTTTACTCAAATCTATAGCCCCAATAATTTCATTGATTTCTTCTATACTCAACACTTCGGGTAATTTCCTTCCAATTTTTGGAGATTCTATTAATTCTGTTGGTGCTATATCAATAATATCTTCCATCAACAAGTACTTATAAAAAGCTTTTAATCCAGATAAAATTCTGGCTTGTGACCGGGCATTTAGACCTAATTCGCTAATCCATTTTAAAAATTCTTCAATGTGATTTTGTTCTACTTTTTCAGGTT
>JAJCYO010000141.1 GCA_029262875.1 Flavobacteriales bacterium
CAGTAAATATTAAAGAAGGTGTTTTTTACAATCAAATTGAAGGTTATACTATCAAGGTGATGAAAAAGGAAGAGCTGGATAATGGTGATGAAATGTTAAAGGATGTGATGATTTATAATCACACCAATGGGGTGGCAGGAAACCGTCAATTGACTGTGGCTGATTCAGCCATCATGAAAATGTCTGACGATAAATCATATTTTTTAGTTAAACTATTTAGTGGTACCGATTATCAAGATCAATCGGAAACAACGAACAATAAAGTTTATCCTTTATCGAGGTTTTCATTTGAAGAAAATGAAATGAGAATAAGTTTAGATGGGTTTGAATTTAACAGAACAGATGAAGATGCATTCAAACATGATTATCGTTTATTTAATTTGAAGCAATTAGAGAATAAAATAGACACCTTAGAAAGGCAGTATAATGAAAGTGCAATAGGATTCTTCACATTACAAACACATAGCTATCTTTTTAATGATTCTATTTTTAATAAAATGAAACATGGAGATGAGAAGACTTTACCTCGACAAGAATACGTCAAGGAGTTAGATGAAACAGGGTTTAATCAATTATATGGAATAGCAATTAATAATGCTAGAACCAATAAAGGAAGGTCTGCTGCAGCTGCATCTGAAACGATCGTTAAGAAAAAAGAAATTGCACGAATGAACATAGAATGGCACCGAAAATATTCATTTTCTTTTGCTTGTTTCGTAATGTTTTTAATTGGAGCTCCTTTAGGAGCCATAGTTAAAAAAGGAGGGTTAGGAATGCCGGTTGTGATTTCTGTAGTCTTTTTTGTTGTATTTTGGATCGTTTCTATTGTGGGAGAAGACATGGTAAAAGAAATGGTGTTAGAACCGTATCAAGGGATGTGGATGTCAACTGTGTTTTTATTTCCATTAGGTTTGATTTTTACTTATTTAGCAACAAATAAATAGTGGTACTTAATTTTGGTGATTAGATGAAGGTGTTACAAATATGTTTAAAACCACCATTACCAGAAATTGATGGGGGCTGTAAGGCAATGAATAATGTTACCCAGGGATTATTGCAAAATGATATTGAAGTAAAAGTACTGACCTTAAGCACCTACAAGCATCCTTTTAAGAAGGATTCTTTTTCCGCTGATTATATCGCACAAACCAATATTCAACACAGTTACATTGACACGAAAGTAAATGCCGTTCGAGCGTTTTTTAATTTATTTTCTTCAGAATCATATAACGTTGAGCGTTTTTATGCTAAGGAATTTGAGCAGTTAATTGAAACAACACTTGGGCAAAATCAATATGATATTGTACTGTTGGAGAGCCTTTATGTTTCAAAATACATCAATACAATTAGGAAGAATACTAAGGCAAAAGTAGTTTATAGAGCTCACAATATTGAGTCAGAAATATGGCTTAGAAATACTTTGCAAGAGAAAGGGTTAAAGAAAAGCTATTTTAAGCTCTTGACTAAAAGGTTGGCAAATTATGAACAAAATGTGATCAATCAATTTGATGGAATAGCTGCAATTACAGAAAAAGATAAAAAGGGGTTATTGAAAATGGGCTGTGAAACTCCCATAGCCGTATTTCCTTTTGGAATAGATATAAGTTCATATAAAATGGATCTTAGTGAAGAGAAGAACTCCGTTTTTCATATAGGTAGTATGGACTGGAAACCCAATCAAAATGGAATAAAGTGGTTTCTAAATAATGTTTGGGATAAAGTGATAGGGCATTTCCCAAACATAAAATTCAATTTGGCTGGAAAAGATATGCCAGCTTGGTTATTAAACCATCGTCAAAAAAATGTGAACATAATTGGAGAAGTAGGAAGTGCGCAAGATTTTATTAAACAAAATTCAATAATGATTGTTCCCTTGTTTGCAGCAAGCGGTATGAGAATTAAAATAATTGAGGGCATGGCTTTAGGGAAACTCGTTTTAGCGACTTCAATGGCAGCAGAAGGTATAGCATATGAGAATGGCGAAAATATTGTCATAGCTGATACCATTGAAGAATTTATAGAAGGACTAGAAAAGTATTTGACCAATACTGATGAACGAAAACGAATCGCAAAAAATGGACGAGAATTAATCGAATCAAACTATGATAATCGATTAATTGTAAATAATTTGGTCAAGTTTTTTAAGCAAATAAGTAATTGATGAAAATATTCGTTTTACTTTCTCGTTTCCCTTACCCCCTTGAAAAAGGAGATAAGCTGCGTGCTTTTCATCAAATAAAAGAGCTTTCTAAAAATCATGAAATAATTCTATGTACCGTCTCTGATGAAAAAGTTGAAAAAGAATCGATTGAAATATTGTCGTCATATTGCTCAGCAATTGAAGTGGTTAGGCTTCCAAAATGGAAGATTTATTGGAACCTGCTAATACAGTTATTGTTTACCAATAAGTCTTTGCAGGTTGCCTATTTCTATAATTCTTCGGCACAAAAAAAAATCAATAAGTACATTTTAAAGTATCAACCAGATCATATCTATTGCCAGCTGATAAGGGTTACAGAATATGTTCGTAATTCAAAAATCAATAAAACGTTAGATTACATGGATGCTCTGGCAAGAGGTATGGAAAGAAGGGTAGAGGATGCTCCTTTTTATATGAAATGGTTTTTAAAGACAGAAACTACTAGGTTAAAAAGATATGAGCACTTTATTTTTAAAGATTTTGATAAACATGTGATCATTTCTGAACAGGATAGAAAGCTAATTGTAAATGTGAATAATGATGATGTTGTAGTAGTTCCAAATGGAGTTGATTACGATACGTATAAACATGCTGAAAAAGACAAGGAGTATGATTTGATTTTTACTGGTAACATGGCCTACCCTCCAAACGTTGATAGTGTAGTTTATTTGGTAAACAATATAATGCCCCTTGTATGGAAAGAACGACCAAATATAAAGCTGGTTATAGTTGGTGCTCAACCTTCATCTAAGGTGTTAAAATTAAAATCTGATAAAGTTATTGTAACAGGATGGGTAGAAGATATTTCTGAATATTATTCAAGGTCAAAAATATTTATAGCACCAATGCAAATAGGTACAGGGTTACAGAATAAGTTATTAGAAGCTATGGCGATGAAACTACCGTGTATTACTTCTGAGTTAGCAAATAATGCACTTGGCGCAATCCACAATGAAAATATTTTGATAGGAAACAGTGACAATGAATATACGCAGCATATAATTAGGTTAATGGAAGATGATAGTTTGCAAAGTGAGATTGCCCAAAAAGGATATCAATTTGTCAAAGAAAATTATACATGGGAGGGAAGTACTTCAATTCTTGAAAAATTAATAACTTCAACCCAATAAATATTTAATGGAATGGAAGAAATAAAACAAAAAATAGAGGAAGCGTGGAATGATAGAACACTTTTAAAATCACCTGATGTTCAAAATACGATTAGAGATGTAATTGAATTATTGGATAAAGGAAAAATTAGGGTAGCGGAGCCGGATGGTGATAATTGGAAAGTCAATGAATGGGTAAAGAAAGCCGTTGTTTTATATTTCCCTATTCAAAAAATGGCAACGATTGAAGTTGGCCCTTTTGAGTTTCATGATAAAATGAAATTGAAAACCGGTTATGAAGAATTGGGTGTTAGGGTTGTTCCTCATGCCGTTGCACGTTATGGAGCTTATCTTTCCAAAGGGGTGATTATGATGCCATCTTATGTAAATATAGGGGCTTATGTTGATGCAGGCACAATGGTTGATACATGGGCAACAGTTGGCTCATGTGCTCAAATAGGTAAAGATGTTCACTTGAGTGGAGGAGTTGGAATTGGTGGTGTTTTAGAGCCATTACAAGCTGCCCCTGTAGTTGTAGAGGATGGCTGTTTTATAGGTTCTCGATGCATTGTTGTTGAGGGTGTTAGAGTGAGAAAAGAAGCAGTTTTGGGAGCGAATGTAGTATTAACTAAGTCAACCAAGATAATTGATGTAAGTGGAAATGAGCCAATAGAGTATAGAGGAGAAGTGCCAGAAAGATCAGTTGTTATTCCTGGGTCTTATACCAAAGAGTTTAGCGCGGGGAATTACAATGTTCCATGTGCACTAATTATTGGAAAAAGAAAACCAAGCACGGATTTAAAAACTTCCTTAAATGATGCATTGAGAGAATACGATGTAGCGGTATAATTTGAATAAATTTCTTATCATACAAACGGCCTTTATTGGAGATGTTATTTTAGCAACATCCGTTGTAGAAAAGCTACATCAATTTTATCCAGATAGTAAGATAGATTTTTTATTGAGAAAAGGAAATGAAGGACTATTAGAAAATCATCCTATTATTGATGAAGTACTGGTTTGGGATAAGAAAAATAAAAAACTTGATAACCTAAAAGCCATTACAAAAAGTGTAAAAAAGACCCAATACGATGTCATTATTAACTTACATAGATATGCCTCAAGTGGTTTGATTACAGCTTTTTCTGGAGCAAAACAAAAAATAGGATTTAAGAAAAATCCGTTGTCATTTTCGTTTACCAAAAAGGTTGAGCACAATATTGGCGATGGTACGCACGAAATAGAAAGAAACCAAAAATTGGTTTCAGATTTAACAGATAAACAAGCAACAAATCCAAAACTCTACCCCTCTAATAAAGATTACAGTGACGTAGAAGAATTTAAGAACAGTGATTATGTTTGTATGGCTCCTACATCAGTGTGGTTTACCAAAGAATTACCAAAAGAACAGTGGGTGAAATTAATTTCCAAAACAAGCGATAAGCTGAAAATATATTTGCTTGGAGGACCAGATGACAGCGCGCAATGTGAGGAAATTAAGCTACTATCCCAGAATAAAAATGTAGTTAATTTGTCTGGAAGCCTATCATTTTTGGCCTCTGCAGCATTAATGCAAAACGCAAAAATGAATTATGTAAATGATTCAGCTCCATTGCATATCGCTTCATCAATGAATGCTCCAGTAACGGCTTATTTTTGCTCTACCATTCCATCATTTGGATTTGGTCCTTTATCAAGCAATAGTACCACTATTGAAACAAAGGAAGATTTAAAATGCCGCCCATGTGGATTGCATGGGAAAAAAGAATGTCCTGAAGGCCATTATGACTGTGGCTTTAAAGTTGAGGTTTAAAAATTTATTTGCTATCTTTCTGATGTGAAAACCCCACGCATCATATTATTTTTTCTATTTCTTTTTTCAATCTTAGGAGGGTATGCTCAATATGCTCCAGAACAGCAAAAAGAAATAGATTCACTTACCTTACTGTTAGAAGTAGCTACAGAGGATACCACTAAAATTAATTTGAGGTATCAAATTGGAGAAACTGGGTGGATCTTCAGAACATCCTATTGGGACAGCATTTCTAATGACTGCATTCAATTGTTAGCTAAACCAAATATAACGAATCAGGAAAGGGATGTTGTTAGGAATTCTTTAGGGGCGACATTTAACAATACTGGCTTCATCTACAATAATCAAGGGGATGTTTCTGATGCTTTAAAATATTTTTATAGGTCGTTAAAACTTTATGAAGAACTTAAAGATGATCAAGGAGTTGCCCGGGCGTCTAATAATATTGGGTTAATATACCATGAGCAAGGAAACATAAAAATGGCGTTAAAATATTACCATAAATCTCTAAAAATAAGGGAGGAAATAGGTAATAAACGGGGTATCGCTAACTCATTAAACAACATTGGATTTATTTATGAGAGCCAAGAGAATGTTCCTATGGCTTTAGTTTATTTAAACCGTTCGTTAGCCATTTATAAAGAACTCGGAGAAAAACAAGGAGTTGCTTCATCTTCAAATAGCATTGGAGTAATGCAGCAACGACAAGGAAAAATAGAAGAAGCACGAACATTACATGAGCAGGCATTGGCTATTCAAGAAGAAATAGGAGACAAAGATGGTATTGCACATTCGCTTAATAACATTGCAGATATTGCCTTGATTCAAGGAGATGTTGAGTTGGCGGAAAAATATGCGGCTCGATCTTTAAAACTTTCTAAAGAATTAGGATTTCCATCTCCAATAAGTAATGCTTCAAAAATATTAAGTGAGGTGGCCAAAAAATCAGGTAATTATAAAAAAGGGTGGGAACATTTTGAAGTGTTTATTAAGATGAGAGATTCTGCAAGAAGTCAAGAAACTGAAAAAGCAGTTGTAGAGCAACAGATGAAATACGAATATGAAAAAATTGCTTTAAAAGACAGCATTGAAGATGCTCAAATACAAGCAGTTAAGGATTCAAAAATAAAAGAGCAAAACGCAATAATTAAACAAGATAGAACACAGAAAATTGCTTTATATGGAGGATTACTTTTAATGGGCGTGCTGATATTATTTGGGATAAAGGCATACCAACAGAAGAAAAAAGATAATCAGTTAATCAATGAACAGAAGCTGGAAGTTGAAGAAAAAAATCAAGAGATTACAGATAGTATTACCTATGCCAAGAGGATACAAGAGGCCATTTTGCCTCCATCTACAGAGCTCGATAAATACCTGAAAAATGGATTTGTATTGTTTAAACCAAAGGATATTGTAGCGGGTGATTTTTATTGGTTAGAAGTGATTGATGATGTTGTATTTTATGCAGCAGCAGATTGTACTGGGCATGGAGTTCCAGGAGCTATGGTGAGTGTTGTTTGTCATGGAGCATTGAATAGAGCGGTTAGAGAGTTTAAGTTAACCAAGCCTAACGAAATATTAAATAAGGTCAGAGAATTGGTAATAGAGACGTTTAAAACGAGTAGAGATGATATAAAGGATGGAATGGACATCGCTTTATGTGCATTAAACTTTAAAACCAATATGCTCAACTTTTCGGGTGCAAACAATAGCTTGTACATCATAAGAGATGGTAAAGTGGATGAAATAAAAGCTGATAAACAACCGATAGGTAGGTATGTTACGAGTGAATCGTTTACCAACCATGAAATTCAATTAAAGAAAAATGACGCCATTTACATGTTCACAGACGGTTATGCCGATCAATTTGGTGGTGTAAAAGGGAAGAAGTTTAAATACGAACCCTTTAGAAAAATGCTATTGGCTAATCAAGATAAAAAGATGGATGATCAAAAAATATTGTTAGACAAAACCTTTGAAGACTGGAAAGGAGGTTTAGAACAAGTAGATGATGTTTGTGTGATAGGTGTTAGGGTGTAAAAAGCAAAGTTCCTGAATGGATAATTAACTGTCAGTATCTTTAACTGAAGTATATTCAATGGATAAATTAGAGATGGACGACATCTTTT
>JAJCYO010000142.1 GCA_029262875.1 Flavobacteriales bacterium
GGTTTATCCTAAGAAAATCTCATCGTTAGAATTGGCCTAAAGGTATCTCTCACTAAATTTTGAGAGGTACTTTCATGTATTAATTTATGAAGAACACTTTTCCCGTGAGAACCAATGGCAATTAAATCTAAGTTGTTGTCAATGGCATAATTTATAACCCCGAGCTCCTCATTCTTATCATCATAGATAATCTTCTTATATTTTTCAGGATTTCCATTCAGGTTAAAGTGTTCGATTAGCATATCCATTTTTTCCGTAACATCAGCTGTACCCTCAAAATGATTAGGAGTATTTACCCTAAGCAAATGAATGGTAGCACCGAATAACTCAGCAAATATTTTGACAGTTTCAAATACAGAATAGGTTTCTGGAGAGAAGTCAGATGGGAAAAGGATAGAGTTAATACTCAAGTCCGTCATCTTATGTTTAATGGTTAATACATCAAATTGAGAGTTTCTAATCACATTCTCAGTATTACTTCCCAATAACATTTCTCCAACATTGGAAATTCCATTAGAGCCCATTATTATTAGATCTATATCAAAATCAACACCTACCTTATTAATGGATTTACTCACACTGTTTCCTTCTTCAACAACAACTTCGACATCTAACCCTTTTAAATAGCTGTAATTTTTAATTTCTTCTAATTCTCCATTTAATTCGTTTTCATTTCTTACAACATGAAGGACAATTAGCTTCCCACCTTTCTCTTTCGCAATAAAAGAGCCGTATTCTAATGCATAATTAGAATGTTCTGAGAAATCGGTAGGA
Organism: Flavobacteriales bacterium; assembly: GCA_029262875.1. GTDB lineage: Bacteria > Bacteroidota > Bacteroidia > Flavobacteriales_E > Vicingaceae. The sequence goes on from JAJCYO010000142.1 coordinate 775, forward strand.
ATTAAAATTTTATTCATTATTTTCCGTTTTTATTCAGGTTTATCGGCATATCTAAATCAGAATTTAGCTGTAAATTTGCAAAAAATAATTGGATGCATATAAAAAAATCACTAATTCTTGTAGTCAACGATGATGGGATTAACGCCCCAGGCATTAAGTCATTAATTGCTGTGGCTAAAGAATTTGGTGATGTTGTTGTTGTCGCTCCAGACAAGCCACAAAGCGGTATGGGACATGCAATAACATTAGATTCAACATTACATATTAATAAAACGGATATAGCAGGTGTTGTTGCTTATTCATGTAGTGGTACACCGGTAGACTGCGTTAAGATTGCCGTAAATAAGCTCTTAGATCGTAGGCCAGACTTGATTGTTTCCGGAATTAACCATGGATCCAACTCTTCTATTAATGTCATTTATTCGGGAACGATGTCTGCTGCTGTAGAGGGTGCGTTAGAAAAGATACCATCTATCGGATTTTCCCTACTAAACCATTCGATTGATGCTGATTTTACTGCTTCAAAGCATTATGCTAAAAAAATAATTGCGCATGTTTTGGCTAATGATTTTTCCAAAGAGATGTGTTTAAACGTTAATATTCCAAACTTAGACACAGACCTTATTGCAGGAATCAAGGTTTGTAGGCAAGCAAAAGGAAATTGGGAAGAAGAATACGATGAACGATCTGATCCAATGGGTAGGACTTATTATTGGCTTACAGGAAAATTCGTAATTAATGATGATGGTAAAGATACGGACGAATGGGCACTGGCAAATAACTATGTATCCATTGTTCCGGTACAACCGGATATTACTGACTATAGTTTATCAAACAATATAAAAAGCTTAGAAAATGTCTAAATTTAATTTAAAGAAATTTGATCATATTTTAATTGGAATTGTAATTGGGTTAATTATCCCCATAGCAGCAATGCATATTATCTTGTCTTACTATTCAAATTTCACTCTTGAATTTCTCATTGACAACCCTATGTTTAGTACTATTCTTGATGACTTAAAAGGATGCCTGTTTATCAATTTAGGTGTGTTTTTTCTTTTTTATTGGTTAAAAATGGATAAGGCTGCCAGAGGAGTTGTTGTTGCAACTTTTCTTTATGGTGCTGTTTATTTATACTACATGTTTTTTATGTAAACCATGAGATACTACCTCATAGCCGGAGAAGCATCGGGAGACTTACAAGCATCCTATCTTATTAAAGAATTAGCTATTGCTGATAATCAGGCAGATTTTAGGTGCTTTGGAGGTGATTTAATGCAACAACAAGGAGCTACTATTGTTAAGCATTATAAAGAGCTTGCTTTCATGGGGGTAGAAGATGTCCTAATGAACATTAGAACCATATTTAGAAACATTGCTTTTTGCAAAGAAGATATTAGCAAATACAATCCCGATGTACTTATTCTTGTTGATTACCCTGGCTTTAATATGAAAATTGCCAAATGGGCAAAAGCAAACAACATTAAGGTTTACTATTACATTTCTCCAAAAATATGGGCATGGAATCAAAAAAGAGTTCATAAAATAAAGAAGATAGTAGACAAGATGCTTGTTATTCTTCCTTTTGAGAAAGAGTTCTATGCTAAGTTTAACTACCCTGTTGATTTTGTCGGACACCCACTACTCGACTGTATTGCAGACAGACCCCAGATTAGCTTTGAAGATTTTTGTCAAAAACATCAACTAAGCAATAAACCTATCATTGCATTATTACCTGGTAGTAGAAAACAAGAAATTTCTGCTATGTTATCGTTAATGCTTACTGTTGTTGAGGAATTTCCCGATTATCAATTTGTTATTGCAGGCGCACCATCACAAAACTTATCGTTCTATCAGCAGTTTATTACAAATGATGTATCAATAATCGAAAATAAAACATACGACTTATTACAGCACGCGACTTCCGCGTTAGTGGTTTCTGGAACTGCTACTTTAGAAGCGGCTCTTTTCAAAGTTCCTCAAGTTGTTTGTTATAAAACGGGATGGTTATTTTACAACCTGGCTAAAATAGTTATAAGAATAAAGTACATTTCGCTGGTCAATTTAATTATGGATAAAGAATCAGTTAAAGAGCTCATTCAAAAAGAATTAAATACTCCTAACTTAATTAATGAGTTAACTAAAATTACTACTGGGAGTTCACGTCAAACAATGATAAATGACTACGAAGAGTTGCATCAAAAATTAGGTGGAAAAGGCGCTTCAAAAAGAGCAGCAGAATTAATAATAAACACCTTAAAGAATTAAAAATTGATTGTGGATAACTGTTGTTATTTACCATCTTAACTACTACCATTAAATCTATTTTTGTTTCGTGTTTAAAGCTGCAACCATATCTTGTGTTCTTCTACTCTCTATCTTTCAGGCTACTTTTGCCGAAATAATAAACATTGGTATTTATCATAATGCTAAAATCACATCCTTTATTTTTCATCCTGAAGAAGGAACTTATAGCGTATTTACGGAACAAGGCAAGTTATTGGACTTGGATAAATCAGAGCTTTTAGAACTTAAATATGTTAACAATCGAATTGCCATCAAGTCATTGGATAAGGACTATGGATCCTTTAAGAAAGTACACTTCATTGGAACTTCATGGAACAACTCCTTTAAAATAAAATCTTCTAAAAGTAAAAGGATAAAGATCTATGAAGACAACCTATTTGTTAACCTACACAACTATTACAACTATTTTCAGCTAATTAACAACATAGAAATTGATAATTATGTTGCCGGTGTTGTTGAGTCTGAAGTGGGAAGAAGTCCTCCACCTGAATATTTTAAATTGCAAGCCATCATATGTCGAACCTACGCTTTAAAAAACTTAGAGCGGCATCGAGCCGAAGGGTTTAGTCTATGTGACAAGGTGCATTGCCAAGCCTACAATAGAAAACCAAAGTCTGTACTGATAAAAGAAGCAGCACTTGAAACCAACGGTATTGTAATTGTTGACAGCGATATCAATTTAATTACGGCTACCTTCTACTCCAATTGTGGTGGAGAAACAGCTAAATCTGAAGAAGTATGGAAGCAAAAGCTATATTACCTGAGGTCAGTTAAAGATACCTTTTGCCTTCATGAAAACAATGCGGTTTGGGAAAAGAAAATTCCAAAAACCAAATGGACCAACTACCTCGTTAGCCATGGCTTCCCTAAAGGGAGCCTACAACATGAATGCAGCGTTGAATATTTTCAAAATTGCAGGGAACAATTTTTCGAAAATCAGAATGTGCAAATCCCGTTTACCACCATTCGTAAAGATTTTCATTTAAAATCAGCTCAGTTTAACGTGATTCCAAGCGGGAATTTTGTCACACTAAAAGGAAAAGGGTTTGGTCATGGAGTTGGCTTATGCCAAGAAGGAGCTATGAAAATGGCCAAGACAGGGTATTCTTACATCGACATACTGCATTTCTACTATGAAGATGTTCATATGATTAACCTCGAGTCCTTAGCTTTCTTTAAAGCTGACTATTAGTCGTCTATTCTATCCATTTGACTTCATCACGACCTTTATAAGGCAGCACTATCATTATCTTTATGCCAAGATATGAAGTACAAACAAGTCATATTATTTTTAGCACTATTCAGTTTATCCTGTTATGGAATGAGTTTTTCGGTTTTAGTGATAAACAATGACAGCACGGTGGAAACTAGCGCCTATGACAAGGGATTGAAAAATGTAAATCATTGCACTCCATGGGACCATATGAAATGTGTTATGATAACTGGAACTGAGGTTTATGAAGATGGTAGGGATGGAAAAAAAGTAAGACACTGGTGGAGAATGTCATACATAGGAAGGGCTTGTACTGATAGACATGGAAAAGTATTTGGCACTATCTTCGAAGGAATTTGGGCAATTCCACATTATACTGGAGTTGCTATTGGCAGCGGGTTCGGCTATTTAGTTTATGCTGCAAGAGGGCCAAGAAATCCTGAAAAAGTTGCCATTCGGCAACAAAAAAGACAAGATCGAAAAGAAAAAAGAAAGTGAGTATTGCACCTAATGGATTTCTACGCTATTCTCTTTCTCAAGTATTAACGTTGGTGTTCCATCAAAATCTGCAATTTTTCCCTTTAATGTAACTTGCTTGTCCTGCCATTCTACTATTGGGTCATAACTAAAATTGACGATGTTTTGCTTCCATATTGCTACTGTAAATATTTGGTTGGGATAACGTTTATCTATGTTAAAAAATAAGTGTCCGTTTTTGGTTTTTCTCCCTCCTACTACAGTCCCTTTTACAGCAACCTTTTTACCACTTCCCATATGCCGTTTAGCCTGAACAGTATTAAAAACACCTGGTGGTAATTTTGGCTGATACATAGGCTCAACATCTCCTTTTTGTTTTTCTGGAACCCAAGCATTAATTTCTTTCTGAGCCTCTAATTCTTCTTCTAAGGCATCATCTAATTGATGAAAGAAATTGATGCCCGTTGCCTCTTCTACTTCATTAATGGACACCGCATAGCTTGTTATTGGGTATTTTATGTCCTTATTTGGCATAACAAAAGCAATCGCCTGCTTATTCGTCAGGTCCAAAGCAATTTTATAATAATACTTGGGGATACTCACTTTGTTAATTCCTCTTTCTATCACTGGCAAGCTATCATTTAGTAATGGGCCTGTAACAACATAGAGCTGGGTTTTAGGGTGATCATTAATATACCCCCTTAACAAACCTTCTAATTTGGCCCATTTTTTTCGATTAAAATCGGCTAACTGAGGTGACATGTTGGAATAGAAATAAGACTCTGAAAGTGCTTTTTTACTCCATTTAAAATCTGCCGAAGGTGCCAGGTGGCCTCTATCATAACCAAACCCATCGTAATCGTACTTATTCTTAGTTCCTGGTTTTTTAGTTTTAAGAAAATAATCTTTTTCACTTGCACTACCTGTTGTTACTAATGGATCAATTCTAAAGTTGTTAGACCTACTCACTTTCCCTGTAATAATATCGGGAGTAATAATGTGTGCCACCCATTTCGCTTGTTCGTGTTGTTCTGAATAAACCAAACACATGGCCGCATGAACAATTATCTCCTCTCCTTCAATTTTCTCAGGCATACCTACTTTAGAAATATCCGCCCTAACCCGCTCCAGCTTAAGTTCATTAATTTCTACTAATAGTTTGGCTTTTTGCTCATCTAACGCAATGGATTGATTTTCCAATGCCTTTATTTTCTCATCAACACTTTGAGAAAATAATAAAATTGGGGCTAAAAATAGTAGTAATAGCGTATTTCTCATTTCTTTTTCTTGAACTTTTTCTTATCCTTTTTTGCTTGTTTAGCTAATGCTTTCTTTTCCTTCTCTAACAGTAATTTTTCAGCGTACTCTCTTTTTATTTTTTCTTCTCTTGTCTCTTTTTGTTTACTAAAAACTGCTTCATGTTTATCCATGTTATAGCCAATAAACCTTGGTCCACCACCACTTCCTCCTGTTGAAATACCAACCGGACCAATCCCTATACCTACTCCAATCCCATTGGAGCTTTTGGGCACATCCGTTTCCAATTTAAGGTTCTTTTGCTCGTTTAACTTTAAATCGCCCAACACTTTACCTTTAAGTCCAATTACCGTAACCACATCCGGTGCTGCTTTAAAATACCAAACTCCATCCACAGCCTTTTCGCCAATCTTACCTTTTATTCCTTTTCCTTCCTTAAATGTATTCAGTACCTCACCATCTTTGCTGATCGTTATGATGTAATATTCTTTATATCCGTCCCCGCTGCCTTCTCGTGCTTGAGAGAAAGCAATTGACGCAGTGAATAGAAACACTATGGAAAGTAATCGTTTTTTCATTTAAAAATCAAAAGTACGGGTTGCAACCAGCCTATATTGTGCCAAACTTTTATTTAGGCACTCACTTGGCCATGGAAAATTTGGACTCCAGCATTTTGCCTGAACAGCATCACACTCTTCGGAACTCCAATAATAATCAGCACCAGTTAAAACGGGCCCGTTGACTAAATTTGAATGAATAGCACTCAATGCATTGTATGTAGGTAAATACCAATCTGGGTATCCATTTAACATCAATCCATTGCATACAGATGCCGCATAATTTCCCGACCCAAAAGTATTTACAATTAAATCTGTATTGTACTTACCACCTCCAATGGTTGTGTCATTTGCACCTGTTATTGTAAGGGTGTCGAGTTTCCACCTCATTTGAGAACCGACAATGTTTTCCGAAACAATATATCCTAAAGTGTTAACTGAATCTATATGAAAAATAAGCCCACCTTGATAGTATATACCATAAAAACTATCTATTGGATTAGCTGCCAAAACTTCTAAGAAAATTACATTGCTGTCTAAATTCTCCTGAATGCTTACATTCGGGTTGTAATGGTTTTGCACAAACCCTAAGCCATTATTAGATGTAACGCTATCTTCTTTAGAGCATCCTAACCCTATTAGAATAAGCGTAACCAACGATATTTTTAATTTCATTTTAAACATGGAATTCGGTTTCTTTAGCTTTTAGTTCTAAGGTAAATTTAAGAATAAATATATAATAGAAAATTAAAGGAAAGTTCGACAATCCCATGTATTGGTAATACTCAGGAGGCAATAAGAACATGAACCCTGCACTTATGATTCCTCCAAAAACTGCGCTAAATATTAATGTTATGGCCGAATACCTAAGGGATTTCATTGCTGAATAATTCTTCACGTTTAGTCGCAGAATTTTAACAATCCAAACAATAATACTCACAATAGACAACAACCCTATAACGGTATTAAGGTAATATGGCAAAATGATATTAAATGTACCTGCTAAATAAAATAGATCTGCCCCCATATCAGCAATAAACATTAACCATGTAACCTGCACAATAGCATTAAGCTGGTAGTTTCTAAAGTAGTTAATCATAAAGTAAAAGGAAAAACCACTTGCCGCCATTACCACTATGCTAACAATCTGATTCTGAGCTAAAGTAAGCCCCGTTATGTGTGGAAAAAAATCCCCAAAAGTATATCGAAGCACACTTAACAACAAGGCTCCTGTAGCAACCAGCATCAGGTTCTTATGGTTAGTGGCCACCCTGTATTCAGAGAATTCACCTTCATTGGCTCCGCCATCCAATAACTCATATTCATCTAAAGGCCTCTCTTCTGACATGTATTTTCTCTTTTAAAATTAAACTAAAAAACAACTCATCTATAAGTTTAACGACAAGTAACCAAAGGTACATAAATTAGCTTTGTTCGTATCAATAATCTAAACCATACACCGTTGCTGCGATTGCTAATTCCTTACCTTATTGGGATAATTGGTGTAGTTTACTTAAAGCTCAACATAGTCTACCTGCTTTTTGGCTTTGGAACAATTGTTTTACTGTTTCTAACAATGCTATTCAGCAAGCTAAACTCAAACTACAAGTATAGATGGTTGTACGGAGCATTAATATACATGGGCTTAGCTTTTTCTGGTGCATGCCTTACTGGTTTAAAATATCAAAAAACTACGAGTACCTCCAAATTACTTACAAATCAAAACAACCAATTGATTATTGGCAAAGTCATTGAACCTACTCAACTCAAAAAACGAAGCATAAAAGCCATCCTAACCATTGAGAAGATTAAAACTCAAAATATTTGGATAAAAGGCAGAGGAAAAGTTATTGTCTATTTCAAAAAGAATAATTCATCGGAAAAATTAGGCGTTGATGATGCCATTGTTTTTGAACCACTATTAGAAAACGTCTCTCCTCCTAAAAATCCGCATGAGTTTGATTTCAGAAAATACCTATCCTTTCATCTCATACATCAACAAGCATATTTAAACCCTGATAACTGGAGGCTATTAAAAAAATCTCAGTCAAAAGGACTATTAAGGTTTGCTAATGATAGTCGGAAATATTTAATTCAAACACTTAGGGAAAAAGGTATTACTGGAAAAGAACTTGCTGTTGCTTCAGCTTTAATATTGGGCTATAAAGACGACATTGATGAACAGTCGAAAGACGCTTATTCAAGTGCTGGAGCCATGCATGTATTAGCTGTGTCTGGCTTACATGTAGGCATTATCTTCTTAATCTTTAATCGGTTGTTTTCTTTTATTGGAAAATTTAAACATGGAAAGATTATGAGAGGAGTTATCCTCATTTTAATATTATGGAGTTATGCATTATTAACTGGATTATCCCCATCTGTAATGCGTTCAGCAACCATGTTTAGCTTTATAGTAGCATCAAAAATGACCAGTAGAAACTCTAATTTCTTTAACACGCTTGCTGCTTCAGCGTTAGTTTTACTAATCTATAATCCTTTATTAATCATGGAAGTGGGATTTCAATTATCCTATATGGCTGTTATTGGTATTGTTATCATCCAACCATGGATAAATAACTGGTTTAATTTCCGATTTTGGCTACCACGAAAGGTTTGGGAAATAACAGCGGTTTCTATTGCAGCGCAAATTGCCACATTTCCACTCGGGTTGTTGTATTTTCATCAATTTCCAAATTACTTCATGCTGTCTAATCTAATTGTAATTCCATTAGCAATTAGTATTTTGTACTTAGGCATCATTACCCTAAGTTTTTCCTTTATTCCTATAATTGGAGATTATTTGGCCTTGGGGTTAAAATATCTTATTCGATTTTTAAACTATTCGGTCAATTCGATTGATTCCCTACCTTATTCTCTAACTGAGAATATCCGGTTTAGTGTATTAGACACCTGGTTAATCTATCTCTTTATTATTTGTATCATCTCTTTAGTAGCTTATCGAAAATTTAGATTTTTGTTGTTAGGAAGTGTTCTTTTAATTGCATTTTTAGTTTCCACACTTTGGAAAGATTATAATGACTTAGGTCAACGAAAGTTAATTGTTTATAATATCTCCCAACATACAGCCATCAACTTTATTAATGGAAACGATAACATTTTAATTGCAGACAAAAAACTCATTGAAAATAGAGGTAAGCTATTATTTCATGTCCAAAACAACTGGATTAACAATGGTGTGGATAACGAAATAATAATCAAAACAAATGATCTTATTAATAAACACTATCTATTTACTAATTACAACCTCTTTGGCAAACAAAACTATTTTCAGTTTTACGATTGTAAAATTGTCATCATTGATGGTAAATTCAACCGGAAGATCAATAATAACAAGCTATCAGTTGACTTACTAATCATAACAAAGAACACCTCATTATCCATAAAAGCTCTTCTTGATGCATTTGACCCGAAAGAAATTGTGATAGATGCTTCTAATTCTATTTACACTTCACATCGATTAAAAGAAGAAGCGCACGAACTGAATATTAATTGCTGGTCGGTTTTGATGGATGGTGCATACAGTAAAGATATCTATTAATTGAATCTAATCTTTTGATAGAGTTCATCGAAGTCTTTTGCCATAACAATGAATTCATTGCCCCAGCCATTGTATAACGCTACCTCTTGAAAGGTTGATGTAGGAATGTGCTTAAAACGATTTTTAAAGTTGTCTAAGATTTTGATGTCTCCTTTTTCCAGTGCATCTAACTCCTTATCAATCTCTAACTGTAAATCTGCTGAGTTTTTATACCCTGTCCAAAGCACTACGGTATCATCATTTATCTTATTTCGAGCAGATTTTATAATATCTACAATAGCCTCAAAATCACCCATAAAACACAAAATACAATACAATAATTACGGATAACACGATAGACGACACCCCCATTATCTTTTGATAATAAGAGGCGGAAGTCCTGTTATAAAAAGTGGTAAATACTATGTCAATGGTTCGCTTCATATTTTTATCTTTCTATTACTAATTTTTTAACTTCAGACTGCTCTCCTACTTTAATGTTCACAAAGTAAATTCCTTCTCTCAATTCATCTATGGCAATGTGTTCATCTACCAAGTTGTTTTCTGCCTTAAGCACCTTTTCTAATACCTTCTGACCAATAGAGTTATACATTACAATGGTTACATCACTATTTGTAATGGTATTGACAATGAATTCTCCTGTGGCAGGATTAGGGTAAATTGAAACGTTCGAGCCTTTTCCACAGTCTACAGCTTTAACGTCAAAATATTCATAGTTTCCATTAAAATCGGTTTGTTTTAAACGGTAATAAATCTTACCGGTTAACGAATAATGTTCATCCTTAAAATAGTAACTGTTTACATTATTACTGTTTCCAGCACCATTGATGTTTTCAACCGCCTCAAAGTTTAAGGCGTCACTACTCCTTTCTATGGTATAGTAATCATTGTTAATTTCTGTACTTGACATCCACCTCAGCTCCACTACACCTTCTTCTTTACCACATTGCGCATCAAAAGACAATAGCTCAATAGGCAATGGTGGGTTTACGGCACCAGTAATGGTAATGTCAAAATTACAATCACTCCCCGCAAAACCATCTACGGCAATGTAATAAGTTGTATTAGGCGGAAGTAAAACTGGTCCATATTGAATTGCCGCAGTATCATTTGTGGCAGAACAATACATGTTTGAATAAGTAGTAAAATCACAAGGTGTACCAACACTATCTATTGAAACTTGTATTCCGTTTTGTGAAGGCGCACAAACTTGACTGTCAAAAACAATCGTTACACTATCTCCTGAACTGTTAGTCGTAAATTGATACCAAACCGTATTCTCTACTGTAATCGCTCCACAAGCCGTGAAATTTGGATCTTCCAACGGATCAACCGTTGCATTACTTGTCTGTGTTGCGGTTGTTGTTCCCAAACCTAAATCAACAGCATTACTACAATGGTCATTACAATTTGGCCATGTAGCGGAATACCCGTATGCCGTATCATTCTCCCAAATTTGATCCGTAACTCCATTTGGATTAGAACCCCAAACCATTATCGTAGAAGAATTATTTGGTATCGTCACATTCGGGATGGTCACTGTTGATGATCCTCCAAATGGAATGTTTAATCCAGTAAATGTTTGTGTTACTGGTCCTCCTCCATTAATCGTGTAGGTTAAATCGATAGACGTAATGTTCGGAGAAGTCAAACACAATCGATCAATGTTTACTACGGTGACATCCAATTGGTAGGTACTACCAAAACAACCTGCAACGAAATTCACATCAGCATCCAGTGGAGTATCTGTGATGTGGAAATTGTCAAATCCGAACAAATGATAATTGCTATAGGTTGGCATACTGTAATACGGCCTTCCGTAAACTCTAAATTTAACACATGGCTGACCAATTAAATTACATAAGGTATGTTCAAAATTCGTCCAATTGTCTACAGGGGCGGTGTAACTGTTTCTCCACCAGCTTGCTGTGTTATACCAATATGGGTCTGTTCCTGTCCCCAGCTGTGTCCAACTTGTTCCCCCATTAATTGAATACTCTACATGGAAATAATCTGAATTGTGTAAGCTATGCTTTACATCCATTAAAAGCTTTGGGTTTGTGACATTGGTAAAATCAAACACAGGGCTTTCTACCCAAATGTATGTTCCGTTGTTAGAACTTGTTGTTTCTACATTCCAACTGTCACCATGCCCTTGTGGACCATTTAAGTAAGTCATATTGCCCAGAACAAAATTCCTTCCGTTATTTAATGGTGGAGCTGTTCCTGTTGCTATCCAATTCCCCGCTCCTGAATTAAAATCTTCAAAGTATGGGAAGGTATTAATGGTTATCTGATTAACAATAATTGATAATGCCAACGAATCATTGGTATTGTTAACATCTGAAGGATCTTGGGTATAAGTATTAAAGTTATAAGTCCCTAAAGGTGTCATATTGATTGTGGTTGGGAACGTATAATTTACCGACCCTCCTGCTGGTATTGGACCAGGCACTGTTCCGTTTAGGGTAGTTGTTAGAATTCCCGTAATGTCACACTCAATAGGAATATTTGTAACTGCATTACATCCAAAATTAAATACTTCTACCGTTACGTTTTGTGCAGTTGTATACAAACATCCATCTGGAACTGGATCGATGTAAGTAATGACTCCTAAGTCATTTCCTTCTTCAATTACTACATTATCAAAGGCAAACAGATGATAATTACTGTAAGTTGGCATACTGTAGTAAGGCCTTCCATAAACTCTCAATTTCACACAACTTTGTCCAGCCAAGGCACATAAACTCTTTTGTACTTGGGTCCAAGCATCTACTGGTGCAGTATAGCTATTACGCCACCAATTTGCTGCATTGTACCAATTGGGCTCTGTACTTCCTAATTGCGTCCATGTTGCTCCACCATTTAACGAGTACTCTACATGAAAATAATCTGAATTGTGCAAACTGTGTTTGACGTCCATCGTTAACCTTGGATTGGTTAGTGTGCTAAAATCAAACTCTGGACTTTCTACCCATATATAAGTTCCATTATTACTTTGAGTTGTTTCTACATACCAACTGTCCCCTTGTCCTTGTGCTCCATTCAAATAAGGCAAAGTATCCAACCTAAAATACCTGTGATTAACAGTTGTTCGGGATACCCATCCACCATTATCTGCATTAAAGTTTTCTGTATATGGAAAAGTATTGATCGGATTACTACTGAACCTATTTTCTATCAAGTTATCATTAACAGGAACATTATCTGTAGCCAATTGCGTGGTAATGGATATATTATGTGTTCCTGGCGGACTTAGATCTAAAGTATTTGTAAATGTATAGATGAAAGTTCCGAAGCGTGGTACTGGACCTGGCACTACTTCACTTATAGTAGGTCCTCCATTCAACTGCATGTCAATTGGCAAATTGACTATTGGCCTACAGGTGTTGTTTCGGATTAATACTGAGATTGTTTCCGTTGTGCTGTAAGCAGCACAATCTCCAGCATCACTTAAAATAATCTCTATTGGCTCTACATCATCTGAATCTCCTGCTGAAACATAAAAATTGTCAAATGCAAACAAGTGGTAGTTCGTATACGTTGGCATACTGTAATAAGGCCTTCCGTAAACCCTAAATTTCACACATGGTTCTCCTGAAAGATTACATAAGTCTTGTGCTACATTGGTCCAGGCATCTACTGGAGTCAAGTAACTATTCCTCCACCAATTGGTTGCATTGTACCAGGTTGGAGATATTGCTCCACCCAATTGAGCCCATGTTGTTCCACCATTTAAGGAATACTCTACATGAAAATAATCTGAATTATGAAGACTGTGTTTTATATCAAAGTTTAATGACGGATTAGTAAGGTTAGTAAAATCAAACACAGGACTCTCTACCCAGATAAAGGTTCCATTGTTAGAACTTGTTGTTTCCACATACCAACTGTCTCCATTTCCTTGAGGTCCATTTAAGTAAGGCAAAGGATTTAATACAAAATTTCTCCCATTATTTAATGGTGGTGCTGTTCCTGTTGCTGTCCAAAAACCTGGACCACTGTTAAAGTCTTCGAAGTAAGGATAAGTTGTAACTTTTAGTATGTTCACATTTATACTGGTTGCTAATGCATCGTTACTGGCATTGACATCTCCTGGTAATGACGTATAGGTATTAAAGTTATAGATTCCCAGTGGTGTCATGTTGATTGAAGTTGGGAAAGTATAGTTAACCGACCCTCCTACTGGTATTGGTCCAGGAACTGTCCCTACCAATGTTTGAGTAATTGCTCCTGTAACATCACCAGTTATTGGAACGTTGCTAATTGGTGCACATCCCCAGTTATAAACTTCCACCGTAACTTGCTGTGTTTGTGCAAATAAACACCCCACATCTACAGGATCAATATAAGTAACAACTCCAACGTCTGGCCCATCTTCAATGGCCACATTATCAAAAGCAAACATGTGATAGTTTGAGTATGTTGGTGTACTGTAATACGGTCTTCCATACACTCTTAATTTCACACAGCTTTGTCCAGCTAAGACACATAAACTCTTTTGTACTTGAGTCCAAGCATCTACTGGTGCAGTATAACTATTACGCCACCAGCTTGTCGCATTGTACCAGTTGGGCTCAGTACTACCCAATAATACCCATGTTGCGCCACCATTTAATGAATATTCTACATGAAAATAATCCGAATTATGTAGACTATGTTTAATATCCATAGTCAACTGAGGGTTAGTTAATGCGGTAAAATCAAACTCAGGGCTCTCTACCCAAATATAGGTACCATTATTACTTTGTGTCGTTTCTACATACCAACTATCTCCTTGTCCCTGAGCTCCATTTAAATAGGGTAAAGTATCCAATCTAAAGTATCGATGATTTACTGTAGTTCTGGAGACCCACCCTCCATTATCTGCATTAAAGTTTTCTGCATATGGGAACGTATTGATCGGATTACTACTAAACCTGTTCTCTACTAAATTATCGTTTGCAGGAACATTGTCTGTTGTTAATTGTGTGGTAACGGATATATTATGCGTTCCTGGAGGGCTTAAATCTAAGGTTGCTGTAAAAGTGTATATGTAAGTATCAAATCGAGGAATTGGCCCTGGAACAACCTCGCTTATTGTTGGTCCACCATTTAATTGTAGGTCAATTGGTAAATTGGTTATTGGTCTACAGGTATTGTTTCTGATTAACACCGAGATTGTTTCGGTTGTACTGTAAGCCGCGCAATCACCAGCATCACTTAAAATAATCTCTATCGGTTCTACATCATCAGGCTCTCCTGCAGAAATGTAAAAATTGTCAAAAGCAAACAAGTGATAATTGCTATACGTTGGCATACTGTAATACGGCCTTCCATAAACCCTAAACTTCACACATGGTTCACCCGAAAGGTTACACAGGTCCTGATTTACATTGGTCCATGCATCTACTGGGGTCAAGTAACTATTCCTCCACCAATTGGTCGCATTGTACCAAGTTGGAGATATTGCAGCACCTAACTGTACCCATGTGGCTCCACCATTTAAAGAATACTCTACATGAAAATAATCTGAATTATGTAAACTGTGTTTAATGTCAAAGTTCAGATTAGGGTTGGTTAGGTTGGTAAAGTCAAATACTGGACTTTCTGCCCATATAAAGGTTCCATTGTTAGAGCTGGTTGTTTCCACATACCAGCTGTCACCATTTCCTTGAGGTCCATTTAAGTAAGGCAATGGATTCAGCACGAAATTCCTCCCGTTATTTAATGGAGGTGCTGTTCCACTTGCTGTCCAAAAGCCTGGACCACTGTTAAAGTCCTCAAAATACGGATAAGTTGTAACCTTCAAATTGGTAACATTGATGCTCGTTGCCATAGCATCGTTATTTGCATTTATGTCTCCAGGCAACGCAGTATAGGTATTAAAGTTATAGGTGCCCAAAGGCGTCATGTTAATTGTCGTTGAAAAAGTATAATTGACTGATCCCCCAGCTGGAATTGGTCCAGGAACGGTTCCAACCAATGTTTGTGTAATTGCCCCAGTAATATCACATGTTATGGGAATATTAACTTCTGCATTACAACTAAAATTATAAACCGTAACGGTTACTTGCTGTGTTGTAGCAAATAAACAACCCACGTCAACGGGATCAATATATGCCGTAACACCAACATCAGGCCCATCTTGAATCACAATATTATCAAAAGCAAACATGTGATAGTTTGAGTATGTTGGTGTGCTGTAATAAGGCCTTCCGTAAACCCTTAATTTCACACAACTCTGTCCAGCCAAGGCACATAAACTTTTTTGTACTTGAGTCCAAGCATCTACTGGCGCTGTATAACTGTTACGCCACCAGCTTGTCGCATTATACCAATTGGGTTCTGTGCTTCCCAGCAACACCCACGATGTTCCACCATTTAATGAATATTCTACATGGAAATAATCTGAATTGTGAAGACTATGTTTAATATCCATGGTTAACTGTGGGTTGGTCAACGTACTGAAATCAAATACTGGGCTCTCTACCCATATATATGTACCATTGTTTGAACTGGTCGTCTCCACAAACCAGCTATCACCTTGACCCTGTGGTCCGTTTAAATAAGTTAACGCTCCATGACTAAAATTTCTACCTCCATTTAATGGGGGCGCTGAACCTGTTGCCTGCCATCCGGCAGTTGTTCCATTAAAATCTTGCACATAAGGGTAAGTGGTTACTACGAGCTGCTGTCTTGAATCATACAGTGTATCATTATTAAGGTATTGATCTGTAGCTAAGGTTGTATAGGAATAGAAATTATAAACCCCGTTGGCTGACATGTTAATGGTGGCTGGGAAAGTAAAAAACACTGAAGTCCCTGCAGCAATTGGCCCTGGTACGGTTCCATTAATCGTGGTGGTCAATGCACCCGTAACATCACAGGTAACCGGTATGTTTGAAACCGGGTTAACACCGTAATTGAATACTTCTATGGTAACAGACTCTGTTGTTGAATATGTTTGACCACAACTTAAATACGGTGGAGCTGTTAAGGCCGTTACACCAACATCTGGGTCCGCATAAATTTTAATGTCATCAAGGTACCAATACCTACCTGCTTGCCCTCCATCGGTATACCTGAACCGAACTGATACATCCGATTGGTTCGCTGCAAAGGCAGAAATGTCCAGAATTGTATCTTGAGGGACAGCAATTGAGCCACGTGTAAACTTGTGATAATCTTTCACTGTATTCCAAACGGTTCCTCCGTCATTACTTACTTCAACATAACCATGGGTAAACTCAACACCAAACCAATGATGTGAATAACTTAAGAATATTGCAGTTCTGTTAGAGCAATCGACTGAAGGAGATCTTAAAGCAGCTTCATTTGGAATAACCGCAGCACCTAAAAGCTGATCATCGAAAACCGCATAATTACCACCTGACGTACTTCCAAATGCAGGTGCATTCCGAACCAACCAAATATCCGATCCTTGAATTGCAGTATTTGTCCATCCAGCAGGCAATACTGGTGATGGAAATGTTTCATTCAATAAAATGTCAGCAAAACTAACTTGTGAAACAAGTAAGAAGATAATTAATATTTTATTACCAATCATTTTCATTAGGGTGCACTTCTAATTTAATGTCTTCCTAAAATTAGTTATTGATTGGGTTAAAAAGAAATGAAATTACCTCATTTTTTTCAGTTCTAATCAAACCTATACCCACTCACAACCAACAAAATAAAGCCATCCAAGAGAGATTAATTTTCAACTCTACTATCCACTACCATTCATCATATCTGTTACCAAAATCTAATCATCAAATCTGTACATTTGTTTTTCAAATTTTTGAATCTATGAAAAAAGTCTTGTTGGTTTTTGCTCTTTTTGCTATGCTTCCACTACTGGCACAAAAGCAGCTCAATTCATCCGAAATTAAGTTGGCACTTAAAAAATTAAACACTTTGGGTAGTGTTTTATACGTTGCGGCCCATCCTGACGATGAAAATACTCGATTAATTGCCTACATGGCAAACGAAAGAATGGCAAGAACAGGGTACCTTTCTTTAACTCGTGGTGATGGTGGTCAGAATTTAGTTGGAACTGAAAAGGGTCCTTTAATGGGTTTATTGAGAACCCAAGAGTTATTAGAAGCCCGAAAAATAGATGGTGGTGAGCAATTTTTTACGAGAGCGGTAGATTTTGGTTA
Organism: Flavobacteriales bacterium; assembly: GCA_029262875.1. Classification (GTDB taxonomy): domain Bacteria; phylum Bacteroidota; class Bacteroidia; order Flavobacteriales_E; family Vicingaceae. Next base: position 18,289 of record JAJCYO010000142.1, read on the forward strand.
TTCCAAAACTGCTGAAGAAACATTTATAAAATGGGACAAGCAAAAAGTATTGGCTGATGTGGTTTTCGCTATAAGAAGGTTTAAGCCAGATGTTATCATCACCCGTTTTCCTCCTACATCGAGAGCAGGACATGGCCACCATACCGCTTCCGCAATTTTAGCTGATGAAGCATTTGATTTAGCTGGAGACCCCAAGTCGTTTCCAGAACAATTAGAGTATGTTTCCATATGGCAGCCTAAAAGATTATACCTAAACACCAGTACCTGGTGGGACAAAGAACTCCCTCAAAAGGCAAAGGATAATCCAGAAAAATACACCACCATTGATGTAGGAACCTACAATACGTTACTGGGGAAATCTTATTCAGAAATTGCTTCGGAAAGCAGAACCATGCACAAGAGCCAAGGGTTTGGCTCTGGCAAAGTAAGGGGTAGCAAACTGGAGTACTTAGAATTGATAAAAGGAGATAAAGGTGGTAATGATATTTTCAAAAATATAGACATTACCTGGAACAAGATAAAAGGTGGTATAGAAATCCAGAAATTATTGGCTCAAGCCAATACTGATTTTGACGCAGAACAACCTGAGAAAATTGTTCCTGCTCTATTTGAGGCTTATCAACTCATTGACAAATTGCCAGAAAATATAGGGTGGAAATGGGTTAAATTAAGTGCCATAAGAAAAATCATTGCTTCTTGTACAGGGTTATTTGTTGAAGTAACTGCTGATGACTATAGTGCTGCCGAAGGATCTGAAATAGAAATAACTACCCACTTAGTTAATCGAAGTAATTTAAAAATGGAGCTAATTGAAGTTAAATATGGTGAAAAGGACTCCATAATGAATCAACCTTTGAGCAACAATGAAGCCTTAACATTCAAAAGCAAAATTTCCTGCCCAGATGCTCGAAAGACCAACCCATACTGGCTGAATCATGAATTTGAAGGCATCTATACCGTAGATTCTCAAGATTTAATAGGAATGCCGCAGAATCGCTCAACACTACCTGTTTTCTTTACCCTAAAGATTAATGGGATTTACTTTCCTGTATTCCGACAAGTTGTTTACAAATGGACGGACAGGGTTAAAGGGGAAATCTATCGTCCTTTTGTTGTTTTGCCAAAAGTTACGGCTAATATATCTGACAATGTGTATGTTTTTTCTAACAACGAAGCCAAGGCAGTACAAGTTAGTCTAAAAGGACATGAGGCTAGTTTAAAAGGTAACGTTTCTCTTCAACTTCCTGAGGGATGGAAATCAGAACCGGCTTCAATGGCATATCAACTAAAAGCAAAAAACGAGGAAAAAATAGTAACGTTCAACATCACTCCATCAGACAAAGAAAGTGTAGGAGAACTCAAGGTTTTATTAGACAATGTAAAAGGAGGTGTTAAGAGCTTAATAACCATTGAGTATGACCATGTCCAAACACAAACATTACTACCAGAGGCTAATGCTAAATTGGTTCGCCTAAACGTAGTTATTAAAGGAAAAAACATTGGTTACATAAAAGGTGCTGGAGATGAAGTTCCTACTGCACTTGAACAATTGGGCTATAATGTAACTGCACTTGATGAAAGCAGTCTTAAGAACACTGATTTATCAAAATATGATGCCATTGTTTCCGGGATTAGGACCTACAACACCAATAAATACATGTCAACTGTTTATGAAAAGTTAATGGAGTATGTTAAAAATGGTGGGAATTATGTTGTTCAATACAATACCAATCGAGGGGTTGACACCAAAATCATGGCTCCTTACCCGTTGAAATTATCAAGAGACAGGGTAACGGTAGAAGAAGCAAAAGTGACTTTTTTGGCTCCTGAACACGCTATAATGAATACTCCGAATAAAATTACAACAACAGATTTTGACCACTGGGTACAGGAAAGAGGTTTATATTTTCCAAACGAGTGGGACGAAAACTACACACCTATTCTTGGTTGGAATGATCCTAATGAAGAAATGACCAAAGGAAGTTTATTGGTTGCAGATTATGGTGAAGGAAGCTTTATTTACACGGGAATTTCCTTCTTCAGAGAGCTGCCTGCAGGAGTTCCTGGTGCTTTTAAATTATTTTCTAATATCGTTTCTTATGGAAAATAACCTTAAAAAACCACCATTTTTCAAATCATGGAAAGGACTTTATTTCTTTGTCCTTGGGTTTTTAGCATGCTTAATTATTTTATTTCAACTCCTAACACTTAGCTACCAATAATGAGTATAGTTGATTGGATAGTAATGTTAGGAACATTAGGTTTTATAGTTGCTTATGGCACCTGGAAAACACGTAAAAATGCGAACCTTCAAGATTACTTGCGTGGCGGTAATGAGATGAAGTGGACGACTATTGGTCTTTCTGTAATGGCTACACAGGCAAGTGCCATTACCTTTATTTCTACTCCAGGACAAGCTTATGAATCAGGGATGGGATTTGTACAAAACTATTTTGGACTACCCATAGCCCTAATTATTGTTTCCGCAGTTTTTATTCCAATATACTATAAACTAAAAGTATTTACCGCTTATGAATATCTGGAATCTCGTTTTGGAGTATCAAGTAGATTGTTGGCTGCCTTTTTATTCTTAGTTCAGCGTGGTTTAGCTGCGGGTATTACCATTTATGCTCCAGCAATTATTCTTTCGAGTGCTTTAGGGTGGAACTTAAGCTTAACCATCCTTTTAATAGGAATATTGGTGATTATTTACACGGTTTCTGGTGGAACTAAAGCAGTGAGTTTAACGCAAAAATGGCAAATGGGTGTTATCATGTCTGGAATGTTTACTGCTTTTTTTATCATCATTCATCAATTGCCAGAGTATGTCTCTTTTGGTGATGCCATCTCAGTTGCCGGCATCATGGGAAAATTAGATGTGATTGATTTTTCCATCGACATGGATAAACGCTACACTTTTTGGACAGGAATAACTGGCGGAACATTTCTTGCTCTCTCCTATTTTGGGACTGATCAATCGCAAGTGCAACGTTATTTAAGTGGCAGTTCTGTTTATGAAAGCCGTATGGGCTTAATGTTTAACGCCATTATGAAAGTGCCGATGCAGTTTTTCATTTTGTTTGTCGGTGTTATGGTTTTTGTGTTTTTCCAATACCAAGAACATCCAGTATTGTTTAATGAGAATGCAACAGCCAAAGTATACCAAACAGAATATGCTGACGACATGAAAGCCATTGAAGCAGATTATTCAACGGTATATAATAGAAAAAGAGAAGCATTAAAACTGGTTGTAGATAATTATGAAAACACCAATTATGACCAAGAGACCCTTAATTATGCGATTGAGACTGTAAAAAGTAACGAGACTGAAGCCTTAGTTATTAGAGATAAAGCAAAAGCTTTGGTTACTAAAGCTGTGCCCGACAACAACTCTAAAGACTCAGATTATGTGTTCTTGTCATTTATTATGAATTACCTGCCAATAGGTTTAGTTGGCTTATTGTTAGCAGTAATCTTCTCGGCTGCCATGTCTTCTACCTCTGGGGAATTGAATGCGTTAGCGACAACAACAACCATTGACTTTTACAAACGATTAAACTCAAAAGATCATTCTGAAAAACACTATTTACGTGCCTCTAAAATGCTTACTGCGGCCTGGGGAATTGTTGCTATACTGTTTGCTTTGTTTGCTCACTTGGTTGAGAACCTCATTGAAGCAGTAAACATCCTTGGCTCCATATTCTATGGTGTTATCTTAGGTATTTTCTTAATTGCCTTCTTCTTTAAGCAAATAAAGGGAAAAGGAACCTTTATTGGGGCTCTTATTGCACAAACCATAGTGATTATTTTATTCTTTTTCGGGCAGAAAATAGGATCATACATCATGGGGTATGAGGTGCAAGAAATAGCTTATTTATGGTACAATGTTATTGGTTGTGGGTTGGTCATCTTATTTGCTGCAATCATCAATCCTTTTGATAAAACAAAAAAGCCCCAATCCAACGATTGAGGCTTCTGTATAAAATAAGAGCTGTTATTTAAACTCTGTCATTGCTTTTTCTAACTGCGCTTTATATTTAAATGGTTTCCCACTTTCTTTCGCTCCAGCTTCTCCAATTTCAATTGCTTTTTTAGCACTTGCTATTGCTCCAGCATTGTCACCAGCAGCATGTTGTACATCTGCTTTTACCCAGTAACTGTACCATGATTCTTTTGCTTTTATCGATGCATCAATCCATTTCAACCCTTCTTCTAAACGTTTCCCTGTAGATGCTGCATGGCTTGCTGCATTTCTGTACACATTTGCTTTTGTTTCATCTGTAACTTCAGCAATGGCTTTATCAATGTTTGCCCATGCTTTTTTATCTACATCAACTTCAACAGGCAAATCAATCGTTACCACATCCCAAGCAAATACTAAGCTACCAGAAGCTCCTTTTAATTTTTCAAAAGAAAAACGTAAGGATTCTTGATACATCCCTTTTATTGGGGTTGTAGTTAAGGTTAACACATCATTAGCTTTATCGTACTTACTGTCTCCCCAACCATCGGTAACAGAATTAAACATTACTGTCCAATCTCCTCCTTGAACTGGAATGGTAAAAATAGAATACGTTCCAGCCTTTATTGCTTTTCCTCCTATTTTTATATCATCAGAAAAAGTAATTAAGGTATTGGCATTTGCTCCAGTTCTCCATACTTTATCAAAAGGAACCAATTCTCCCCATATCATTCTATCTTTCACACTTGGCCTCGAATAAACAACTTTAAAATCAGTTAATCCTATACGTTGTTCAACTGTTGCAGCAGGACTTGGTTTTGGTAATTCTTGTGCTAAACCATTCGTTGTAGTGAAAACAACCAATAAAAGCATCACAATTGTATTTAATTTTTTCATCATAGTATGTATTTTTAAGATTTCTCCAACAAACTTACACTATTAATTTTTATCATTAAAATACTAAGGTGGTTAGTAGTATTATCTTTGCAGCAACCGTATTAACTACGCTATTCAGGATCAACTTGAGTACCTTCAAAATTTCGTCTTCCACCTTTAATTACTGCCCCGATCTTAATTCCTATGTAGCTTTTTGAAACTTGTGATTCGGAGATAATTACGGATTGAGAATTTCCACTCGCATTGAAATAGACAATATAACTGGCAGGATCAACTATAAAATTATACTCGAAAGACAACCTAAAAGCTGATGCTTGAATTCCAGTTCTTAACATAAGCCCGATACTGGAACCATCCTCAGCTCTTACAGAAAATTCATCGCTCGAATTATGTGAGAACGCATCCAATGAAAAAGAAAACTCATCAAAAGCATAATAGCCCATTCCCATCCCAACAAAAGGCGTAAATGGTTTTTTAATGAATAGATAATCACCAGTAACCGCCACGCCTACCATATTGCCCACCTTAAATTCTAAGTTGGTAATGTTAAAATCATTATTGGTTATACCAGTTGAGTACGGGTCGTTGTCATTCAAAAATTCATCGATGTCAAACTTCACACTCCCTTCACTATCAAAATCTCCTCCGAACGACATAAACCAATCTGTTTTTAAACCGATGGCTATGTTATCTGTAATGTTAAATTTAGGCTCAAGGTACAGTCCCATTCCCCATGAGTCTAAACTCTGTGTATATGAAGGTAAACCTCCTATATCAAAATTAAACGTATTCTTTTGCCCAGAAACGGACAAAAAACTCAACGGTAAGAGGATAAGTAATAATTTGACTTTCATACCTTAAAAATACTCATTATTGAAAACATGAGGAATTACCATAGACACAACTTGATTATCTTATGCTTAAAACTTATACCCTACTCCTACAATGTTGTATTGTAAATTTTGTAACTCTGACATTAGCGATATGTGGAAAGAGAGGTTTGAAGTGACATTGTATTTAAAAACAATCCTATTAAAGAATTTTTTACGGTCCAATTTTTCTGACATCCATAGGTAAAATCCTTCTTGAATGATGAATTTAAACTTGCTGTAAACAATTGCTTGCGAGAAATAAACACCGCTTTGGTAACTGTCTTTCTTTTGATATGGAGTATTTGTTAACTCAAATTTTGGTTGGACAGATTGGTCATGAAAAAATTCACCACCAATTCCTAAATGTAAGATTCGAAATGTTTGGTTATTCAATTCTAAAGCAATAGAAGGAACAAGATAGTACCTATCAGTAACAAATGTAGCATGGCGAAACCCACTATTTAAAATTGCTTCTACATACATTTTTCGTTGGTGAGCTTCAAGTTTAATTTCCTCTTTTTCTAACGTTTGACCAATGTTGTAGGTAAGGCCTCCATAAAATGAAACTGAATTGATACCTCGATTAGGGAATTTAAAATTGGCATTTGAAATATGGTCAAAAGAGCTCCCTAAATTAAGCCCCGTTTTTTCAATCAGTTTTATATTTACACCTAACCTTAAGTTGTAATGAAAATTAAAATGTGAACTCATAGAACCATTTAAAGGATTTTCAATGGGATCATGGATTTTAGATAGGTAATTGACACCTATACCAGATTGACCGTAAATGTGAAATTTAGAGTGATGAAGAAAGTGAACTTTGAAGAAATAATCTAAGCCTATTAAATTTCCCAATACTCGATTATGTCCCAAAGAGACATAGCGTACTGACAATCCATATTCGGGGAAGTTGTAAAGCTTTTCCCAATTGTTTTTTCCTTGGGTTTCTTTTAGAAAATTAAGTTCAATACTTTTTGTGTTTTCTTCTTCAATTGGTGTTAGTAGGTCATGTTCGGGTAGAATTATTCCTTGATGATAGTTTATTTCCACTTTTAAGCCATCACCGAAACTTGATTGGGCCAGTAAATTAACAGGTAAAGAGCATGAGATTATTGAAAAGACAATAAAATAATATTTCTTACCGCTCTGATTCATTGTGGTTAAAATGATAGTTCTCTAATATCTAAAATAACCAAAAAGTTCAGATTAATCAATATTTTAGGTGAATGAAGAAATATAGGATTACTTTCCGATACAGAAAGTGAAGTAATTTCCTCTATTCTTTTACAGTAAAAGGTTTCAATGATTTTAAAATTATCATGTAACACTATAGTAACATAAACCCTATAACTATTAGCAAGTAAAAGAAGCTGTTGGTAACTATTGTTTTAGAATCTGCTTTACGAATACTTCTTCATCTACTATCAACTGCAAATAATAAATTCCATTACTATAACTAGTAAAATCTACTTCAACACTTTGTTTACTAATAGGAATGTTTTTTTTAAGTATTAATTTAGAAGTTGCGTCTAACAATTTAACCTTTACCTCTTTGCTTAAATCACTTGGTTTTTCAATAGTAAATTGACCTGTATTAGGGTTAGGATAAATAAGAATACCAAAATTATTCTGTATTTCGTTAATACCTACACATAGCTTAACAGTTACCATAGTCGAATCATCGTTTATACAAAAATTACCATCTGTATATGTATAGATTACATAGTGAGAGCCAATTCCAGCAGCTGTGGGGTCAAAGTTTCCACCAACCACCCCTAATCCAGCATAACTTCCTCCAACTGGAGTCCCTATTGGTAAAGCAACAACACCTCCGTTATCACAAAGCGTATCCGGATTGAAAGAGGCAATACTTATCATCGGTAAAGGATTAACAGTAAGCAATGTAGATAGTAAACTATCACATCCATTGATAGATTGTAAGCTATCGTAATATAATCCTGATGCATTTTGATATGTCCCGTATATCAACAAACTGTCACCAATACATATGCTATCATTTTGATTGATTAAAAATATTGGATTAATACTAAGTGTTGTTGTTAAAACAGAATCACATCCATTTATAGACTGTAGACTATCATAATAAATGCCAGCCAAATTTTGGTAGGCCCCATAGATTAATAGACTGTCTCCTTGACAAATAACTTGGTTATTATTTACAACTGGAATAGCAGGGAGTACGGTAATACTAACCGTTGTATCCTTGTTACATATTTCGTTGGAAATGGATAATGTTAAACTAAACGTACCTGAAGTATCCGCTATCCAATTAAGATTAGGTCCGGTTGAATTATAAACATTCGGGACATCCCATGTAAATAAGGTGTTAGACAAATTGTCAGTGGCACTTCCAAGCAAAGTGTCTGTTTCACAAAGGTTAAGGTTAGGTATCGTATACTGAATACCTTCGCTACAATCTTCAATTGTGTGCAGTTTTGTATTAGTAATAACAGCTGGATTCATATCAAAATGTATTCGAGCAGTATTATGAATCGCTCTTCCAGCAGGCAGGTTAGGGTTCAAATCTATGGTATATCTCACAAATCCCTGACTTCCTAAATAATCCGCCCCACTGTCTGGCAACATAATATTATAAAACTGGAAGGCAACCTCGCCAGTTTGATCCATATTCACCATCATATTATGACTACTTGCTAAAGGAGTAAAGGTTTGCCAATTTAAATCAAGGTCTAATTGATCATATATAATTACCGTTAACGCTGTATCATTTCCTGTATTTTGAAATCGTATTGTATATTCTATTCTTGGCGTACCTGAGTTGATATATCCCGGAATATCAATACCAACAGGTTCGGCTATTTTATCGTTGGGATCTACGGCACAAAAGAGCTCTTGTTTCAGTGTATCACTGGCAGTATAAACAATTGTAAAGTTTCCTAAGGTATCAAATACACTAACATTCACGTAATTAATCAAAGTATCACCCATGCTATTTAGGCCAGGCATAATAACTTGTAAATTAATTTGTTGATTAGTGAAATAAAATAAACTATCATAATGCCAATAAACATTTTGACCATTCACAGAATCGGCTGGAATAATAGAAGATAGGTATGTGATACTATCATCCAATAGTAAATGAATAAGTCCTGAAGGGGTCGTTGTTCCAATATTCTTAAAGTCAATCCAATAATTGATAGTGTCATTACATCTAGGAAAACTTCCAATAAACTCAATATTTAAGCTGTTCACCAAAGTGTCCGGATAAAAGCCAAAATCTAAGCTATCTCTAAAATAAGATGTGCTATCTATGGTAACACTATACATCAAGGAATCAGAAGTAATTCCCCAGTTTGGAGGTAGAACTGGTGAAATCTGGTGATGTCCGCTCGAATCGGCAAAACTCATCACATACGCACCCGTGGAATAAATATGTGAATACACATTTTGTGGAGTTGATTGAACAGAAAAGATTTGCAATCCAGCATCCAAGGAATCTTGAATTCCATTTTGATTATCATCATAAAAAAGTTGGCCTATAGCTTGTTTGGGGCTTAATAAATGATTTTCGTACCAGGCAATTTTTCCATCATGCGTTGACGAAGAAAGCACATCTATATCCCCATCCCCATCCATATCAGCACTATGCACTGAACTTGCAGCATTTGTTATAGATGACACCACTCCTAAATTACCGAATGTTCCATTTCCTAAATTTTCAAACCAGGCAATATCACGATCATAGGCCAATAACAAATCAATATCGCCATCTTGATCCAAATCATTTGAACTTAAATTAAACGGACCATAGGGAATCATTGAAATTATAAGTTGTGGACCGAAATTACCCCCTCCTAAGTTTTCATACCAAGCTACTTTATTATCGCTTCCCGATGCGGATATAACATCATTATCACCATCGTTATCTACATCAAAGCTATGAACACAATCTGCTCCAATTGCTTGGGTTGTTATTATCTGTTGGGTTCCGAATGTTCCTCCCCCCTGATTTTCATACCAAGCTATTTTATTGTCAGTCCAAGATGCCGACAACACATCTTCGTCCCCATCATTATCTAAGTCTTTGGAATAAACAAAATAGGCCAAGTCAGCATTTGTAGTAATCACATTTTCTGGGCCAAATATTCCGCCACCTAAATTCTCGTACCAGGCAATTACGTCTTCCAGCTGGTTAGCAGACAAAACATCCATATCTCCATCCAAATCTAAATCACTATAATGAACGGAATTTACACCGTCAGCACTATCAGAAATAATGTTCTGCTCACCAAAATTCCCACCTCCTAAGTTTTCGTACCACCCTACCTTATCATCACTTCCTGAGCCGCACAAAACATCATTATCTCCATCGCCATCTATATCTACACCTATCACTGTGGATGGGTTATTCAGGCTGTCATCTAACTCTCGTTGGTATCCAAACACCCCTTGTCCGAGATTTTCATACCAGGCTATTTCATTGTCAAAAATAGAGGCAGACAACACGTCCAAATCTCCATCTCCATCTAAATCGCTTGTTTGAACATAATAGGCTAGTGCCGCACTTGCGGTGAGAGGTCTACGAGTTCCAAAAGAGCCACCTCCAAAATTTTCATACCAACCTATCGTACCATCAGCGGTTGAAGCCGATAAGATATCCTTATCTCCATCACCATCAATATCCTCTGCATAGACGTAATCAAATCGATACGCATTTATAGGTCCAATAAAAATAATTTGCTGAGTAGAGAAAGATCCCGCCCCTAAATTTTCAAACCACGATATAGAGCTCCAACTATTACCATTGGCTAATAATATATCAACATCCCCATCTCCATCCATATCTGTGGCGTACACACAAACAGCTGTCAAAACCGTTGCAATCGTCTGTTGGGGACCAATAGTGCCTCCTCCCAAGTTTTCATACCAAGCTAACTTATTGTCATTGGCTGATGCAGAAAGTATATCTTCATCTCCATCCCCGTCTAAATCTGCAGAAAAAACAGAATTAGCTTTACTTGCGTTTGACGAAATCGTCTGCATTGGACCAAAACTTCCTCCACCGAGATTTTCGCACCATACCACATCCTGAAGAAAAGGCCATGCTGTCGGTTCTCTAAAAGTTCCCAATATATCCAAGTCTCCATCACCGTCTACGTCACTCGTATAAACAGATGTAGCCTGCTCAGACAATGTAATGGCTGCCACAGAGCTTGCTGAACCAAATACCCCGCCACCTAAATTTTCAATCCATCCAAGGCTCTTTCCTCCGGCATATATAATATCCATGTCTCCATCTCCATCTAAGTCTGACGCATGAACATGTTCTGCATTATTTATGCCATACAATACTTGTTGAGCGCCAAAACTTCCACCTCCTAAATTTTCATACCAAGCGATATGGTTCCCATCTTTTGCAGCAGACAACACATCTATATCACCATCTCCATCAAGATCGGATGCAAATACATGTCTTGCACCCATTGCAAGTGTGGTGATGATTTTCTGTTGAGAGTTAAACGTTCCACTGCCTAAGTTTTCATACCAGGCAATCTTATTATCTCCTTGAGAAGAAGACAAAACATCCATGTCTCCATCACCATCTATATCAACAGAATATACTGAACTCGCATCATCCGTTTGTCCAGCAATTAATTGCTGGGGTCCAAACTGAGCATTCATCAGATTAGAAGTAAATAGAATTAAAAATATTAGGATAATTCTTCTCATAAAACACTACGAAATTATTGAAAAAGAAGAGGTTATACAAGTTAAAACTAAGTTTTAGAGAAAGGCTTATGAGGAAGATGAACAGACTTGTTGATTTAAGTGTTATCAATGCATAAAGTGAAGTAAATACTCCTATCCTTTTATAGTAGTGGGGTTCAATGAATTATTAAATCTCGAGTAACACTGGAGCAACATAAACTCAGTAAATATTAGCAACTAAAAGAAGTTGTTGATAATTAATGTTTCAGAATTTGCTTTACAAATACTTCTTCTTCTATAATCAATTGCAAATAATAAATACCATCACTATAGTTCGTAATGTCTATTTCTACCTTTTTTTTACCAACCGGAATTTCTTTCTCAATTATCAATTTTGAAGTCGCATCCAAAATTTTAACCTGCACATCTTTCATTAGACTCGATGGTTTCTCTATAGTAAGACCACCAGTTGTTGGGTTTGGGTAATATACTATTTTCAAATCTTCACCATATTCATCTATACCAACACATATGTATAAACTTATCATAGTAGAATCACTATTTACGCAAGAATTAGTGTCTGTATAAGTGTATAAAACATAGTAATTACCGGGAATTAAACTTGGATTAAATACACTACTTGAAACACCAAAACCACTATAAACGCCACCTACTGGAGAACCATTCGTCAATGCCATTGGTATATTGAATTGGCATACAGAATCTGGACTAAAAGGAGTAATAGTTACATTTGGCAAGGCGTTAACAGTAATTGTTGTAGTATCGCTATTCTCACATAGATTACTATCAATAACAGTGTAAATAACTTCCTGATTACCTGGACCAGCAATTGATGGATTAAAACTCGCACCGCTAACTCCGCTTCCGGAATATGTTCCACCAGAAGGTGTAGCTAAAGGCAATAAAATTAGATTTGTGTCTATACAAACTGAATCAGGACTAAAAGAGGTTATTGAAACATTTGGTAGAGGATTCACTGTCAAATTAAAAGTATCATTTATAACTCCACAAAAACTACTAACACCTACAGTATAAATTGTATTAGTAACTGCATTAGTAGTTGGATTCTGTATTGTACTATCATTTAAGCCAATAGTTGGTGACCATAAATAGCTTAATCCTTGGTTAGCTATAAACTGAGTTGATTGGCCTACGCATAGATTTTGATAAATATTTAATGGTGTAGGAAGAACATCTATATATATTGAAGATTCATTTCCAATAATTGAAGGCAATGAGGCAACGACCCTAATTTTATAATTACCAGAGACAAGTAAATTTGGAATAATACCTAAGATGGTGTCAACAATGTTATTGGAAGCTAAGGTTCCTATTATTTGTGGAGAAGCAAAACTCCCTAAAGCATCGGATAATTCTAATTGGTAGTTATTCCCTAGTTGAACAGTTATTAATTGAGAAACATTAAACGGTACCCATATTGAATCCTGTACACACACTAATCCAGAAGACACATAAATACTTAATGAATCACCTTGTAAACATGCACTTGAACTGTACTTAGCTACAAATGCATCACTATTATTTGGGTAAATTGAATCTTGGGCTATATAATACCCTTGAGTTATTCCATTACCCCGTTGAATATGACCTGTAATAAAAACATTTTGTTGATCATCTGCATCTATCGCATTTTGCATCGTATTAGCCCCAATACCATTATTAACTGCAGTTGGACCTCCCTCCAATGTTAACCACTGAATTTTCCCAAACTCATTGTATTTTGTTACAAAAAAGGAACCTCCACCAGCTGGCGCTGTTAATACCGTAGAGTCAGTAGAAATAAAATTAGCAATTGGTGGTCCAAAAACACTTAAAATCCCTACAACGTAAACATTATTAAACTTGTCTAAAGCAACTGCATGAGCACGTGATCCAATTGCATATTTAGCACCAACACCCCAGTCATAATTACCATCAGTGGTATATTTTGCTAAAACATAACCACCAGCTTCTAAAAACGAATCACTGATTTGGGTTGATGGAAACTTAACAGAATGTCCTGTATTATATGCTGAGACATTTAATCCAATATAACTATCTCCATCATCTGACACTTCAATTGAAAGGGCATCATCAAAACCAAAAGGGGAAGATTCAATTGTATGCCCCCATTGGGCATCACCGGCACTATTGTATTTAACTACATAAGCATTAGGATTAGATCCAGGGCTAGCTGAAGCAGTTATATTTGGGCCAGAAACAGAGTTAAATGTTATAGGCGAAGAATGTTGTCCTATGATATAAACATCTCCATCAGCATCAGCTGCTAAATCACTCATATGATAATAGTAGTTGTTTGTACTATTAGAAAAGTCTGTTACCCATTGTATTTCACCTATAGAATCTAATTTCATTATAAATGTTAATCCTACTGAATTTGAACCCATTTGAATTGAAGAACCAGAAAGCGAAAAGAACGTTGCTGTATGATGATATCTCCCTCCGATATATATGTTATTGGAATCATCTATATCAATCGCAGTTCCTAAAGCTGCATGCATCCCCGTATGCCATTTGTAAATTCCATTAGAATCCAATTTCATTACATATCCCTCTTGATAAAAATCAAAGGGAATAACCTTACCATCATTGCTATAAAGTAAAAAATCCATATCTAACCACCCCGTAACATATATATTATCATCACTATCTATGGCAATATCCAGCGCAGAGCCATTAAAACTATAATTCCATAAAGCTGGATAAAAACTCCCAGGATTCTGATCTATTCCTTTTACCAACCATTTAAGCGCACCATCTGTTGAATATCTTGCTATATAAAAGCCAATATCCATTTGTCTACCAGTAGTTATGCCTGCCTTAGTGAGAAACTCTGCCTCACTATAGCTACCTGAAACGATAATATCTCCATTATTTGCAACCTTTATCCCTTCACCCCTGTCGTGCTCATAGGTAGCTAAATCATTACCATCAAAATTTAAAGACCAACAGTTTTCAATAATTGTATTACCATCATAAATAAAAGAAGCATTTTTTATAATTGTATCCTTACAACCAAAAGCGGATTCAGCAATAAGCATTACAGTTGTTTGTCCAAGTTGATTATAGGCTATTAATTCTTCAAAATTTGTAGAGGTTGGTATTGTAGCTCCGGCTCCAAAACTCCAAGAAAAAATACTTGCTTGAGAGCTGTTATTTTTAAATTGAATGTTTTCCATCAAATCAGCATTTATTAATGTTGGGTGGAATTCTGCTTTAGTTTTTTCTAACCCAATAGACACAGTATCCAATAAATAAGTCTCACAATCTGCAAAAGTACTTTTTGCTCTTACTAAATATAAAGTTGAGTCTAAAATTGTACCCGTATTTAACACAGCATTCCCACCATTACCATTAGCATAACTTACTGTTGATCCTGTGGAAATTTGTATTAATTCATAAACCACATTAAGTTCACTATTCTGAACAATCACATCTGAATTTCCTATTTTACATAACAAAGGTGATACTACAGAAATTGCCTTAGTAGAATCTGGGACATTCACAATTTGAAAATTCCGTTGCAAAGAATCTATCAATTGTCCATTATCTGCAATAAGAGTAACGGTATGTAGCCCAAGAGTAGAAATAGTTGTGGAACTATTATAAGTACTTGCAAATGGAGTTCCATCTTTATTCCAAGAGTATGTATAACCTGATGGACCATAATTATTAAATGAAACTAAGGAATCTAAACAACCACCATTGCCACCGCTAAATGATATATAAGGTAAAGTTGATAATCCATAATTGGTAGTTTTTAGAACTATTCCATTAATTCCAACTGCATATCCTACCCCCATATTAAAAACAAAATCAATATCGTTTAAATCATACCCTGCTGCAGAAGGAGAACGTTCCCAGTAACCTTGGCTTATTAATGGTGATTTCAATATACCGTTAGCCGTACTTACAAATGCTATAGTTGATGTAGCAAATGTAACTCCACTCCCTTGTAGCAACCCATTATATGCAGTTTGAGTATTCCAAGTTGAAAATGTTCCTGAACATATTTCAGAATTACTTACGGCAAAAGCAGCATTATTAGAATTCATATAAATACTACTTACCTCTTTCTGAGTCACTACACTAAATCCTAATGAAAAATCAAATGCACTTACAGATCTAAGTATCACACTATCTCCTCCTACATAAGCATAACCAGTTGTAAAAGTAGATATGGAATTTAAATCTGAAGTTACTCCAGTAGCAAGTGGTAACCATGTGCCCCCATCATTTGAACTATGAGCTGCATTACCTCCATCCCCTACAACTACAGTCTGAGCTCCCCTTGCAGTTAAACTATTAAAACCAGTACCAACAACTGAATAGGAAATTTCCCAAGGCAAAGTATAAGATGTCCTAAAAACTACTGCATTTCCATTAACTGTATCTTTACCTACAGCATACCAAAAACCACGATCTTCAAAAATGTCGTTAATTACGCTGGATTCCATGATAACAGAATCTAAAGGATTTCCAAGGATATATTGTTTTATCCAATTTAAACCACCATCTACAGTTTTATAAATTCCAGTTACTCCTCCAACCATTCCAGTATCTACATGATTAAAGTGTACAGTTCTCAATTCACCAACAATGGAAGTCCCTAAATCAACCCATTGAGCCTTAACACTAAGTGAACTAACAATTAAGAAAAGTAAAAATATCCCATTCTTCATACCACGAATTTACTCAAAATATAATAATGATTATTTCTAATAATTTAGTAGAATTATTATTAGCGGTCTGGACGGACTGCCTTTTTCGATATTAATTATTGCTTAAGAATCTGTTTTACAAATACTTTCTCATCTACTATTAACTGCAAATAATAAATTCCATTACTATAACTTGTAATATCTACTTCAACACTTTGTTTACCTATAGTAATGTTTTTTTCTAGTATTATTTTAGAAGTTGCATCCATTACCTTAACCTTTTTATTAAGATTAATTGTTTTTTCAATGATAAATAAACCAGATAACCCTGAATTATTGAATTTTATGTAAATTAGATGCATGAAAAAAGTAATATCATTTTTGATCTTTTTATTCATAATTAACCTGGCTAACGCCCAACCACCTTTTGAATGGGTTGCTGCCTATGGCGGTTCCAATTCTGATGGCATCAGTTCAATTACGACTGATAATAATGGAAACGTTTATGTATTAGGAGAATTTACTCTGACAGTTGACTTTGATCCTGGTATAGGTGTTATAAATATAACTTCTAATGGCTTTTTTGATTCTTTTATACAAAAACTAGATAGCAATGGAAATTTAATTTGGATTAAAGCAATTGGAGGGGTAAGTCATGTTCAAGGCTCTGAAATAGTAATCGATTCTCTAGAAAATATTTATATCTCAGGTAGATTTCAAGGAACTGCCGACTTTGACCCTGGAGCGTCAAATACATCTACTAATTCTGCTGGCTCTTATGATGCTTTTATTCTTAAATTAGATTTCAATGGTGATTTTGTTTGGGTTAAAACAATTGCTGCAACAGCTACACTTACTGGTGAATCTTTGGATATCGACTCTGTTGGAAACTTATATATTACAGGAAGGTATAATGGAACCGTAGATTTTGACCCTGGAGCTTCGGTTTTTAATATTACAAGCACTAATGGGGGCTTAAATGGGAATTGTTACCTACTTAAATTAAGTAATAATGGAAGTTTTATTTGGGCGAAATCTTTTGGAGGTTCAAATGGAGGCGGATTTGGAACTAAATTAATAACAGACGAGTATGGGTTCGTTTTTGCAGGAGGAAATTTTTCAGGTACGGTAGATTTTGATCCTGGACCAGGAGTGGCAAATCATGCTTCTAACGGATTATCAGATAATTACATTGTGAAGATTGATAGTAGTGGATCATTTGTTTGGGCTAGTATTTATGGAGGAACAGGCAGTGAATATCTTTATGGAATGACCGAGGATGTTTATGGTAATATTTATGCCTGTGGTTTTTTTCAAGGAACAACAGATTTTGATTCTGGACCTGGCATCAATAACGTTACTTCGAATGGAGCCGATGACATTTTCTTAATCAAATTAGATAATATGGGGAGCCATGTATGGGCACATGGTTTCGGTGGCAGTTCAATCGATTATGGACACGATATAACATCTGATTTGTATGGGAATATTTATTTAACAGGCTGGTATCAATTTACCGCTGATTTTAATCCTGATACCCCGGTTATAAATTTAACAGTCCAGGGTAGCTCTGATGGTTTTTTACTGAAGTTAGATAATAATGGAAGATTTATTTTTGCAGAATCAATAGGAGGTACAGACCTTGATAAAGGAGGTGCCATAGCGGTAAACAATCAAAACGAATTATTTGTAGCAGGCATCTATTCAGATAATGTTGATTTTGATGCAGGAATAGGAGTTGCACAATCTACCGCAGTAGGATGGGCTGATAGCTTCATTATTAAATACGATCAATGTATTCCTGCAGATACATCAATAACTGTTTCACCTAATACATTAACTGCTAATGCTGTTGGTGCAACATTCCAATGGTTAGATTGTGGCACAATGGATACGATACCAGGAGCCACAAATAACAGTTATATAGTTACAACAGATGGTTCATACGCAGCAATTATTACTCAGAATGGATGTACTGACACATCAGCTTGTATTAATATGGTAGTTGTAGCTGTAGCTAATGCAAACAGCATATCCAAGTTTACCATCTACCCTAACCCAACCTTAGATAAAGTAACTATTTCTTTTGGAAAGGTGTTAGACAAGGGTGTTATAACCATCAAAAACAGTATTGGACAAGTTATGCGGACTGAAAAGGTATCTTCTAAAAAAGAAGTTGAGTTGAAATTTGATATTCCTTCTGGTATTTACTTTGTGGAAGTGGCTTCAGATTCAGGCAATACTTTAGTTATGCAGAAGCTAATAGTAGAGTGAATTTAATATTTTGAAAAAAAGTCTTTTGAATTAAAAGAAAAAATTATCAGATTCTTTATCAATCTCTTCTATCGATACTATTTTGTCTAGCTTCAACCACTTTTCAATTTCTATTCTATCAAAAACTAAGTTTTTGGCTTTCTTGTAATATGGAATTTGTCTGGTGCTTGTAAGTTTGTAGATAGTGCTTTTACTTATTTCAGTAAATGTGCTTACTTCTTCAATATTCAAAAAGGGTTTAGTGGTAATAAGGCCCTCTTCAATCTTTTTAAGCTTTTCTAATACTATTTTATCTAACTCATCATTCATTTAACAAATATTCTAAGAATATTAAGCTTATACAATAAGGTGACTCAAATTGCAGTTGGGTACATTTAAATGGTAGGTAGGTAGGTAGGTACGCTTAGATCATCCCAAAAAAGAAACAAGGAGTTCGGAGCTATGTTTCGGTTACAAAAAGTAAAGTAATTTCCACCACCCTTATTCAACTAAGGTTTCAAATGGATTAGTGTTTTCGAAGTAACAACAGAGTAACACTTTTTAGAAAGCATTGGAAAGGAAAAGAAGCTTTTAATAACTATTGCTTAATGAATTTTTTTGTGACTAAACCTTTCTCAGTTTCCAACTTAAGAAAATAGATTCCATTAAGTAAATAGTCTATTCTAATAAATTCCGATTCAAATATGAATGAATGAATTTGTCTTCCAGATATATCCGTAATTGAAACTCTATAAATATCAATTTCTGATTGAATAGTCATTTCTTCAGTTACTGGATTAGGATAAATTAGAACTCCCTTGCTTCCTTGCATTTCACTAACATCAACTGTAGAGCCTGGACCATACTCCAAATTTATATTATCTAAAAACAATGAAACCTTATCTTCTCCAAAAACTTCAAAACCAAATTGGACTTCACCTAAACCTGCTACTGCGTTAATATCCAAGGTGTCAGTTATCCATTGGCTGGAATCTGGCCAAAAACTACCAGGTCCATCATGAAATGTAGTCATCATATTCCACCCCTCATTTTGATAAAGATAATTTTTGGTTACACCACAGTCCGTTGAATAAAATATCTTAAACGTATCAGGTGCAAGAGAATCCAGCGCATAGCAAAAATCATATCTCATTTTAGGGTCTGAATTTATAGGGAAATCAAAAGTTGGAGTTAACATAAAATCTGTTGTATACCCTAATGTTGGTGGAGTATAATAATTCATATTCCTTGTCGTGATGTCATTGGTATACGCACCATAAATACCTGATGAAAAATTTCGAGAAATCATTCTATAATGGTTCACGTCCCAGTTGGGTGGAGGAAAAGTGTTAGGAGTTTCAAATCCTTCAACAAAAGGAACAGAAACCAACGGTGGTACATTTACATCAATAAATAAAGACTTGATAATCGTGTCAATTCCATTGGTGTTTGAAACGGCTAAAGTAACATCATACTTCCCAGCACTGCCATAATACACGACTGGATTTGCTATATTAGACGTTGATGGACTCCCTCCTGGAAAAGTCCAACTGTATGTTGGACTAAAGCCTGGACCATTGTTAAGGCTGTTATCATAAAATTGAATAGTATCACTTGGACAGATGGAATACCTATTTGCTGTAAAATCAACAGAAAGTGGCTGTGAGGCATCATATAATTGACCCTGCCAAACCCCTCTTCCAAAAGTTGCCCCCCTAAGCATACCAAAATTTGGAAGGACATTTATTGCTTTAAGATCCATAGGTAATCCGAAGCCCACTGCTTGTAAATTACTCAATCGGTCATCAATATAATAGGGACCACCTTGTCCTAAGGCATATACTCCATTGTAAATATTATTAGCAACCTCTAATGTATTCATCACCGCACTTCCAACAGCATATTGTGTCCATGTATTACCCGTATCGGAAGAAAAATAATTTCCTAATGGTAAATTTGGATTATTGGGGTCATTATACCCCCAAACCTTGTTAGGTTCATCAGGGTCAACTGCGGCAATAAATTTAGTAGTTGATATCCAATTAACCCCACCATCAACAGAACGTTTGTCTCTAGTGAAAAATATGTTCGAGTCTATGTCGCATACATAAAAAAAGTATCCGGTCAAATCCCCAACACTAGTAAGCTGAGTCACAGTAGCTCCTTTATCCGTACTCTTCCAAATATCCCATCCTCTAAGTATAAACAGGCTATTCGTGTTTTGAGGGTTAAATCTAATTAGACCTCCATTCCCACCAACTAGACAAGGAACAGTAGTAAGTCCACCATCAAAAGATTGTGAATAGTTACCATATTGATTTGCCCCAAAAATATTGAGAGGGTCTTGAGGATTAATGGCTACGGCAAAACCGTCACCAGAAAAGGCATTCAACCAACCATTGGCATCGTGTTTAAAAATGGCATTGTCCCAATTCCCTCCTAAATAAACATTTGAGTCAGTGGGTGATGAAGCCAACGAATTAAACACAGCAATATTTAATCCTTTTGATTTATTAATCCAAGTTATACCATCATCTTCAGTTTTGTAAATTCCTCCATCGTTGGCGAACCATTTTGATGAACCTACACTTAATAAAAAGCGCTGATCGACATGCATTTGGGAAAGTGGTCCTGACGGGTAATTTGGAACCGCGGAAAAACTCCATGTCATGCCTGTATCACTCGTTTTTGTACAACTAACCCCTCCAAAAATAATAGTATAAGCGTCCACTGCTGAAACTTCAAAATCCCCCATACTGCTGAACCCCCACATGTTCGTGGCTATAGGTTGAACAGTGAATGTATCAGCTCTATTTGAAGAAACGGCAATGTGTCCTGTATTATTAGAGGCATAAGACATTACATATACATAATTGGTATCTGCTTCAGTTACAGCTATAGCCTTTACCCCATCAACCATAGGTATTACAGAAGAACTATCAAAGCTTATTCCTCCATTTTCAGATCTAAACACCTTATTTCCACCCGTCCCGAAGAGCACATTCGAATTGAGAGGATTTAATTCAATATCTCTAAAATATATAGGTGTCAGAAGGTTCCATGATCCACCACCATCTATAGATTTTCTTAATCCAGCACCCCAACCCGAAAGATACAATACTTGATTGTTAAGAGGATCAATTAATAACTTAACGTCAAAATATGTAATATCAAATCCAACATTTAGAGTCAACCATGTCGATCCAGCATCAGTAGATTTATACAAAGAATCTCCAACGACTCCATAAAGTACATTCACATCCACAGGGTCTGCTTTAATGTACGCAAATGGTCCTGGTGCATCATTAAGTAAAAGGTTCCAAGTGTTTCCATCATCTGTCGATTTCCATAAATCTCCTCTTTCACTCCATGCAGTTGCGTCTATAACATAAACATTGTTAGTGTCTGCTTGACTGACCGCAACACCAACCGTTCTTCCAATTCCATTGTAACCATTGCTGCCAATTGTATCCATTTCAGTTGGTCCTACGGAATACCAATTTCCTTGTGTTTGGGTAAATGAATATTGAAGGTTTAACAATAAAATCGAAAATGCTATTAAAAGAAACTTTTTCATTCATTAAAAATACGAATAATTATAAATGTCAGAAAGTAAAGGAATTCCTTAAATCCTCTATCTTATTGATTCAGATTAAAATGAGGAAAATATCGTATAATAAAATGGTAACAGGTTTAAATGTGTATTAATGTAGAGTGTAGTGGATACAATCACTTGATAATCTTCCTCGTAACCACCTCTTCCTTATCACTTTCTAACCTTAGAATATAAATCCCCTTTGGAGCATTAATATCAAGTTTAATTTGATCCGTTGATAGATAGTTTTTAGTGAAAACAACTTGACCCAAATAATTCGTTAATGATATAGATATATTGGATGTAATTTCTTCTAAATCAATAGTAATATTACCAGTCGTTGGGTTAGGGTAGATAGTAACATTATCATTAAGATTAGGTTCGTTGTTAGCAGTGATAATGTTGCTGCATGGATTATTGCAATTTGTGCTAAAAAATGACCCCGTATCAAATTTAAAACTACCAGGAAATAAAGGCCAAGTTGTATTAGAGTATGAGACACTATCAACTTCAATACAAGTTAGACTTGGGTTGCTCTCAGCATAGAAATAAACAAAATTTACATTGTTTCCATTTTTCACATTTAAACAAGTCAAGTTATTATTATAAAAATGCAGCCTAATTAAATTAGGATTAGCAGATACATCCATACTTGTAAGTTGATTTTCTTCACATCTTAATAAATCTAATAAAGGGTTCTGGGATACATCAAGGTTAGTTAATAAATTACTGTGACAATTTAAGTGAACTAAGAGACTATTTTGAGTAACATCTAATCCTACAAACTGGTTTTCTACACAAGACAAGAAATTAAGAACAGAATTTTGTGTTACGTCTAAAGAGGCTAAATTATTAGTAGAGCACTCAAGATGCTCTAAAAGTAAGTTTTGAGTAACATTGAGAGATGTTAATTGGTTGTATTTTACATCAAGATAGGTTAAAGCAGTAAAATCCTCTATTCCAGTTAAATCCGATATTGATAAACCCCATGCTAACAAACTAGTCACAGTATCAATATTTGGTGTTGGTACAGATCCATTAATTACTCCTGTATCTAACCCAATATTAATTAACCTTTGTTCAAAAATTGGATCAGGTATTGTAGTAATCTGACCAATTAAAAAGCTAGAATAGAAAAGGGATATTAAAATGGAAAATTGTTTCATTCCATAAAGATATGAAAGTTGGGGGTTATTGAGTACATATAGAAAGGAAAGTGAGAGGATTGAAAGGGTATTTATTATCGATACGAAAAGTGAAGTAAACCTCTTTATTCTTTAATAGTAAAGGTTTTAAATGGGTTAGTGTTTTCAAAGTAACAATAACACTTTTTTGGAGAGTATTGTAAAACAAAAGAAAGTGCTGATAATTATTGAGCAACAATCCGTTCGTTAAACAATATTTTTCCTAAATCATCGACACCAGAAATTATATAAAAACCCGCAGTCAATTGAGCTAAATCAATAGTAGTTTTATTTGTGGCAACATTCTTTTGTGTAAATATTTCTTTACCCGTCATATCATAAACCAGTATGTTGTAAGCTTTTTCAATTATGCCTTTATAATAAACAGTGATCTTATTTTTGAAAGGGTTTGGAAATACTATTAATTTATTGGACTCAGAAAATGAAATGTCATTAATCGAAACCGGATTACCACCAATCGAATCGGTAGTATTTAAAGTTGTATTGGTAACTACAGCGGGGTTATTATCAAAAAATATGTGCCCTGTATTGAATATAGGAGTTAAAGGTGGAACGTTGGAGTTAGGGCTAATACTAAACTTCACAAAGCCATGACTAGCTATTTCATCTACATTGCTATCTGGCAGCATAATATTTTCAAATATAAATTCTGCTCTACCATACTGATTTACTGATACAACCATGTTATGGCTACTCGCTATTGGCATAAGTGATTTCCAATCCAAATTAGCATCTAATTGATCTCTAATTGTTACAGTTATTGCTGTATCATTACCTGTATTTTGAAAACGAATTAAGTATTCTAATTCTTGAGTAGCAGAAATGTATCCAGGAGGTCCACTCCCTTTTGGAATTACCGACTTGTCATTAGGATCGTATGCACAAATAGAAACTTGTTTTAATAGATTTGAATTGGAGTATATGATTGCATTGCTTCCGTTCAATTCATGCACAGTTAGATTAGAAGTTAGTGTATCCCCCATACTAGTAAAAGGGGGCATTTGCACTTGTAAATTAATTAATTCTTCTGTGTAGTAATTTAAATTGTTATAATTCCAATATATGTTTTGACCAATAATAGAATCTGGTGGTGTACTCGATGAAATGTAGGTGATTGAATCATCTAATTGTAAGTGAATGATCCCGCTTGGGATAGTTGTACCTTGATTGCGAACATTTACCCAATAATTGATGGTATCATTACATCTTGGTAGCGCTCCCGTTAGTATCGGATCAATAATCGTTAATATACTAACTGGGTAAAATCCAAAATCTAAATTAGTTGCTATAGGGTTGGCAACGGTAAGAGAAGGCGAATAGGAAGATGAGTCGGAAGTCAAGTTCCACAAAGGGTCAATAGAATAATTCACGCTATAATTCCCTGGGCTTGTCAAAAAAGAATAAGCTCCGTTTGATGCATATGAAAGCATATAATTAGTTGATAGACTTACTTGAACAAAAGAAAGTCCATCTTCACTAATTTCCATAATCCCATTTTGATTTGCATCATAAAAGACATCTCCATGTATTTGATAGGCACTAGAATGATAATTTTCGAACCATGCAACTTCATCATCAAATTGAGATGCATAAATAACATCACCATCTCCATCACCATCCAAATCAGCAACATATACTGATTCAGCTCTATCCGCTTCAAGTGTAATTATTTGTTGTGGACCAAATGTTCCTCCTCCTAAATTTTCATACCAAGCAATTTTATCATCACCATAAGATGCAGAGAGCACATCAGCATCTCCATCTCCATCAATATCATCAGCATAAACAGATTTTCCTCCACTAATGGCTAATGAAATTGTTTGTAACGGCCCAAAAGTTCCTCCACCAAGATTTTCATACCAGGCAATCTTATGCCCATTATTATCTGAAGCTGATAAGAGATCTAAATCTAAATCTCCATCCACATCAACCGTAAATATAGATTGAACTCCATTGGCATTAAAAGGAAGTATCTGTTGAGGACCAAAAGAACCAGCACCAAGATTTTTATACCATGCAACTTTATTATCCCAAACCGAAAGAGAAATAACATCCGTTAATAAGTCACCATCTAAATCGGCTGCAATTACAAGAATTGCTCCATCTGCACTGGTCGAAATTATTTGTTGAGGGCCAAAAGTTCCTCCACCAAGATTTTCGTACCAAGCTATTTTATCATCGAGGTTTGATGCAGTTAATACATCAGCGTCTCCATCTCCATTTAAATCTACAGCAAATACAGATTTCGGCTCAACAACAGAAAATATGTCTGTGATTATCTGTTTAGGTCCGAATGAACCACCACCAAGATTTCTCTGCCAGGCTACATCGCTGTTACTTGAAACGGAAAGGATATCAGGATAGGCATCATTATCTAAGTCTTTAAGGTAAATCGATAAAATGAGGTCGGGGTTAGCTGATGTACTTATTATTTTTTGACGATCAAAAACACCACCACCAAAATTCTCGTACCATGCTATTTTGCTTGTACCTGTATTACCTATTTCACTAGAAATAACATCCTGATCACCGTCTAAATCAATATCCATAGCAACAACCAAATTAACTGCATCAGCTGCAGTAGTTATACTTTGTTGTGCTCCAAAAAAGCCGCCACCAAGATTTGCATGCCAAGCTACTTTACTGGCATACCCTGATCCTGACAAGATATCCTTATCTCCATCACCATCTAAGTCCTCTGCATAAATAGAGATAGTTGTTTCAGCAAGGGTTGAAATTATTTGTTGAGGGCCCCAAGTAGCTCCACCTAAGTTTTTATGCCAAGTTACTTCATTTCCTGAAGAACCTGAATTTGATGCAATGATAACGTCAACTTGAGCATCTCCATCAACATCAGTTGCATAAACTTCGAAAGGAGAATTTGGGTTTAGTGTAACTATTATCTGTGCTGTTGAGAATGATCCGGCTCCTAAGTTTTCATACCAAGCCACATTTCTATCATAAGTAGAAGAAGCTAAAATATCCTTATCTCCATCACCATCCATGTCTGTAGAATATACAGATACAGCTCCATTAGCAGTAGTAGTAATAAATTGTCTAGGACCAAAAGTTCCTGCACCTAAATTTTCATACATCCCAATTATATCATCACCTTGTGAAGCAGATAAAATATCAACATCTCCATCTCCATCTAAGTCTTCAGCAAATACACATTTTGCTTGATTTGCATTAGCAGTTAATATTTGTTGAGTCCCAAAAGTTCCACTTCCTAAATTTTCATACCAAGCAATTTTATTATCAGCCCATGATGCAGAAATCACATCTTGGTCTCCATCTCCATCTAAATCCTTAGCATAAACAGATTGACAAGAGATTACAGCTGTTGTAATTACATTCTGATTACCGAAAAGACCACCACCTTTGTTTTCATACCATGAAACTGCATTTTGAGATCCAGCAAGCACATCTTTATCTCCATCTCCATCAATATCTATCGCATAAACAGATTTTGGGAGATAAGTTGATTTACTAATTATCTTTTGTCCAGCAAAAATTCCACCACCAAGGTTTTCATACCATGCAACTTTATTGTCGTCAGGAGATGCCGAGAGTACATCATTGTCTCCATCACCATCCATATCCGCAGCATAAACAGAAGCGACATTAACAGCAGCGCCTGTTAATTCATTTTGTGGGCCAAATTGAGCTTTAGCAGAAAAGACGTTAATTAATATTGGAAGTATGAAGATCAGTTTTTTCATAAGAATTGTATTCGTATTTGACAACAAATTAAATCATCTGACCAATTTACAACATTTTATCCGATATCAGAGAACAAAAGAAGCTGTTGATAATTATTGTTTAATAAATTTTTGTGAAACGATTCCTTCTTTAGTCATGAGTCTAATAAAGTAAACTCCATTGGATAATTCTGAGATATCAATTGAATTGGCCTCAAAATTAATTGATTTAATCTTTCTGCCATAAAGATTAAATATTTCAATCTTATTAATTTTAACTTCACTTTCAATATTAATTAGGTTAGAAATTGGGTTTGGATATAATTTCATGTGAACTTCAGTATCATATTCTAATAAATTTAAGGGTTTCGAAAGTTTGATTATCCAAAAATCACTAACTCCGTTATTCCCTGAAACATCACCACCATTGTCATCTGAACCACCGGCCAGAACAAAACCTCCATCATTTGTTATATCAAAAGATTTTGCATAATCATTTCCTGGACCTCCAAAGGAATTTTCCCAAATTACGGTTCCAGTATCTGAAATATAAGCTATCCAATAGTCCCATTTCCCTTCATTCTGACCAACATCACCATCACTCGACCAGATCTCACCGGCAACTATATATCCGTTATTAGGTGACTCTTGAATACTTCTACCTCTATCATCACTTGAGCCACCAAAACATTTTTCCCATTCAAGCCCCCCTAAACTATCTAATTTAACCACCCAATAATCTTCACTAATTTGATTTCCTGAAACATCACCATTCTGAGAATTAGAATACCCAGCAACGATATAGCCTCCATCAGAAGTCTGATCTATAGATGATGCTTCATCATTCCCAGTTCCTCCGTAAGATTTTTGCCACTCAATATTTCCTATACTGTCAATTTTAACTATCCAGTAATCATCAAGACCTTTATTAATTGTTAAATCCCCATCATTAGACGTTGAATTACCAGCAATTACATACCCCCCGTCATTAGTAGTTTTGACTGAATGTCCATAATCATTACCTGAACCACCGTAGGATTTTTGCCATATTAAATTTCCAATGTTATCCATTTTAATCACCCATAGATCCCACGACCCATGGTTACCTGTTACATCACCTAAAGTAGATTGAGAAGTACCTACAACAAGGTAACCTCCGTCAGTTGCTATCGCTATATCATATGCCACATCGAGACTATTTCCACCATATGATTTCTCCCAAACTATCCCTCCTAACCCATCAAGTTTAACTATCCAAAAATCGTGAGCCCCTTTGTTAACAGAAACATCCATATCATTTGAATTGGACTGACCTACTATTATATAACCATCCAGCAGCTCTTTAATACTAAAGGCTTGGTCCCAATTGGTTCCTCCTATTATCTTTTGCCATTGTAAAGTACCAGTACTTGATAGTTTTGTAATCCAATAATCAGGTATCCAAGGTAACCCATGATGTAATGACACATCTCCATCCGAAGACATGCTATGCCCTACTACTATATAGCCCCCATCATTAGTTTGGATAATATAAGAAGCCGCATCTTCA
Source organism: Flavobacteriales bacterium (assembly GCA_029262875.1). GTDB lineage: Bacteria > Bacteroidota > Bacteroidia > Flavobacteriales_E > Vicingaceae. The sequence continues at coordinate 46,716 of JAJCYO010000142.1, forward strand.
TTTGAGCCACCTAATGAAGTTTGCCATACGAGGCTTGGTTGAGCAAATAAGCCAAACGATAGTATATTAAGGAAAATAAATAGATGTATTTTCTTTACAACCATAAGCTAAATATAAGGAACTTTTGGAAAACAAAAAAATTAAAGACACTCAATAAACAATTGATTTAGAAGGTATTACCAAGTACTGGAAAAGACTGGAAAACACGGGTTACTTTCCGATACAGAATATATAGAGTGTTGATATCATTAATTCACAGCGTTTCGGGTAACAAATAGGCAACACAAATTAATCATACTTTTTAAATTTGGGCAGAATGTAGAAAAGATATTATCCAACATTTAATCTTAATTAAAAGATACAAGTCTCTCCTTTGAACCCTAGCTTTTATTCTTAATCTTTAAGGCGCCTGGGTAATCAACTATTTTTTTAAAATGGTTTTGACAAATCAACTGACAGAGATGGAGGATTCGAACCTTATTCTCAATCTCTTATTATTATTAAGTTAAGTACAATTTATTACTGATGGGTAACAAAAAGGGTAATTCTAATTTCAAATAACATATACTTAACAATGATAATTAAAATCTATTTATTAATCACCAACAATAAAAAAGAGCCTTCCAATTATTGAATGGCTCAGGTATTGTTTTTTTATTTAGTTTGGGATTCCTTAGGAGTAAATGTGTTGGCAACCATGTGCTTTACTTTATTAGTGCCTTTTTTATTACAGAAATTCTCTCGATTGTTTGAAGAATCTAATATTAGACACTATTCTTTGAAGAAATACTATTTCTTAGTTATCTCCAGGTTTCATTAATAACAAAAATAACCTCTGAAGAAACAGGTTTCCCTCTAAGGGTTGCTGGAGACCAATTAGGTATCTCTGCCATAATTTCTAATACTTTTTTTTCGTATTTGTCATCTTTTATAAGCCCAAATCCATCCCAAAATTTCGCGCTATAAGTAACCTCAGAAACCTTTCCACTTTCTGAAACATTAAATGTCATCCATCTCATAAACTCTTTATCCTTAATCAGCACTTTTGCTGTTTTCATTTTCTTCTTAAGTTGGTTCCGAATAGAATCACAAGAACTTTTCGGCTGAGCAACAACAAACCCCATTCCTACTGCATCTAAACTATCGGCTTCTTTTTTCCGGTTTTTGAAAAAATTAATTCCAAATTTATCTTGTACATACCTCACAGTATACTCTTCGAAACAGGAAATAGAAGATGGAATAACATCATCCCCATCTAAAATATCTTTTTCTATAAACCCATATTCCTTTTTTAATAACTCTTTACATGTGGTTGAATTAATATTAATGCCTGTAGAGAATTCTGTCAAATAATAGATAGTATAGTATGGTAATATAAGAGAATCGTTATTACACATTCTTGATGCTTTCTTCATAAAATAATCGCACCATTTATATTCAAGCTTACGTGGTTTCAATTCTAAAAAATTTTCATAAACCAATTCCCCTAAACTATCTCTTTTAACTGACTGCGCATTTAAATTAACTGCCATTACAAAAATTACTATAAACGATAGTATCCTACTGAGGTTGTCCATAAATTTTTCTTTTGTTACTTTTTCAGGTAAAGTTAATAAAAACAAATTTAGTGCCACTATTATTTCCATGCTCCTCTCCTTGGCAACGCAGATAAATATTATAATTTACCGAAACCTGGCTGTTGCCTTTGTTATTGATTTTATAGCTCTCAATGTATTTATTGATATTAACCCTCTTGGAATTGAATTAGTTCTATTATATTCTTGAATAGTCGGCAATGCATCAAGAGGTTCAATTCTTCCGTAATCAGTATCTTCAATAATAGTCATTGTATGCTCAATGGCTAAGCGAACATTTTTATCTGATACATCTTTTAAAGGATAACCATATGCTAAAATACCACCTCCATATTTAGATGCCTCACTATGTCGGTAATATTTTATATCTATTACATGATCAGGAACATCGCGAATATCATCAGGAGCATTATCTCCTCCAGTTATAAAAGAATGAAACATCTCGTGAGTAAATGTATGGGGTCCTTTTTCTGGCGTAATCCAGATTTCTCCTCTCTCAGTAGACCCTCCCACACTCAATTTCCTTTCTTTTTCGGGAGTATGAATCTTATCATTTATAAGTCTCGTGGTAGTACTTTCATTATTTTGTACAATCCTTTTTGCCTCACCAATAGTTGCGACTTCCCTAAACATAATATTAAATAAAACATCGTAGCCTGTTCCATCAGATTTTTTAAAACGATTATCCTTAAAATTTTTCTTTGCCAATTCATAATCAATCATCTTTTTTATAGCGTCACCATTAAATCCATCTCCTGTAACATGTACTATATTTAGTTCTATTGTAGTCGTTTGTCTCACATGGTTAACAACATTAACACCTTCTAAACCATCTAAATCAATAGCTTGTATGGGTGTATTACTTGCAAATTGATACGGAGAAAGCATAGCATATGTGCTTGTTAATGGATCAACACTTAGAAATTTTCCTAATCTACTACTATAAATTCTCGCTCCAAAATCTAAACTATTACCAACAGAATTATTAACCTCGTCATCTTTCTCCTTTCCGTTAAAACCGTAGGTATGGTCACCTATGTTTAGGTTATTGGTATTGGGCATAATCATACCAAATGGATAATACATTTGTCTGCTATTCATATCAGCCGTATAATACACCTCATTAGCAGGAGTAATACTCAATTCTATATCATCAAACCAAGTATTGGCAGCCCCGGTCGCTAATTCTGTATACGCTTGTACAAAAACTGGTTCGCAGGCTGGCACCTGGCTACTATCTGCATAATAATAAGTACTTTGTATTGTGAGTGTTACACCTTGGCTTAACGGAGACCATGTGTCTTTAGAAGTAGTGGGTGCGACAGTTTCCTTAGCAATAGTTCCCACTGCATCTTTATACAATTGCCTTCCATTAGCATCAACTATTCTTCTAACAAACTGACCTCCATTAGCAGGAAAACCTGGTTCTTCTTCTTCATAGTAGGCATAAACCTTGGTAACAGTTACCTGGTCATTTGCTTTTACTTCTAGCGTAACTTTTGGTCCTATAGGATTATCCGCATAAGATTGATAAATGCTATAAGTTCCTGTTCTTACCTGCCCAGTACTTTGTAAGGCTAAGTAACTGTTATCTTCAAATATTTGGCCATCATTGGTTTCATATGAAGATGTATCTGTTTGACTCACACCGCTTGTTTGGGTCATCAACTTCTTATCACTAACCGTGGCCAATACATTTCCTAAATGATTGCTTAATTCAATTGACTTATCTCCCAACACCCGTTCAACTAAATTAGCATCGTCTGCAAATACTGTAGTCGAAGTTATGACAATGTGTGTGAATTTCTTAGTAGTACCATCTATACCCGCAGTAAAGTCTTGGCTTATCAATTCCTTATTAATTTGATCTATAGCTACCCTTCTACTACCGTAAATATTTGTCTCTTTTAATGTGTAATGAGACGTATAATCACCACCGGACTCAGTAAATGTTTTTTCGTAAATACTCAATAAATTACCAACGGCATCATATTGATAATAATTATAGGTCCACTCATCTTCATCAACCAAACCACTTCCATTGCGAGGTTTTTCCAATTTTAAAATCCGGTTCCCCATCGCATCGTACTTGAATTCCAAATCAGATTTAGAACTAAAAGCTGTCCGAGTAATACTCTTTATTTTACCAGAAATAGTCCATTCAATTCCATTGGTAACAATTTCTTCTGAAGGATCTGTAATTAAATTTCCTATGGCATCATAAACATAATTATTCGAAGCCATGTTCTCTTTTATATCAGTATAAGAACCATGATCTGGAGCACTATCATCTGCATCAGCCAGTTGGTTGGTGCCTGAATAATAATTATATTTCATGTCATCCATTGCCAATTGTGTAGCCGTAATTCCATTACGGTGTAAAGAATCAACATTTCCGTTGGCATCAAAAGTAATGTCTGTATAGTAATCGTTAGTAGAAGAACTACCGGTCCAAGTATTGGTAGTGTCATTAACTCCGGTATAAATTTGTGAATTTCTTAATCGGTTTAATTGATCATATTTATAGTTATTACCATATATAGTCATCCCACTAATTGCAGTAACCATACTTCTAACATTACTATTAAATAACTCAGAATTAGCTACATCAAAAGGCGTTGAGGTAACAGTTGCTTCAAAATTATCTGCCGCTACTGGCTCACTAATTGCATCGTAATCTCCATTAAAATAATTAAGGGTGTAACCAAACGCATCTTTTGCTATTGACTGATGAACTTGATCAGCACTTGCAAGATATCCCGGTTCAGAATCCTTTCCAATATCACGTGTTTCATCTAAGGTATTATCATTCACCCCTTTAATCCATCCTTGTATGGTGTAAGCCAAATCTAAGCCTTGTACTTTTTCATCAGCCAACTCAATTCTTGCTAAAGGCCCATGTTGGTAATAAAAGTATTTGGCATCTTTTTCCCATATCACTCCATCCTTAGAAGTGAATACCTCATGTACTCTATCATCCGAATCATAATAATATTTATGGTAATACTGATCGGTTTCTCCTTCTTGAAAGATAACTTGGTGTACCTTGCCAGTTAATAAATCATAGTTGTAAGACAGTTGTTTCGTACTCGCTGATAGTCCCTCTAAATCTGTATTTTCCATTACTGCATGTTTTACTTTACCAGCAATATCGTAACTATAGTGTATGGCATTATCATAAGCACTATCAACCACATTAAAAGAATAATAGGCCACTGTTGCAACTCTTAATCTTAAATTCTCTTGTCCATTTGGAAAGTAATTGTCTACTGTAGCTATTAATGTTTCATCATAAAAAGTTCTGGTAATTTCCGATTGAACCCCACTATCATACCAAATAATTAACGAATCAGCATTTTCTGCTATAGACTTGGTTATGGTTAAGGAAGTATTGTTTTGTCC
>JAJCYO010000143.1 GCA_029262875.1 Flavobacteriales bacterium
CGGGTCTATCTCTGTATGGGCTATTTACTCCAGGTGAAACTGGTGTACCTTTTTGTTTAGCCATCTCCTCTGACGACTGAGAATCAACATATGCTTTCCCATTCTCAATTAGCAAAATGGCCCAATCGTATAATTGTTGAAAGTAATCTGATGAGTAACATTCTTTATCCCATTTTAATCCCATCCACGATAAATCATATTTTATCGCATCAACGTACTCTTGCTCTTCTTTTGATGGATTGGTATCATCAAACCTAAGGTTTACAGGCGCATTGTATCTTTCTCCTAATCCAAAGTTTAAGCAAAAGGCTTTTGCATGGCCAATATGCAAGTAGCCATTTGGTTCTGGAGGGAATCTAAATTTCAAATCATTAGTAGAAACTCCAGCCTTTAGATCTTCTTCTATCATTTGCTCAATAAAATTGAGCGATCTTTTTTCTTCTTCTATTTTTTCCATTAGGCTACTATTTCTTTCTTAATATTTTCGATGCCTGTGTTCATTCTATTTATGGATTCTTCTTTTCCAATTACTTCCATAATTTCAAACAAAGAAGGACCTCCTCCTACACCAGTTATTGCCAATCTAATAGCAATCATTGGTGTTCCAAATCCCAGTTCTTTTTCTTCTATATACGTTTTAAAAGCTGCTTCCAAGGTTATGGCATCAAATGTTGAATTGGAAAAAACGGTTACTAAATCGGATACTATTTGTGGTGAATTTTCCTTCCACTTTTTCTTTACTGTTTTAGCATCATAGAGCTTGGGCGGGTAAAATAAATAAGATCCATTCTTCACAATATCAATCAGAAATGTTGACCTCTCCTTCATCAACCCACAAATCTTTACTAACTTTTTATAGTTTTCTTCTTCGTGATTTTTTCTTTTTCTTATAGCTTCATCGTCACTACCACTACCTCCTTCTACTATAAGCTGTTCAAAAAGTGTCTTTTTGACTAAAACCTCATAAATCTCTCTATCTTTTTTCTCTTTTAATAATAATAGATTGGCTAATTCTTCATCAGGTTTTGTCCTCAAATACTGCTCATTAAACCACCTTGTTTTATCCGGATCAAACTTAGAACCAGATTTTCCTACTCTTTCTAAGGTAAATTCTTGAACCAATTCTTCCAATGAGAATAGCTCTTGTTCAGTCCCTGGGTTCCATCCTAAAAAAGCCAACATGTTAATGTGCGCTTCTGGGAAATAGCCACTTTCTCTATACCCTGAAGCTGCTTCTCCTTCTGATGGTTTCCATTCAATAGGAAACACAGGAAATCCACCTTTATCTCCATCTCTTTTGCTCAGTTTTCCATTTCCATTTGGTTTCAATATTAATGGTAAGTGTGCAAATTCTGGCATTTCATTTCCCCAACCTAAAAAACGGTATAACAAAACATGCAACGGTGCTGATGGCAACCATTCTTCTCCTCTAATTACATGGGTAATTTTCATTAAATAATCATCCACCACATTGGCCATGTGATAAGTTGGCATTCCATCTGATTTATACAGCACCTTATCATCTAAATTAGCCGAATTAACTGCTACATATCCTCTTATAAGATCTTTGAATTTTACCTCTTCGTTATTCGGAATTTTTACTCGAACTACATACTTCTCCCCTCCATCTATCCTTTTTTGAACTTCCTCAGCAGATAACGTCAAAGAGTTCTTCATAGTATTGCGAGAGTTAGCATCATATTGTTGTGAAGACCCACCTGCTGCTTTTAAATCCTCGCGCATTTGTTCTATTTCCTCAGGGGTATCAAAAGCATAATAAGCATTCCCAGATTCAACGAGCTGATCCACATATTTTTTATAGGTTCCTTGTTCCTTTCTTTCCGATTGCCTGTATGGACCATATTCTCCACCAACATTAACTCCTTCATTAGGCGTAATCCCACACCAGTCTAAAGCATCTAAAATATACTGCTCAGCTGCCTCAACATAACGTGTTTGGTCAGTATCTTCTACTCTTAATAAGAAATCACCTCCATGCTTTTTAGCAAATAAATAGTTATACAATGCCGTTCTAATTCCACCAATATGAAGCGGCCCTGTTGGACTAGGTGCAAATCTTACTCTAACTTTTCTTTCCATCATAACTGAATTAAGTTTGCAAAGATAGTTCAATCTACTGCAAAAAAAAAGCTCTTTCGATTTCTCGAAAGAGCTTTAAGAAAAATAATCAATTAACTTATCTATCTATCACTATTCTTTTAGTGAAAACACGTTCACCATTGTATTCTATTGAAACGAAATAAACACCTGAAGCAATACCATCGGTTGATACCTTTATTTTTTCTTGGTGGTCTATCGCTACCAATTTTAACTGTTGCCCAACTACATCTGTTATAATAACATTTCCATTAAAGTAGTTATTTGGAACAGTTACATTAAAGTACTTATTTGCCGGTATTGGATAAACTTTTACATAATCAGCAGCATAAAAATCATCTATACCAACTGCAAATGTTACTGAATCACAAAACATATCAGACGAGCAACCTGCTGAATCTGTTACTGTTAAACAAACCTGATAACTTCCCAAAGGAAATGTATGAACAGGGTTTTGGGTAATGTCTAAAGGAGAACCATCTCCGAAATCCCATGAATAAGTATTTGCATAGGAAGAAGAATCATAGAATGCAAAACTCACCCCTCCTGCTACAAACCCAAAATTGGCAATGGCAGTATCATGAACTGTAATTAGATGGTTAGAAGAATCCACACAATTAGTAGAATAACCATAATAATTAAGCTTTAATTGTGTGTTATAACCACCTGGAGCGACATAACCATAAGTTGTATCAAATGGATTATATATACCACTTCCATCATCAAAATCCCATTCATACAATGGCATACCGGCACCATATTGATTAAACATAGAAACAGTGTTTAATACAGAATTGTTCGTAAACACAACACTTCCATTAGGACAGATGGAATCAACATCAGTTGTATATGTCGAAGTAAAATTCTGCTCTATTATGGGGTGCATTAACATGTCAATGTTCCATCCAAAAACTTCAATGTTGTTATTGAACCAGCTACTTCCATTTGCTGAAACAAAATCTGGAGACAATACACATGATAAATCTTCATTATTACCATCACCAACCAGACATACTGAACCATCCCAACCACATACATTCGTAGTATAATAAATGGTATCTGTTGTTGCATTAAAGGTTCCCATTTCTATCGTAATCGCAAACGAGTCTGTAACCGCCACAGGTGAAGAAAACATTAATACCTGCTCATTAAAACCAACATCTGCTACCTGAATCATAGCAGAGTCTATTTGCGTTGTTGGATAATTTTGTCCATCAATATCATATACTTTTATTTTTGCAACTACGGGAGCTACATTTCCTGGTACACCGTCAAAATCTAATAGCAAATAAGCTCCAATTCCATTAATTGTTGCCGCAGTATTTAAATGATATGCTTGAGAAATTCCAGTCTGAGCTGCAGTATTATTTGTTAGAGGTCCAGTTTCCGCTATACCCGTCAATTTTGATTGAGGGTATCGAACTGAATCAATACAGTTTACGGTTTTATTTGCCACCGATTTTAAAATAATAGGATTTGCATTACCCGTGGTTCCTATTATTGGAGGTTGATTGGTTTGAGCACCAACCATAAACATTCCAATAAAAAAAGATAAAATAAAAGTGTACAATTTTCTCATAAAACTTGTTTTAAAATAGTTAGGTGTAATACGATAAAATGAGGTAAAAGGTTTCAATCGAAACCTATTTATTCAGCTACTGGCGCTTCAATAACTTCTTCTTCGTTCTTTTTAAAGAACTTTTTATAAAATAGAAAAATAAACCCAATCCCGAATGAAATAGAAGCATCCGCTACATTAAAAACTGGTCTAAAGAACAAGAAATGTTCTCCTCCCCAAATCGGCAGCCAATCAGGGAAATTACCCTCTAATAATGGGAACCAAAACATATCTACTACCCATCCATGAAGAAAAGGAGCATAGCCCCCTTCTGCAGGCATAAACGTAGCTATTTGATTAAAGCTTTCATTGAATATTAACCCATAGAAAGCACTGTCTAAAATATTACCAATGGCTCCAGCAAAAATTAATGCTCCACAAATTTTTAATCCTTTATGTGTTGTTTTGGGTAATGTAAATAAAACATAACCTATTCCACAAACAGCAACAATTCTAAATAAACTTAATGCCAATTTCCCCCAATCTCCACCGAACTCCATTCCAAACGCCATTCCTCTATTTTCAGTAAAATGAATGTAAAACCAATCTCCAAAAACAGGAAATTCCTGGCTTAAATACATGTTGGTTTTTACCCAAATTTTAAGCCATTGATCTGCTATCAGGACAATAAGCGTGACAACTATAGGTTTAGAAATTATTGATAAGAATTTATTCATAGGTAATAAAAATCGCTTCAAGGTAGGAACGTTGAAGCGATTAAATACTCTTTTTAAGAAATTTTAACTCTGAGCTTGCTTCGCTTCAATGCTTAATGTTGCATGAGGAACAGCTTTTAATCTTTCTTTTTGGATTAATTTTCCTGTTACTCTACATACACCATAAGATTTGTTAGAAATTCTTATTAATGCATTTTCTAAAGATCTAAGAAACTTTTCCTGACGACCAGCCAATTGAGCAACTTCTTCTCTTGAAAGTGTTGCTGCTCCTTCTTCCATCATCTTAAATGAATGGGCTGTATCATCTGTTCCGTTATCATCTGCATGAGATAAAGAACCTCTTAATGCATCTAAATCATTTTGTGCTGCAGCAATTTTTTCGTCAATTATTGCCTTAAATTCAGCTAAATCTTTGTCTGAATATCTTACGTCTGCCATGTCTTTAAATTTTAATTCAATTTTTCTATCGAAATTATAGTACTAACCTCTTCTTCCAATTCTACTGTAATTCCGTCATTTTGTTTCATTTCATCCACTAAATCAAGTTTCCCTGCTAAAGTTTCCGAGCAAATATAATTTTTATTTTTATCAATTGCTCGATTTATTTCATTGTGTTTTAAGATTTTAAGATGAATTTTGTCTGTTACCTCTAAACCGCTTTCTTTTCTTAGATTTTGAATACGATTTACAAATTCTCTGGCCATTCCTTCCTCTTTTAATTCATCAGATAATGTAATGTCCAAAGCAACAGTTATTCCTCCTTCTGTTTGTACCAACCATCCTGGAATATCTTGCGTAGATATTTCTACATCTGACAATTCTAACGTTACATCTTGTCCTTCTATTGTCAATGCCTTAGATCCATTACTTTCCAATTCCGTAATTTCATCAGCTCCAAATTGGTTAACAGCAGCAGCAATTTGCTTCATTATCTTACCATATTTTGGTCCTAATGTCTTAAAATTAGGTTTAATGCTTTTCACTAAAACACCGGCAGTATCTATTAAATACTCCAATTCTTTAACATTTGTCTCAGAAAGAATCAAATCTTCTACCTCTTGTATCTGACGTTTGAATTTATCATCTAATATCGGCACCATTATTTTTTGTAATGGTTGTCTAACCTTAATGCTTTCTTTCTTTCTTAAACTCAATACCATTGAAGAAACTTTTTGGGCAATCGCCATTCGTTCTTCTAAATCAGTATCTATTGCACCATCATTAGCCACTGGAAAATCAGATAAATGAACTGAAGTTTCATTCCCTTTTCCACTTACTTCCACTAAATCAGAATACAATTGATCCATATAAAATGGTGCAATTGAAGCTGAAAGCTGGGCTACTACCTCTAAACATTTGTATAAAGTTTGATAAGCAGCAATTTTATCTTGAGAATATTCTCCTTTCCAGAAACGTCTTCTACACAAACGCACATACCAGTTACTCAATTCATCATTTACAAAATCTTGAATTGCTCTACCGGCTTTTGTAGGTTCATAGTCTCCATAATACTCATCAACAGTTGTAATTAAAGAATTTAATTTTGACATAATCCAACGATCGATTTCTGGTCTTTCGCTTATTGGAACTTCATCTTCAGTATAAGTAAATCCATCTAAGTTCGCATACAAAGCAAAGAACCCATAAGTGTTGTATAAGGTTCCAAAAAACTTACGTTGTATTTCTGTAATTCCTTCTAAATCAAATTTTAAGTTATCCCAAGGTTGAGCATTGGTAATCATGTACCAACGTGTAGCATCAGCACCGTATTTTCCTAAGGTCTCAAATGGATCAGCAGCATTTCCTAAACGCTTACTCATTTTTTGTCCATTCTTATCTAACACTAATCCGTTAGATACTACATTCTTATAAGCCACAGAATCGAAAACCATCGTTCCAATAGCATGTAGGGTAAAGAACCAACCTCTTGTTTGATCCACTCCTTCTGCAATAAAATCTGCTGGGAAAAATTTATTGTTGTCTATTTCTTCTTTATTTTCAAAAGGATAGTGTTGTTGTGCATAAGGCATAGAACCTGAATCAAACCAAACATCAATTAAGTCTGCTTCTCTTTTCATGGGTTTACCTGATGCTGAAACTAAGGTAATTTCATCTACATAGTTTTTATGTAAATCAAACGTATCATAGTTTTCTTTTGACATGTCTCCAACAACAAAATCAGCCAAAGGACTTTCAGTCATATATCCAGCAGCAATGGATTTTTCCACCTCAGCTTTTAATTCCTCTACTGAAGAAATGCAAATTTCTTCGTCTCCTTCTTCTGTTCTCCATATTGGAATAGGAATTCCCCAATAACGTGAACGTGATAAATTCCAATCATTTAAGTTTTCTAACCAATTACCGAAACGCCCCGTTCCTGTACTTGCTGGTTTCCAGTTTATCGTTTTATTCAACTCAATTAATCGATCTTTTACAGCAGTCGATTTAATGAACCAAGAGTCTAATGGGTAATATAAAACAGGTTTATCCGTTCTCCAACAATGCGGGTAGCTGTGTTCGTATTTCGAAACATTAAATGCTTTGTTTTCTTCTTTTAATTTGATGGCTATTTGAACATCAACCGATTTTTCAGGAGCTTCTCCCTCGTTGTAATATTCATTCTTCACATACATTCCAGCAAATTCACCCATTTCTGGTCTGAATCGTCCTTGTAAATCTACCAAAGGAACTGGATTCCCATTATCATCCAACACCAACATGGCAGGAACTCCTGCTTCTTTGGCTACTTGAGCGTCATCTTGACCAAAAGTTGGGGCAATGTGTACAATCCCGGTACCATCTTCAGTGGTTACAAAATCTCCAGCAATTACCTGAAACGCTTTATCAGCATTTTCATGCGGCAAGGCATAAGGTAATAATTGTTCGTATTCAATTCCTACTAAGTCTGACCCTTTAAATTCTTTAATTACTTTATAGGTAATCTTTCCTTCTTTCCCAGAAGAAAGGTTATCTCCTACATCAGGATTACCTTCCTCTGCTTCTACATATTTTCCAGTAAATTGTTTTCCAACTAAAGCTTTCGCTAAAACCACAAAAATAGGAAGGTGTGTATACTGATTAAATGTTTGTACCAATACATAATCAATCTTATTTCCGACTGCTAAAGCTGTATTAGATGGCAAAGTCCAAGGAGTAGTTGTCCATGCCAAAAAATGAGCTTCATCAACACCTAATTTGCTGGTATCTTTAATTTTAAATTGAGCAACAGCAGTTGTATCTTTTACATCTTGATAGGTACCTGGTTGGTTCAACTCGTGAGAGCTTAATCCTGTTCCAGCAGCTGGTGAATAGGGTTGAATGGTGTAGCCTTTGTACATCAATCCTTTTTGATGCAATTGTCCTAACAACCACCAAACGGTTTCCATGTATTTGTTTTCGTAGGTAATGTACGGGTCATTCATGTCCACCCAATAACCCATTTTTTCGGTTAAGTCATTCCAAATGTCAGTGTATTGCATTACCGTTTCTCTACACTCTTTGTTGTAGTCATCAACAGAAATCTTCTTCCCAATATCTTCTTTCGTAATACCTAATTTCTTTTCTACACTTAACTCTACTGGTAAACCATGTGTATCCCATCCTGCTTTACGTTTTACCTGAAAGCCTTTCAATGTCTTGTATCGACAAAAGATATCCTTTATCGCTCTTGCCATTACATGGTGAATACCAGGTAATCCATTTGCTGAAGGCGGTCCTTCATAAAAAACGAAAGGGTCCTTTCCTTCTCTGGTGGAAATGCTTTTCTCAAACACTTTATTAGCTTCCCATTTATCTAATACCTCTTTAGCAACATTGGGTAAGTCTAACTTTGGATATGTTTTATACTGACTCATTTTTTCTAATAAGAATGCGAATTTAATAAAAAAAAGCCCTGAATTTCAGGGCTTCTTCAATTCATTATATTGGTTTGTTTTAATCAATAATAGCAATACACTTTAATTCAATAGAAATAGGTGATGGTAAAGCGTTTACCTCAACGGTTGTCCTGCATGGTTGTACATCTGAAAAATACTCAGCATACACACGATTATAGGTCTTAAAATCACGTTTCATATCCGTTAAAAAAGTGGTTACATCCACTAAGTTTTCCCAACTCGATCCGGCTTCTTCTAATATGATTTTCACATTATCAAAAACTGAACGACATTGAGCTTCAAAATCAAATGCCTCGTAATTGCCATTTTTATCGTATTTCAATCCTGGAATATTGGCTTCTTCACTTCCCGAACCTGCAGCTCTTGGTCCAACACCTGATAAAAACAATAAATTACCAACACGTTTAGCGTGAGGGTATAAACCCATAGGTTTTGGTGCTTTATCTGTATTTATAGTATCACTCATAATTTAACTTTTACTGAGGACAAATGTAACAGTTTGATAATAAACAAATCTATAATTTTTCAAGAAAGTAATTAATACTCTATTTCGCCTCTGATGTTTCCTCGTTTTCAAAAATATCTTTTCCCTCAAACACAAGCATAGTATCTTTTTCAGGATATAAAACCCTGCGACCAAAGTCCAAAGAAACGCCTTACAAGCAGTTATCTCTTTCCTCTTCCAGAGCCGCATCTCTGATCTTTTTGAGCTTGGCACCCAAACCACCACTTGTAAACCTATCTCGATCATGAGAAAGCGCCTGGATTCTAAATTCCTCGACCTTCTTTTTCAGATTCATTACCTCCAATTCACACCTCTCAATTTTCATTGAAGAAGCTCCCTCTTCATATAGACCCTTGCACTTACACTCGGCCTTACCTTGCTCATGAGATAGCTTGGAAATAATTTTATAATCCTCTGAGTGTCTGTCGCAGCCGACAACAACAAGAAAAACTGTTACAAGAATCCAAATATCTCTGGAAAAATTCATCTTCTAAAATTAATCAAATTTTGACACTATAGATTTTACTTGTCCTAAATAACCACCACCAAATAAATTCACATGAACCATTAATGGATAGAGGTTGCAAATATCAACTCTATTCTCCCATCCTTTTTCCATAGGATAGCATTTATTATATGAATCGTACAATTCATCATCAAAACCTCCAAACAGTTTTGTCATGGCAAGGTCCATTTCTCTATGCCCATAATAAACTGCTGGATCCATAATTACAGGTTGTCCTACTTCATCTACCATAAAATTTCCACTCCACAAATCACCATGTACTAAAGCAGGTGATTCTTTTGGGAAAATCTCGTCCAATCTCTTATACAGGTTTTCAAACTTAGAAATGGTAGCAATATCAATTTGATTATTGTCTCTTGCTAATTTTAGTTGAGCCTGCAAGCGCTCATTGATATAAAAATCAGTCCAGTTATTGTAAGGGTTATTTTGTTGATATAATGACCCAATGTAATTGCTATGGTCTAATCCGAATGTTGAATTAGTATTTTGGTGCAGCTGCGCCAATTGTTGACCAAATTGTTTCCAAAAATTCGGTTTTTGTGTAGCGCTTTCTATAAACTCCATAATTAAAAATGATGTATTGTCAAATTCACCAAGTCCAATTACATCTGGGATTCTGATTGCGCCTGACTCTCTTAATAAATCTAACCCTTTTGCTTCTTTTTCAAACATTTCTGGATAACGATCAGCTTGGTTTTTTTTGATAAAATACTTGTCATGATTTGTTGTTAAACAGTAAGCATTATTAATGCTTCCACCAGAAACAGCATTGACTTCCGAAATTAAAATTGTTCTTTCTATTTTATCAGAAAGTATGGCTTCAATTTTGTTATGAAAGTTTATGGCAAACATATTGCTTAAAGATATAAAATTTATAATTTTACCTTAACTTGGGGGATTAGCTCAGTTGGCTAGAGCGCTTCGCTGGCAGTGAAGAGGTCATCGGTTCGACTCCGATATTCTCCACCATAAAACTTATTAAGTATGAGATACATCATTATTACATTAGCATTAATAACAACCTTAGGCCTTAATGCCCAAGACCATTTTGTTTTAGAAAAAGAAAAAGTAAGTTGGGTAAAGGTTTATGAAACTAAAAAATCGAAAGAAGAGTTAATTGCTCATTTTAAAAGCTGTGGCTTATTTAAATTATTTAGAGTTGAGGATGGGAAAATAATAGCCACCCTAAGACCTCAAAAAATTGACGAAGATGATAAAGAAATTGTTGGGACCTTACCGCCAGCATTAGTAGTTAAATCAAGTTATGCCGGATCGGTAGTAATTGGACTAAAAGAAGGAAAATATCGCGTAAGCTATCATAATATTCTATTAGTAGGGAGTGGTGAACTAATTAAAAAAGGAGAAAAACAATCTTTCGAACAGCATTTTGTAAATAAAGATGGTAAAGACTTTAGAATTTCTTTTAAAAAGAAACCGAGAACAATCTACAACCTTGCCTTTAATAAAACCTTTTTATTAGAAGAAGAAAAAAAAGACGATTGGTAGTCTATGAGTAAAACAGTTATGATATTGGCGCACCCAAAAATCGAGGAATCAATTGGGAACAAAATAATTAGTGATTGTATTGCTACTTCAGAAAATTGTGAAGTGAGGCATCTCGATAAACTTTACCCTGATTTTAAAATTGACATTAAAGCCGAACAAGAAGCTTTATTAAATGCTGATACCATTATTTTTCAATACCCCCTATTTTGGTACAGTACTCCAGCCATTTTAAAAGAATGGATAGATCAGGTAATACAATACGGCTTTGCTTTTGGTGCAGATAGCTACAAATTAGCTGGCAAAAAAATGATCGTATCCTTTACCATTGGAAGTCCTGTGAAAGATTATCCTCGAGAAATTATTGAAAAAATCACCTTTCATCTTCAAGGATTAGCAAAGTATTGCAAAATGGAATATGCCGGAGAAATTTTCTGTAATGACATCAATGGTTATTCAGAAGGTGCTAAGGAAAATGCGATTCAATCAGCAAACAATCATGCTCAACAATTGTTGGAACTAATTAAACCATAGATTCCCCAATCTATTTGTTATCTTTGGTAACTATGAAATTTAGTGAATTAGGATTTGAAGATCAAGTGACAGAAGCACTTGATGCAATGGGGTTCGAGACTCCAACACCAATACAACAACAAGCCATTCCAGCGGTCATGCAAAACAAAGACATGATTGCTGTTGCACAAACAGGAACCGGAAAAACTGCAGCTTTTGTCTTACCTATTTTAAATGCCATTTGTAAACGTGGTAGTTCAGATAAAGTAAGTACAATAATTATTGTCCCAACAAGAGAATTAGCCATACAAATAGATCAACAAATTGAAGGCCTAAGTTACTTTACCAATGCTACGTCTATTGCTATTTATGGAGGTGGAGATGGTAAAAGTTTTGATGCAGAAAAAAAGGCATTAACCACGGGAGCAGATATCGTAATTTGTACTCCTGGTCGATTTATCTCTCATTTAAATATGGGCTACTTTGATACATCAGGGGTAAAACACTTCATATTAGATGAAGCCGATAGAATGTTGGATATGGGGTTTAATGAAGACATTACACGTATTGCAAAAAAGCTTCCTATGGAAAGGCAAAACCTACTTTTTTCTGCTACCATGCCTCCAAAAATAAGACAACTCTCTTCTCAATTATTAAAAGACCCTATTACAATAAACATAGCTATTTCTAAACCTAATGAAGGGATTTTACAAGCAGCATACTTAGTGCATAACCATCAAAAAATAAAATTAATAAGTAGCATTCTTACAGGAAAAGACCACGATTACATCTTAGTTTTTTCTTCTAGAAAAGTTACAGTCAAAGAAATTACCAAAGAATTAAATAAAGTTGGTCTTCCAGCTAAAGGAATTCACTCTGATTTAAATCAACAGGAAAGAGAAGCTGTTCTATTAGACTTTAAAAACAAAAAAATTAAACTCTTGGTTGCTACAGATGTTCTTTCAAGAGGGATTGACATTAAGGGCATTAATCTTGTTATCAATTATGACATTCCTAATGATGCAGAAGATTATGTACATCGTATCGGAAGAACAGCAAGAGGAGATAATACTGGAGTAGCCTTGACTTTTATTAATTCGGATGATTGTTATAACTTCTCCAAAATTGAATCCTTAATAGGAAATGAGGTTAGAAAATTAGCTTTACCTGAAGGTTTTGAAGAGGGACCAAAATATGACACCAGCTATAAAAAACCTTTTAGAGGCAAAAAGAAGTTTAATAAAAAGAAACATTGGAAACCACGTAAAAAGTAGATATATGACGACCATCATTGAGAACATTAAGAAATATTTTAAAGCTAAAGAAGATAATGAATCATCAAAGTCTGCTCCTGAAGGTATGTGCATTGCCTGTTGGGGTTACGATGAATGGGATGGTAAACATTACAAGATTATAAAAGACAAACACCTAACACCTGGTGATGATATTTATGAAAGCTTTATCAGTAAAATAGCTGATAAACATGTAAATACAACTCACAAGCATGAAGACAAATATATTTGTACAACTTGTGATAAAGAAATCTAATAAATTATGTCAAGAAGAAAGTTTTTAAAAACAGGAGCTTTAGGAATTGGTGCATTATTGACTTCTAAAATAACTGCAAATAATAACACCATTTCCATACCTCTTTTTAATGCAACTAAAGGCAAGCCTATTGTCATTTCAACATGGAACCATGGTACTGCTGCTAATAAAGCAGCATGGAAGGTTTTAAATACAGGAGGAACCGCGTTAGATGCTGTTGAAAAAGGAGTACGAGTTACAGAATCAGATGCTACCAATAGAAGTGTGGGCTTAGGTGGTTTACCAGATAGGGAAGGAAAAGTAACCTTAGATGCTTGTATCATGAACCACGAAAACGAATGTGGTGCTGTTGCTTTTTTACAAGACATTGAAAATCCAATTTCTGTTGCTCGAAAAGTAATGGAAGATACGCCACATGTTATGTTGGTTGGGAAAGGAGCATTTCAATTTGCCATGGCACAGGGTTTTCCTAAAAGAGATTTATTAACTCCAGAAGCAAAAAAAGCTTGGTTAAAATGGAAGGAAAGTGAAGAACAAAAAAAGCCTGAAGTAAATTCGGAGAACCACGATACCATAGGAATGCTGGCGATGGACGAAGATGGAAATATTTCAGGAGCATGTACTACAAGTGGTTGGGCATATAAATTACATGGTAGGGTTGGAGATTCTCCACTAATAGGTGCTGGTTTGTTTGTAGACAATGAAGTTGGTGGAGCTTGTGCCACTGGTTTAGGTGAGGCCGTTATTAGAATTGCCGGGAGCCATACAGTAGTTGAATTAATGCGACACGGAAAATCACCTGACGAAGCTTGTCAAATAGCTGTTGAGCGAATTATAAAAAAACACAAAGACATCAAAGGGTTACAAGTCGGTTTCCTAGCCATTAACAAACAAGGAGAAGTTGGCGGGTATAGTGTTTACGCTGGATTTAATTATGCCATAAAAAGCAAGAAAATTAAAAAATTGAAAGATGCTGCCTATAAAATGGAGTGGTAAAATACTATTCAACCGTAATTTCATCCAAAAACAGCCAAGTATCTCCACCTTTTCCTAAATGCCAATCTGGGCAAACACCATAATTCTTGACCTTTATTTTGATAAATCGACTTTGGATTGGATAATTAAATTGACGAACAAACTCTTTCGTAAAAGCGCCATATTCATTGTCAGGAAAATCATTAACCACAGTTCCACATTCTTTATAATGTCCATTTTTGCTTCCTGCTACCCAAAATTCCACTTCTGTTGGGTAAAATATCCATGATTTGATATCCTGTAATGCTCCAACAGAAATCTTAGAGAATTTAGTCTGCTTCCCTAAATCAACGATTACCTCAACATCTTTTCCATAATAGCCCTGCCAAAATCCAGTTCTAAAGTTGGTCGACCCTTTCATGTAATCGATTAATGCCTTATCTCCTCCGGCATTGTACTGATTATCATATTCAGATAATAGTTCAATTGACCTCCCTCCTATTATTTTCTTATAAGAGGCGCTTACTATAAAACTCTTTTTTCCATTTAATAATCCATAGGCTTCGATGGTTGAAGTTTCATTAATGGTAAAAGGTTTTTCATACTTTAAAAATTCACCTTCTATTTTATAAAAGATTTCTGCTCCTTCTACCACATTTTTTAATTCCACGTCAATAGTCTCTTCAAAAGTTTGTGATGAAGTTGTAAAATAAGGTACTGGTGTAATTTCATAACCTTTTTCTATCGCAGAAACAGGTTTATTTTCTGCTCCCCATTTTTTATTCGGAACATTGGTCATTTCAAAAATTAACTCATCCCCATTTACGATGTCTTCATGTTTCAAATAAGATTGGTCAAAATCATCTCCATTTAATGTGGCACTCTGAATGTATTTATTTTCATCAGAAATATTGTTGGCCACAACTTTAAACTGTTTTCCATTTTCAAGATTAATGCTCACTTCATCAAACTGAGGAGTCCCTATGGTATAATAATCCAACCCTGGAGTTACAGCATATATTCCCATTGCACTTAACACGTACCAGGCTGACATCTGCCCGCAATCCTCATTCCCCGATAATCCATCTGGTTGAGTGGTGTATTGTTCATTTAATATTTGATGAACACGCTCTTGTGTTTTGTATGGTTTCCCGATATAATTATACAAGTAAGCCATGTGGTGGCTTGGTTCATTGCCATGCGCATATTGTCCAATTAAACCTGTAATATCAGATTGATGTCTCCCAGACAACTCCATTTCTGTGGTAAACAACTCGTCCAATTTCTTTTCAAAATTAGCTGCCCCGCCATGCAAATCAATTAGCCCTTTTACGTCTTGAGGAACAAACATGCTGTACTGCCATGAATTGGCTTCTGTAAAGTTGAAATTCACTTCGGCTGGATCAAAACCACTTCTCCATGCTCCATTCATTTTGCTCTGCATAAACCCATTCTCATTGTTAAAAATGTTCTTATAGTATTGAGCACGCTGAATATATGAGTTGTAAATATATTCTTCTTCCATTTCCTTAGCCATAGTTGAAATACACCAATCATCGTAAGCATATTCCAACGTTTTAGAAACCGATTCTGATTCATCTCCAGCGGCAATGTACCCTTTAGATTTATAAAAACTCAATCCTAATTTATCTTGCTCAGCACTGTGTAACATTGCCTTCATGGCTAATTCACTATCGTAATCTCTTATTCCTTTGTTGTAAGCATCTGCAATAACTGGAATAGAATGGTACCCTATCATACAACCTGTATAATTACCTGCCAATTCCCAAATGGGCAGTTGCCCACCATCTTTATATTGTTTTAAAAATGTTCTAATAAACTCGTTCGTCTTCTTTTGCTCTATGATCGTGTATAATGGATGGGTCGCTCTAAACGTATCCCACAAAGAAAAAACGGTATAAACAGGTCCATCTTTAGAATGATGAATTTTCAAATCTGTTCCCCTGTATTTCCCATCTACATCGCTAAAAACATTTGGAGCAATCATGCTATGGTATAAAGCTGTATAAAATATTTCCTGTTGGTCTTTAGAACCTCCAGCAATATTTATTTTATTCAATGCTTTTGACCAAGTTGCTTTTGCATCTGACAAATATTTTTCAAAATCCCAATGTGGTGCTTCAGCTTCTAAATTCTTGCGAGCTCCAGCTATGCTTACTGCGGAAATTCCAACCTTCAGGGTTACTTTCTCGCCAGCTTTAGTATCAAATAGAATTGCCATTTTTTCTTCTTCTAAATATTTTGGCAAAACCCTTCCCTGTGGTTGTTCTTTATGCTCAGTATAATAAATTTTAAAAGGTTTAGAAATTTGAATGACGAAATAAATGTGCTGTTCCTTGGCCCATGCTTCAGAAATACGGTAACCTTCAATTTCATTGTCATTTACTTTTTTGATGTCATGTTTTAACACTTTGTCTCGATGCAATAAATCCAAAATAATACTACTCTTATCCGCTTTGTTAAACGTGTATTCATGAATTCCAACTCTTTCGGTAGTTGTTAATCTTACATCAATGTCATGTTCTTCCAATTTTACTTCATAATAACCTGGGCTCGCTTTCTCAGTTTCTTTTTTGAAGGTAGATGCATAGCCACTGTCTACTCCTGTTTTGTATCCATTGTCAAAATAAACTGGTCCCTGAGTTGGCATAATAAGCACATCACCATAATCCCCTACTCCTGTTCCGCTTAAATGGGTATGACTAAATCCATAAATAATCGAATCGGTATAATGATACCCAGAGCATCCGTCCCATCCCTCTAATCGTGTGTCTGGACTTAACTGAACCATTCCAAAAGGCAAAGTTGCTCCAGGGTAAGTATGTCCGTGACCACCTGTTCCAATAAAAGGATTCACTAAATCAACTCCAGAAACATATTCTACTTTTTTATCTGAACCGCATCCCAATAAGGAAATCAGCACCATCAGCAAACAACTATATTTTAACTGTTTTCTCATACTATTCTATATTGTATTTACTTTTTTACTGTAAAAGAAGATGTATACGTAACATATAATAACGGATATAAAAGCTAGCTTAAAACCAGAAATAACAGAAAGGTATCCAAATAGTAATGGCACAAATGCTCCTCCAACTATAGCGGTACATAGTATTCCCGAACCTTGTGGTTTTAACTCTCCTAAATCTTCTATGGCTAAACTAAATATTGTTGGAAACATAATAGAATTAAACAATCCAACCGCTAAAATTGACCACAGCGCTATCATTCCGATTGTAGACATTGAAACAACCACACAGAGTATTGCCAACATTGCGAATAAACCTAACATTATTTGAGGCTTGTACACTTTGGTTAAGTATGAACCAATAAATCGGCCTACCATAGCGCCTGACCAATATAAAATAACAAAAGTCCCAACAATCCCTTTATTATCAACATTGCTTAAATGCATATGATGGATATTGGAAATTACATTATTTAAAAATCCATTACTTTTAATTGTTTCTGCCAAGTCCATGTCTAAAAAATAGTTCACCAAAAAACTACCTATAGCAACTTCAGCACCTACATAAAGAAATATACCAATTGCTCCTAAACTTAACCTTGGGTGTTTCAACGCCCGAACATAATTGGATTTTACGGCATTACCTAAAATCTGAGGCAACTTAGCCATCAGAACTATTACAGCCAATACGAAAAGAGCTACGGCTAAAACTATGAAGGGCATTTGAACTGCCGAAGCTTCTCCTGCATAATAAATTTCTTTTGCTGCATCATCAAGTAGTTTAATCTCTTCTGATGTTTTGATGTTGTCGCTGAGTATAAAAATTGCACCTAAAGCTGGAGCAATAGCAGTTCCTAATGAATTAAATGCTTGAGATAAATTTAATCGACTTGATGCGCCTTTTGGATCACCCAGAACTGTCACATAAGGATTAGCCGCTACTTGTAAAAGCACCATACCAGCTGCCAATATAAAATACCCTAACAGAAACAATGGAAATAATCGCAAGGATGCAGCTGGATAAAATAATAAACAACCAAAACCCATTACGCCCAAACCTAACATCATTCCCCTTTTATACCCTATTCTATGTAAAATATTCCCTGCTGGAATGGAAAGTAATCCATAGGCGCCAAAAAAAGCAAACTGAACTAATACGGCCTCAAAGTTATTTATTTCAAAAATTTCCTTTAATCTTGGAATCAAAGAATCAACCAATACAGTAATTAACCCCCACATGAAGAATAAAGAGGTAATAACTACAAATGCTTTTTTAAAACCTTGTTTTGTCGTCATTTTTTAATTTCAATTGCTAAATTTACAATTTTCTAAAACGATTTAGTAACTTTATAAAAAGTTTATTTCAATGAAGAAAGTTTCCTTAGCGGATGTTGCCAAAAGTTTAGGTGTTTCTAAAACATTAGTCTCTTTAGTTTTAAATAATAGAGGAGATGAAAAGGGCATTAATAAAGATACACAACAACGCGTTCGAGATAAAGTGAAGGAGCTTAACTACAAGCCCAATCAATTTGCAAGAGGACTAAGAATTGGAAAATCAAACACTATAGGCTTAGTTGTTGCCGACATATCCAATTCTTTTTACGCTAAAATGTGTAGAAGCATTGAAGATAATTGTACTGCAAAAGGCTACAACCTTATTATCTGCAGTTCGGATGAAAACCCTGATAAAGAATCTGAATTAATTCAGATGTTAGTCGACAGACAAGTAGATGGATTAATTATTTCTACTACTCAAAAAAACAACCACGACATTACTCAATTGAAGAAAAATAATTTTCCTTTTGTACTAATTGATAGAGATATTCCTAAACTTAAAACAAACTATGTTGGTGTTGAAAATAAATTAGGAGCAAAAAATGCTGTAGAACATTTAATCAAATTAGGAAATAAAAAAATTGGCCATTTAACCATTAGTCCATCACACTTAAGCTCTCTAAAGGAAAGAACCGCTGGATATAAAGATGCATTAAAAGAAAATGGAATCAGAGTTGACACCAGTTTAATTAGAGAGATTTCCTTTGAAAACATAAAAGAAGATGTACGTAGGGAGTTGAAAGAATTATTAAGCCCTCCACAAAACATTAACTCATTATTTGTTGCTAACAACAATATAGCTGTTGCTTGTTTGGAATGTTTTAAAGAGATGAACATTAGAATACCTCAAGATGTAGCGTTAGTGAGTTTTGATGATATTGATGCTTTTAAATTATGTTACCCTCCAGTTACAGCGGTAGTACAACCCATTACTCAAATGGGAGAAGAAGTTGTTACGCTTTTAATCGATAACATAGAAAACGATGAAGGATTTCAAAGCAAACAAATTTCACTGCCAAACCGATTAGAAATAAGAAGGTCCTGTGGTAGTTTTATCAACGAGCTTTAGGCCATTTAAATAATTTCCATTAAAGGAAAAGCCATTGCTAAAAATAAGATAAAAAGTGTGGTAACCGTAATCAATGTTTTTTCTAAAAATGTGATCTCACGATTTCTTTGATACATCGCTGAGTAAACATATTTTACTACCTTCTTCATGCGCTAAACACAAATATTATTAATCTACGATTGACAACTTATTAATGAATTGTCCATTTGGAGTAGAGAACTTCACATAATATATTCCGTTACTTAATGTTTCAATATTTACTAAGCTGTTTGAAGCTCCTACAGGCAAATCGTTAAATTGTTTTTGTAGGACAAGTTGTCCAGACATGTTGTACATTTCGATGGTTAGCTCTTCATTCTTTTCCATGTAATAATCAAACGAAAAAGCATCTGCTGCTGGATTAGGATAAATGTTAATCTCATTATTTGATTGACATTCTGTGGCCTGCAATTTCGAGTAAGAATACTGTCTATCAAAATCAGTTTGTTTTAAGCGGTAATAGGCTACAGTATTTAATGGAGCTTCATCAATCCATGAATAGTTTAAAACACTATTACTATTTCCTGCACCACTTATCGTTGCAATGTCCTCAAAATTTATTCCATCACGACTTCTTTCAATGGTAAAGTAATCATTGTTTATTTCTGATGTCGTAGTCCAATCAATTTGAACTCTATTGTTCTCACAGTTGATATCAAAATCTGCTAATGTAATCGGTAAAATTAAAGACGGAGCCAAACACGCAGATTGTTGGTTGTTTAATCCACCTGTAGAAGATGTAAACCCAAAATAAGGAGCATTAGTTCCAAATAATGTCATTGCATTTACTGGGCTATAACTTATCGCACCATAAGTAACCGTGGTTGCTGCATTCAATATTGTTGCTGTAATGGTTTGTGAAGCAGAAACATAACTGATACGTAGTGTATGGTTTAAACCATTTTCAATATTGTATAATGCTGCACCATTCATTAATTCTACTGCACTCGGAACAACTCGTGCCCCTGAAGAACAAGTACCTGGATTTACATTTCCGTTAAGCCAAACATCTAAATGATCCCAATCTGGTCCACTTGCACATCCTAAACCTGTTAACCCATCATTCCTATCCTCAGTATTAATATAGGTATCTATCTCAAAAATTAGGGAATTGGCTATTCCTCCTGCTCCCATCGAACCTCCTGAAGTACCTGAAGCACCTAATCCAGCCGGATCATTTTGAATCACAAAACATACTCCATCAGCACCTCCATCACTACTTCCTAAATTAACGCTAAAATCAAATGTCCAATCTGATGTGAAATCAAATCGATCATCGGCATCCCAAATAGAACCTAATTGATTATTAGTTGCTGAAGTAAGTTGAGCACAACCACTACCTTGATCGATTCCATTTCCTGTAACACAATAATCCGAACTTAAATCTGATGCATCAATCTCAAATGTTCCCGTCTGGTTATTGTTTTTATCCCAAACTCGAATATATAATGTATTTCCCGGTGTTTGTCCGTTTAAAATCATTTTCGACATGTTTCCAAATCCACTGTTATCATCACATGTTATTTGGGTCAATGTTCCTCCACATCCTCCTGAAACAGAATAAACAGCCATAGCAACATCAGTTAATGTTCCAGCATATGTTTCAATTTTTATTATTCCCGAAGCTGGTACAACTAATGAATACCAAACATCTCCACCTGCATAAGAACCACAAGAAGGAGCAGCAATTCCTGAATTTGTCATTCCTGTGTTATCTCCACTTAACTTTGAACCTCCACATCCAACTACAATTGTATGGGCTGTACATGGGTCATCTGGCGATGGCAATGGTACAGGAACATGAGTTATTACCGTATTACGACAAGAACTTTGTGTACCACAAGCAGCATTCGTATTAAAATGAATGTAATAAGTTCCTCCTACAGTTGATGTCCAATTTAACGGTTGCACACCACTGGCAATAACAGGTCCTCCTGAAGTCCCTTGTCTAACGGTAATAAAATCAGTAGCAATAGAACTGGTTATTTGGTAATCAGTAGCCGCTGCTACTCCAGTAACAGGAGCGTACTCAGAAGCATAATTACAACCAGATATGGTATTACTCCCTCCTCCAGTTGGAGCAGTTGTACCTCCATATTGGGTTCCATTATTACATTGCGAATAAGAAATTTGAGTTGTACCTATTAGTAAGGTCAAAAAGACAACAAATTTTGTGAGTCCGTATTTTGTTTTCATTTTCTGTTATTTATTAATCTAAATCGATTTAGATTAAGTTTAAAAAATATATGCAGCTTACTATCACTGCGATACAACCTAATTCTTAAAAGCAAATATAAATAATTATGACAATAAAAATATAACTTAAAATAAATATTTTGTTAATAAATCATTTATTAACAGATAGTTATAGCATTTAAACGATTTAGGTAAATTAAATAATTTTCCATTTTTTTTACATTAAAAATTAGTAGTCTAATTGACATTTAATGTCTTTTTACCTATTTGTTACTTCTGTTTCAAACATTCACAATATCTTTAGCCACATATAAAAGATGATTACCATCATTACAAGGTATGAGAAAGTTTAAATTTATATTGGGAGGGCTCGTTTGTACCATATTATTGGCATTTACTGACCCCGAAATTGATGTCATTACTAACCCAGTACATTCGTTGTTCAAAATCGAACGGAGTAAGGATAACAATCAAATATTTTATGATGTTAATGTAGATAATGCAGGCATCCTTAACGATGAAAAACCAATTAGCGTATATTGGAGAAGGAATACTGAAGGAGGAACCATTAAGCCATTAACTTGGATTCAGCAAAAATTTGCTTACGGATTAAAATTCATTAACGTAAATGATGAATACGCCACCTTCAAATTTGTGTCTTATGATAAAATGTTTTTTACACTCAAAAAGAAAAAAGACGATCAATTTGAAGTGTATACAAAGTACAACGGAAAACTACTTAAAATGAACCGCATATTCATTCAACTGGATGGTGGTACTTTTTGGGTTCCTAACATTACAGCTGTCGAAATTTATGCTCAAGACATGAAAACAGGTAAAAACGTAATTGAAATAATAAAGCCCTAAGCTTCTGGGTAAAAAGCATTTTTAATGTGCTTTACCTCTTCCTGATTTGAATTAAGAATTATAGAAATAACATCAAACCTACATTCTAAATCAATTTCATTTTCTTGAATATAGTGGTCGGCACCATTAATTAAATGTTGTTGTTTTTTCAATGTCACTGATTCTTCAGGAGAACCAAATACATCAGTACTTCTTGTTTTTACCTCAACAAAAACAATTTCTTCTTTATCAATCGCAATAATGTCTACCTCAAACTTATTCTCTCTCCAATTGGTTATTATAATTTCATAGCCATGAGCAACCAAAAAATCCACCGCCATTTTTTCACCTTTTTCTCCTAGTAAATTGTGTCCTGCCATATATTAATCAACAATATGTGTAAAAGTATTTAAATTTTTAAAAATATTTTATGCTCATTCAACCTCATTATTAGTAACCTTGCTTTGATTTAAAACAGGTACTATGAATTTTTTAAAATCTATTGCGCTTACCATTAGTTTAATAATTACTACCATTTTAATGGCTCAACATTTTGAAGGAACCATTGAATTTACTCGAAAAAATTATTTTGACGAGACAAAGTACGTCTATTACGTTACCTCGAGCAATGTAAGGATAGATGAATTAAAAAAAGATGGTACTGTTGCAGGAACCATGTTTGTAGACTTGAAAACAAAAAAAGTTACCGCAATAAATCATGATCGTAAAATGTACATGGAAGTTGTTTCTAAACCAAGTACAAAGAACATGAGTAAATGTGAAACGTTCAAAACAACAGAAAAGAAAAAAATTCTTGGTTATAATTGTGTGAAATGGACAGTTAATAACTCAGACTACAATTCTAAAGCAGAATATTGGGTCATTGAATCGGGTAACCATTTCTTTTTTAAAGATTTGCTCACTGCCCTTAACCGAAAAGATAAGATTGCATTATACTTCATGCAAATACCTGAAAATGCTGGGTTTTTTCCAATTATGGGCGAAGAAAAAGGAACTGATGGAAAAATTAAAGCGAAAATGATCACCACTAAAATGACCAAGAAAAAAATTAATTCGGCTAAATTTAAAATACCTACAGGGTATAAAGAGTTTAAGAGTTAATAAACTTCAGGCTACAACTTTCTTCTACATTCAACACTACCCTCTCTCCCATAATTAGGGTCATGTTATCATCTAAATGCCCAGCATTAAAACCAAAGCAAACTGGATAATCATATTCTTTTACAGCATCTACAATAATTTCAACTGCTGATTTTCCGTATGGAATTTCATTGTCATTCATATCGGACATTCCTCCCACAATTAATCCCGAAAGGCCCTTTAAAATTCCTGCTCGTTGTAAGTTCACCATCATCCTATCCACATGGTACAAGTACTCGTCTAAATCTTCCATAAACAAGATTTTACCAGTTGTAGTAAGTTGAGAATCTGTTCCAGTTAAACTATAGATAATGGATAGGTTCCCTCCTACTAAAATTCCTTCTGCATTCCCTTTTCTATTCAATTCATGACCATCAAACTCATAGCTTAACTCCTTCCCAAACAATGTTTCTCTTAAGCTATCTATGCTTTCATTTGTATTGGAAGAAAAATTAATTGGCATGGTAGCGTGCAAGGTCTGTAGCTTAAAATTCTCATTGATGTGATTGTGCATTACTGTAACATCACTATATCCTACTATCCATTTTGGAAATTCAATGAACCTGGTAAAATCAAGTTCATCAATAATTTTAACAGTACCATATCCTCCTCTTGCACAAAATACAGCTTTTACCATTTCATCATCCAAAGCCCTTTGCATGTCTTTTATTCGTTCTTCTGTTGTTCCCGAAAATTGATCGTTTTCGCCATAGAGGTTTTCGCCTAAAACAACAATTAACCCCCACTTATTTAGCACCTCAACTGCTGGTCTAATTTCTGCTTCAGAAACCTTTCTGGCAGTAGAAACAATCATTACTTTATCTCCTTTTTTTAAATGAGGTGGTTTTTCCATTGTCATCATTACATTATTAGATTTGCAAAACGTACTTTTGCCCAAATTTAATCGAAGCCCGAGTGGCAATTATTAAGAACGAAAATAACAAATTGAGCTGACATTTTAAATGAAAGAAGCTAAAAGACATACGATAACCGCAGCTTTGCCTTATGCAAATGGCCCTTTACATTTAGGCCATATTGCTGGTTGTTATTTGCCTGCCGATATCTACTCCAGGTACTTAAAAGGCAAAGGGAAAGATGTTTTGTTTGTTTGTGGTTCTGATGAGCATGGTGCAGCCATTACACTTAGGGCTAAAAAAGAAGATACCACGCCCCAAGCCATTGTAGATAAAAATCACGCCATCATAAAAAAAGCTTTTGCTGATTTTGGAATAGAATTCGATATTTACCATAGAACTTCTTCTCAATTACATCACGAAACAGCCAGTCAATTTTTTAAAGAGTTGCATGAGAAAGGTGAGTTTGAAGAAAAGACAACCAAACAATTTTATGATGAAGAAAATAATCAGTTTTTAGCTGATAGATACATCATGGGAACCTGTCCAAAATGTGGTTCTGCTGATGCGTACGGAGATCAATGTGAAAAATGTGGTTCTGCTTTGAGTCCAACAGAACTTATTAATCCTAGATCTACTGTAAGAGTAGATAGTTTAGTATATCTAAAAGATACAAAGCATTGGTTCTTACCAATGAACAAGCATGAAAAATGGTTAAAGGAATGGA
>JAJCYO010000144.1 GCA_029262875.1 Flavobacteriales bacterium
TTTTTCATGGATTATAAAAAAGCGAATTCATCAAATGGAATTGTTTATGAAGCATCCAATAGATGTACAAAATGAATTGTTTTTTAACTTAATCGATAAAGCAAAAAATACAGAATGGGGAAAAACGTATGATTATAAATCAATAAAAAATTACCAAGATTACATTAATCGAGTACCCTTACAAGATTATGAAAGTCTTAAAGATCAGATTATTAGGATTAAGCATGGAGAACAAAATGTATTGTGGCCAACAGACATTAAGTGGTTTGCCAAATCTTCTGGAACAGCTACTGGTAAGAGTAAGTTTATTCCAGTAAGTAAAGAATCGTTAATAGATTGCCATTACAAAGGCGGTAAAGACTTACTGGCCATTTACCATAACAACCACCCGGAAACAAAGCTAATTTTAGGGAAGGTATTAGTGGTTGGTGGTAGTAGTGCCATTAATTCCTTTAGTAATAAATCTTACTATGGTGATTTATCGGCAATTATCATGAAAAACTTTCCAATGTGGGTAGAGCAACGTAGGGTTCCCAAAATGTCTATTGCTATTATGGACAACTGGGAAGAGAAAATAGAAAAAATGGCAATGTCTACAGCCAAAGAAAATGTTTCAAATATCTCGGGAGTACCTTCGTGGACGTTGGTTCTGTTAAAAAGAATTCTTGAGCTTAACAAAACAGATAATATATTGGATGTTTGGCCCAACCTTGAACTGTTTATGCATGGAGGGGTTAATTTCTTGCCATATAAAGAGCAGTTTAAAAAAATGATTCCTGGAAATCAGTTGAACTATTATGAAAATTATAATGCAACAGAGGGTTTCTTTGGCTTGCAGGATCAGAATGGAGTAGAGGAGATGTTATTGATGTTAGATTATGGGATTTTTTATGAGTTCATTGAGAAAACAGAATTAAAACAGGATAACCCCAAAGCCATAACTTTAGAAGATGTCGAATTAAATAAGAATTATGCATTGGTTATTTCAACAAATGCTGGATTGTGGCGTTATGTAATTGGTGATACGGTAGAGTTTACATCATTAAATCCCTATCGAATAAAAGTAACTGGAAGAATAAATCATTTTATTAATGCGTTTGGGGAAGAGCTCATAATTGAGAATGCTGAGTCTGCCCTTTCTAAGGCTTGTGCATTGACAGAATCTATTATTAAAGAATATACGGCAGCACCGAAGTTTTTTACGAATCAATCTACAGGGAAACATCAGTGGTTAATCGAATTTGAAAAGTCACCAAAAAGTATTGACTATTTTTCTGAAGTATTGGACAGGGAATTAAAACAGGTTAATTCTGATTATGAAGCCAAACGGTTTAATGATATGGTATTGGCACAACCAGAAATAAGCGAACTTCGCTCCGGGACATTTTACAATTGGATGAAACATAAAAATAAATTAGGAGGACAGCATAAGATACCACGGTTATCAAATGATAGCAAATATGTTGATGAACTGATAAAAATGGTATAATTTTAGCTAATAAATAGCCATGAAGCACTTATTGACGATACTCATTATATTATTGGTATATCCTGTTTATGCTCAGGTTAAACCAATACCCTTTAAAGGAAAAACGATCACTACGGATCAATTTGGGTTTTACTATGAAATAGGTGACACTAAAATAGATAAATATTCAAGTGAAGGAAAATTAGATTGCAGCTATAGTAATAATATTCTTGGTGTAATCGCGAATGTAGATGTAAGTAACCCTCAGAAGATCTTAGTTTATTTTAGGGATTTCACTAAAATATTAATATTAGATAATACGCTATCGCCAACAAGTGAGGTGATTGATTTAACCACTATAGAGCTGGACGAAACAAGTCTAGTTTGTAGATCATACAATGATGGAGTTTGGTATTATGACCCTGTTCGTTTTGAATTAATAAGAAAAGATCAAGAGCTTACGACAACCAATACTTCAGGAAATTTGGCCAATCTTCTAAATAAAAATATACAAGCTAATTTTTTGGTAGAATACAATAACAAGCTTTATTTGAATGATGCTACTAATGGTATTTTGGTTTTTGATATTTATGGCACTTATTTAAAAACCCTTCCTATATTGGGGTTAACGAATTTTCAGGTGAGAGATAAGTTTTTAATATATACCAATAAAGCTGGAGAAATTGAAACTTATGATTTTTTCACGTTGGAGATGGCTAAGTATAAACCACTTAAATATAATTCTGTTGCTTCTGTTCGTGTTGAAAACACGTTGATTTATATTGTTGATAAAAAGAATCAATTATTTATTGACAAAATCGAACAGTAGGGATAATCTCTGATATTTTTTTGTATTTTTAAGTTCTTTTTAAAACGAGAATATGTTAATCGCAGTAGCAGGAAATATAGGGTCTGGAAAGACAACATTAGCAACTTTGTTATCTAAACATTACAATTGGGATGCTCATTTCGAAGATGTAGATGAAAATCCTTATTTGAATGATTTTTATAATGATATGCAACGATGGTCATTTAATCTTCAGATTTACTATATGACTAGCAGGATTAGTAAGATTCAAGAAATTAGAGAAAACAAGAAAAATGTAATTCAGGACAGAACCTTATATGAAGATGCTTATATCTTTGCTCCTAACTTACATTCAATGGGATTGATGACTACGCGTGATTTTGAGACTTATTTTTCATTGTTTAAATTACAAGAGACCTTTATTCAACCTCCAGACATTTTAATCTATTTAAGAGCATCTGTTCCTACTTTAGTAAATCAAATACAAAAGAGGGGAAGAGATTATGAGGAAAGTATTCGATTAGACTATTTAAAACGCTTAAATGAGCGTTATGAGGCCTGGGCAACTACTTATGATCAAGGAAAATTATTGATTGTAGATGTTGATAGCAATAACTTTTCTGAAAATGCCGAAGATCTTGGTAGTATTATTCAGCGT
>JAJCYO010000145.1 GCA_029262875.1 Flavobacteriales bacterium
ATTTTAAATTCCTTTTTATCTTCTCCTACAACTTTTATTGACCCCATATCTTTCTTTTATTTATTCAAAAATACGATTTTTGTCGAATGCAATTAAATTTTAAAAAAGTTGGAGAAGGTGACCCTTTAATTATTTTACATGGGTTGTTCGGCTCGTTAGATAACTGGATGACTCTCGCTAAAAAATTAGGTGAACATTTTGAAGTTTTTATTATTGATGCAAGAAATCATGGTCAATCACCACATAGTGAAGATTTTAATTATGATATAATGGCTGATGATCTTTACGCGTTTTTAATGCAAAATAGCATCATTGACCCAGTAATTTTAGGCCATTCAATGGGCGGCAAAACAGCCATGCAATTTGCAATGAATTATCCAAATCAATTGTCAAAACTAATTGTTGCAGACATTGCTCCAAAATCTTATCCTGTTCATCATACCTCTATCCTTGAAGGAATGCTTTCGTTGGACTTAGCTGTAATTAATACCAGGAAAGGAGCAGATGAACAACTAAGTAGGTTCATTGATGATTTCTCTACCAGGCAATTTTTACTTAAAAACCTTTATTGGGTTGAAAAAGACAACTTAGCTTGGCGTTTTAACCTTCCTGTCATTAATGATACAATAGAAATTATTGGAGAAGGATTAGA
Organism: Flavobacteriales bacterium; assembly: GCA_029262875.1. Classification (GTDB taxonomy): domain Bacteria; phylum Bacteroidota; class Bacteroidia; order Flavobacteriales_E; family Vicingaceae. Next base: position 653 of record JAJCYO010000145.1, read on the forward strand.
GAACGTTGAACCATTTGAAAAACCCACATTATTTATTCGAGGAGAAAAGTCAAACTATATTACCAAAAATGACTATAGCTCTATCAAAAATATTTTCTCAAATGCTGAAATTAGGTCTATGAATACGGGACATTGGCTACATGCAGAAAAACCTTCTGAATTCTTAGAAATAGTAAGTTCATTCCTTATCCTGAACTAAAAAACCCTTAAATTTCACCCTACCCTCATTTTTCAAATTGCAACTATCTTAGAGTAATCAACGTCTTTCTGTGTATAAGTATGAAATATTATTACTTTTTTCGTAACATATTTTGTATTATTGTCGTAACCTTATCACTAACTTAAACAAGTATATGTTAATGAATTTTGGAAAGCCCCTTTTACTAGCTGCAATACTATGTTTGTGTACTATAGGAGATACTTTTGCTGGTAATTTTTATTGGGTAGGTAATAGTGGGAACTGGAATGATGCTTCTCATTGGGCAAATACTTCTGGAGGTGATGGAGGAATAGGAGTCCCTAACACAAATGATGATGTCTTCTTTGATGTAAATTCTTTTACACAAGCTAACCAAACTGTTTCTGTAACAAACAATATTTCTTTTAATAACATTACGATTCCTTCTCGAATCCTAAATTTTGAATTAAAATCATCTCATGCAGTTACCATAGATGCCTATGGAACAATAGATGTTTCTGCTATTTTCAAGAATGAACTAACAGGGTTAGTCAATTTAAAATCGAACAACACGGACACGAAATCTATGAATTTCGGTACCTGGAACTGGAAAACAGATTTTAATTTTGAAGGGAAAGGAAAATATGTTTTGAATAATCCATTATTATCTCCAGAAAATACGGTGACGCTTACCAAGGGAGAATTAAATTTGAATTTAAATGATATTGTTTGTTCTTCTTTTATTTCTAACTCAGGGTTAAAAAGAAAATTATTATCTGATGGTTCTGATATATTGGCTTCTAACCAATGGACAACTAATACTTCAAAGTTTGACTATAATTTTACCCAAACAACTATTTATGTACTAAGTAGTGACGTAAATGCTGTTGACAAAGGTGGTGACAATTATAGTATTATTCAGTCCCAACCAAACAACGCCATTAATAATAAACTTATTACAAGCATTACTATTTTTGATGATACAGTTTCGTGTGGAAACGTTTGTGATGGAATGCTTTTCATTAGTGCTGTTGCCACTAATTGTCCACCAGCTTCAGTAATTAACTGGGTTGGTGCTCCACCTCAACCTTTAGGGGATACTGCGTTCAACTTATGTCCAGGTTCCTATACTGCCGTAATGCAAGATGCTTGTGGTTCAGTTCAAGGTCAAGCTGCTAATGTTTTAGGACACCCTCCAATTTTACCAATTTTAGAAGTTGTTAATAGAACAAGTTGTAAAAGCTTATGTGATGGAAGTGTTTCTGTTACTGTAATTGGTGCAAGTTATGCGAACATGACATTTACATGGCTTCCTGTAGGTTTTGTTACAACTGTGGGAAACACAACATCTAATGCAACATTATGTGCTGGACCAGTTTCACTAAACGTAACAGATGGTTTTGGTTGTGATACCACATTCTTTTATAATGTTCCTGAACCTGATAGTTTATTTGTGAATGTTGCGGTTACTGATCCCCTATGTTTTGGGGAATGTACGGGTAGTGCAATATCAACACCTAATGGAGGAACTACCCCTTATTCTTATGTTTGGACTACACCTCCTGCTACTCCAGCAGATACTTTCGCAACAATTAATGGTTTGTGTGCTACTATTGCTTATACCTTAACTGTAACTGATATTAGTGGTTGTAGTAATGATACTGTAGTTACACCTTCATCTCCTCCACAGATTATATTGGACAGTTCTTCTACAGCGATAAGTTGTGGTGGTGCTTGTGATGGGTCCGCTACAGTAACTGTATTAGGCGGTGGAGTTGGCCCTTTTACCCATAACTGGAGTAATGGAGTAACGTTTGTTGGTAACAGCTCAACCATTAATGGTCTTTGCCCTAATACCTACTGCGATACAGTAGTAGATGCCAATGGATGTGATACTATTTACTGTTTTGTTATTGCTGAACCTCTTATACTAACAACAACAACAGCCACCACAGATTTAACTTGTAATAGTATCTGTAATGGTACAGCCATTACAACTCCTGTTGGTGGAGCTGGAGGTTATAGTTATGTTTGGGATGGTATTCCTGCAATACTCCCTCCTATTTCTGGACAAGGAACTGATTCTATTTTTAATTTATGTCCTGGTACTTACTATGTCATTGTTACAGATGGTAATTTATGTACTACATCAGACACTGTAATTATTTCCGAACCACCACCAATCGTAGTTAATCCATCAGGAACAAATATAACTTGTCCTGGTTTTAATGATGGAACAGCAACTGCTAACCCAACTGGTGGAACTGGTGCCCCGGCTACCTTTACTTATGTGTGGACCGGACCTGCTTGCTCTGCCGCTCCTTACTTTACACAATCTATTGCAAGTTTATGTCCTGGAACATATATTGTAACTGTTACCGACAGTGCCGGTTGTACTGCGATTGATAGTGTAATTATTACCGAACCACCGCTTCTTAACTTAGTAATGACCGTTACTCCTGAAACTTGTTTTGGAGCATGTGATGGAACAGCTGGTGTAACAGTTACAGGCGGAACAACTCCTTATACTTACTCTTGGGTTTCATTTAATCCAGTGAATCCATTCAGTGGGCAAGGAACAGATTCTATCTTTAATTTATGTG
>JAJCYO010000146.1 GCA_029262875.1 Flavobacteriales bacterium
GCTTCCTTGTTCTTTATTACGACTTATTGTAATATCATCTTCGGTAAGCATTAAAATTGCAAAATCAAATTTATCTAAAGATTTAACAAGTGTTTCCATTGTTCCACTTGATAGTCCAAAAAAACCTTGCGACCAAATTTGGCATTCACAAGAATATTCAAGATTTGATTGAATTCCTTTAGCAGATTCGAGTCCTTCTGCTGAAGAACCTATAAATATAAATGGTTTCTCGTTCATTTTTTTAATTGCTTACAACAACCGAATAAAGTGCATATGCACTTTATTCGCATTATGTGTTTATCTCAAATTTAATAATTCAATAGGACTTTTTATAGTTTTAATATTGTTTATAGCCACTCTGGTATAAATTTCAGTTGTTCTTGTGCTATTATGTCCTAATAAAACTTGAATGTAGCGTAAATCTGTTCCTGCTTCTAATAGGTGAGTTGCAAAACTATGTCTAAGCATATGAGGAGTTATGTTCTTTTTAATTCCTGTTTTTTTAGCGGCTCTTTTAATAATTCTCAATACACTTGTAGGGCTATATTGTTTTTCTTGGGCACCCTCAAATAAGTATTTTTTAGGTCTCCAAACTTTATAATAACTTCTTAAATTTTCTAAGACAGTTGGGCTTAATACAGTTAATCGGTCTTTGTTTCCTTTGCCCAATTTTACCGTAATAACCATTCGTTTACTGTCAATATCTTCTAACTTTAAATTAAGTAATTCACTTCTTCGTAAACCAGCAGAGTACAATAAACTAACGATACATTTGTGTTTAATGTTATTGGTGTTATTAATAATATTCTGAACTTCTTCCAAACTAATTACTTTTGGTAAACTCTCACTTTTGATAGGTCGTTCTATACTATAAAAGCGGTTGGGCATTTCTAATACTACCTCATAATAAAATTTAATGCTATTTATCATTTGATTAATATACGAATGAGATTTATTCTGTTGAACAAGCCCTTGCATATAACTCCTAATGTCTTTTTCATTTATAGAATTTAAGTCCTTTTCTTTATAATGATTGATAAAAACTTCAAATAAATGTATGTAGGTTTTGGCAGTATTTATAGCATACTGCTTTAGTTCAAGTTTTTGTAAATACGATTCTGGGCAAACTCTATAGCTTTTCGGTAATTCTCGTTTTCGGAAATCATTAACCTGTACTGGACTATTATTCATTTTTGTTTTATTTTTTGGGAAAAAATGAACGCAATTGATCCAAGCAACCCCCTTAAAATCTTCAAAAATTAAGTTTAAGTTTTTAGGATTGTTTTTTAGATATGCCATCCCAAATTGATCACTCCACTTTATTTCGGGTAAACCTTTTATAACAGTTTGAATCATTTTATGGGGATAAAACTTAATCCCAATTTGTTTTTCCTCCTTTATAAGGAGGTGTTTTAGTGTTATGGTTTGTGTAGGTTGTTTCATAATAACTAAAATTAGTAGAGAACAGAACTCATCGCAAATTTATCCGTATATTTAATCGTTTATTAAACGATTAATCTACGACTATGAAAAAATGCCCCTATTGTAATGAGGAAGTAAAAGGAAGGGCTGATAAATTATTCTGCACACCTTATTGTAAATCTTCCTATCATTATCAAGAGTCTCTAAATAAGGATGATAATTTATTCAAGAGGATAGATAAACAACTGCGATTAAACAGGAGATTATTAAAAAATTATAATAAAGCTGGTAAAGCAATAGTTAGAAAAGAGGATTTATTAAACGAGGGTTTAAATCCAAAATATTTTACTCATTATTGGAAAAATCAAAAAGGAGATGTATACCTGTTCTGTTATGAGTTTGGATTTTTAGAAAAACAAGAAAATGGGAAGCTAAAATATGTTTTAGTACAATGGCAAGATTATATGGGGAAATAAGTTTATTAAATCATTGAACACAATTTGGATATAGTTACATTTGAGAAGCTGAAGAATGAAAAAAGTACTCATCATAACATATTATTGGCCACCAATGGGAGGTGGAGGAGTACAGCGTTGGTTAAAAACGACAAAACACCTCCGAGAATTTGGTTGGGAACCAGTAATTTTTACTACAGAAAATGGAGAGGCGTCTGTTGTGGATGAAGGAATGCTTAAGCAGGTTCCTAAAGGAATTGAAACATTACGGGTACCTATATGGGAGCCATTTGGACTCTATAAAAAACTAACCGGTAAAAAGAAGGAAGAAAAATTAGTTCCTGGGACTGCTGCCGATAAAAATAAATCATTGATGCATGGCTTATCAGTTTGGGTAAGAGGAAATATTTTCATTCCAGATGCACGTAAATTCTGGATAAGACCGGCATCTAAATACTTGAATGACTATCTAAAAACGAATAAAATAGATGCCATTGTTTCTACTGGTCCGCCACACACTACACATATGATAGCCATGAATGTTGTGAAAAAAAACAACATTCCTTGGTTAGCTGATTTTCGTGACCCTTGGACCAACATCGATTTTTACCATAAATTAAAACTAACCAATTGGGCAGACAGAAAACATAAACGTTTAGAACAAGCGGTGCTGACAATTGCCAATCAAGTGGTTACGGTGAGCTGGAGTTGGGCGGAAGATTTTAGAGAAATTTCAGATAGAATGCCAATGGTCATTACCAATGGCTATGATCCAGAAGATTTTACTAAAGCTGGAGCACTTGAGCTGGATAAAAAATTTACCATTACCCATGCAGGCTCTTTAAATGAAGATAGGAATCCACACGTGTTATGGACGGCTTTAGCTGAATTATGTAAGGAAGAGGAGTTTTCCAAGGATTTAGAAATTAAATTTATTGGTCAAGTAGCGCCAGTTGCTATAGAAGAATTAATGGAACACGGTTTAGGTGGTAATCTTAAAAAAATTGATAGCCTGCCTCATCAAAAAGTAGTGAATCAATTGATGAAATCTCAACTATTATTGTTGCCATTAAATGATACGCCAAATATTAACGGGGTAGTTCCTGGCAAACTATATGAATATATTGGAGCCAAACGTCCAATTATTTGTATAGGAAAATTGGATGGAGATGCTGCTAAGATCATTAATGAAACTAATGCGGGTGATGTACTTGACTTTAAAGATGTAGCCGGACTGAAAGAAACCATTCTATCTTCATACAAAAAATATAAAAGCAACGCGTTAGTAGTTGATAGCAAAGATTACGAGAAATATAGTCGTAAGCTTTTGGCTGGTCAAATTGCAGAAGAACTCAATAAAATTTCTCATTAAAAAAGCCCTTTAAGATTTCTTAAAGGGCTTTTTAGGTTTTATTAACCTCTATTTTGCGATGATGAGTTTAATGGTTTCCCTTCTGTCATCACTTGTTAATTGTATAAAGTAAATTCCTGGATCCATGAATTGAGCATCTACAGTTATCTTACCTTGTGCTTTTCTAATCTGTTCATCATGAACTAATTCTCCAATAACATTGACAATAGTGAATCTCACTTCATCATTTGTTCGGAAGTTATAATCCAATGTGAATTCATCTCTTGCTGGATTAGGATATAAATTAACAAACCAATTAATGTCTGTTACATCGATTCCAACAGGATAGTTAACATAGAAGTATAAACTATCTTGGCATCCAGAAGCACCTGTAATAATTACAGAATAACCACCAGTTAATAGGTTGCTGATATCTTCGGTATTTGCACCATTACTCCAAGCAAATGTAAATGGAGCGTCTCCTGTAGCAGTTAAATCGATTGCACCATCAGAACACGCCAAACAACTTGCATCGGTTGCAATTCCTGAAGCAGTAAAACTTGTTGTGTTACTTATTGCAAATGAATCTATAGCTGTACAGCCACTGCCATCGGTAATGGTAACGGTATACATTCCTGAACTTAATCCCGAAAGATCCTCAGTGTTTTCTCCGTTGCTCCAAGCAAATGTAAATGGAGCAGTACCACCTGTTATTGTTAAATCGATAGCACCCATTCCTACACCACAACTATCATTTGTGGTCGCTGAAGTGTAATTGAATGTTGTTATGTTATTTACCGTATAGGTTTGCATTTCTGAACAGCCACCAGCATCCGTAATTGTTACCGTGTACATTCCAGCAGTAAGACCAGAAATATCTTCTGTTGTCGGACCGTTACTCCATGTGAATGTATATGGAGCCGTTCCACCAGCAACACTTAAATCAATTGCACCTGATCCAACATTACAACTGTCATCTGTTGTAACTCCGGCTGCTGTAAATGCAGAATTATTTGTTACGGTAAATGTATCTACAAGAGAACACCCGGTTGCTGTATCAGTAATTGTTACTGTATAAGTGCCGGCAGTTAAAGCTGTAATATCTTCGATTGTAGCACCATTACTCCAGCTATAAGTAACTATAGGAGTAGTTGGAGGACAACTTACGGTAGAAGAATAGGATAATCCAGGAGTAGGAGGGGCAGCTGCAGTTAATACTACAGTGCTATTTGCATCTGTCAATGTATATGAATGTTCATTTTCAAAAGCCCCTGCATTGTAGAATAATTCTAACAAGTCACCGTCACAAACTGGTATTACTTCAACAGCGGTATTACCTGCTGGTACAGTAACATTAGCGTACAAGAGTCCATTAATATTAATATCAATAGAAGCACCATCCCAACCGTCTCCAAATGAATCTTGCATGTCTAAAGTATAAGAACAACAAGAAGCTCCACCGGCTACAGTTAAATCAATTGCACCTAAACCTAATCCACAACTATCATTGGTTACAACACCAGATGATGTAATGGAAGAGGAGCTATTTACAGCAAATATTGCTACATCAGAACAACCACCTCCATCAGTAATAGTTACTGAATACGATCCTGAACTTAATCCAGAGATATCTTCAGTTGTTGCACCATTGCTCCAAGCGAATGTAATAGGAGCAACCCCACCTGTTACTGTTAAATCAATTGCTCCATTTGATAAGTTACAACTGTCACTTGCAATTACTGCAGTATAAGTAAATGTTGTTGTATTGGTTACTACAAAAGTATCGGTAACGGAACAACCACTTGCATCAGTAGATGTGACAATATAAGTTCCAGCTCCAATTCCGGAAAGATCTTCTGTTGTAGCACTATTGCTCCAAGCAAATGTAAATGGAGCTGTACCTCCAGTTGTCGTTAAATCAATTGCCCCAATTCCAAGGCCACAGTTATCATCTGTTACAGTTCCGGAAGTGGTAAACGTATTGATATTATTTATTACAATTGTGTCAGAGACAGAACAGCCATTAGCGTCTGTAGATGTTACAGTGTAAGTTCCAGCTGAAAGATTAGACACATCTTCAGTAGAACTTCCGTTACTCCATACAAACGTAATTGGAGCGGCTCCACCAGTAATTGTTAAATCGATACTTCCATTTCCTAAGTTACAAGTGTCATCGGAAGTAACGGTTGAAGTTGTGAAAGCAAATACATTATTTACTAGGAAAGTATCTGTCACTGCACAACCACTTGCATCTGTAGATGTTACGGTATAAGTTCCAGCTCCAATTCCTGAAATATCTTCAGTGGTTGGACCATTACTCCAAGCAAATGTAAATGGAGTAGTTCCACCAGTTGTTGTTAAATCAATTGCACCATCTCCTAAACCACAGTTTTCATCCGTTATACTTCCTGAAGTAGAGAAACTGTTAATGTTGTTTACAATAATGGTGTCCGAAATAGAACAACCATTAACATCTGTAACAGTAACTGTATATGTCCCTGCTGGAATATTATTTAACGAAGATGGGTTAACTGGTCCTGCAGGACAAGAAGCTGTTCCTGTATATAGCGAACCTGGAGTTGGATTACCTCCTTGACTAAATACAGGAGTTCCACCGGCATCTAATAAATCGAAGGACACTTCATTGTCAAATCCGCCAGGGTTCCATAACAACTCAATAGCATCACCATCACAAACACTAAATGTTTCTGTATTTGCACCTCCACCAGAAACAGTAAAGTTTCCTACATTCAATCCATTAACTAAAACATCAACCGAAGCACCATTCCAGCTGTTACCCTGGTCTTGCATATCCAAGGTATAAATACAGCAATTGGTTGGAGTACCACCTGTCCATGTGATTACATATGGCGCAAGTCCTCCAGTTGCTGTTGCAGTAATGTTCCCATCTGAATTACTACAATTTTCATCATTCATTACAATGCCTATATTTAATCCAGCACTGTTGTTATTGATAACATAGTTTTGAACCAACATACAACCACCAGCATCCGTAATTGTTACGGTATATGATCCCGCAGATAATCCAGATAAATCCTGAGTAGTAGCACCATTTGACCAAGAATAGGTAAATGGAGTAGCAGCTCCGTTTACAGTTATATCTATAAACCCAGTACCATCACCACAATTTTCATCACTGGTTACAGCATTAGTAATAACAAGTGTTCCACTAATGTTAAATACAGTTGCACTTAAATTAGTTGAGCATCCAGCACCATCGGTAACGACAACATTATATGTACCAGCAGAAAGATTAGATAAATCTTCAGTAGAAGCTCCATTATCCCAAGCAAAAGTATATGGAAGTGTTCCTCCAGCCACTGTAATGTCAACAGTACCTGTAGTGTCACCACAGTTTTCATCAGTTGTAGAAGTTAATGTTGCAGTAAATCCTCCAGTTATGTTTTGTACAGTTCCAGTCGAATCAACAGTACACCCATTAACATCAGTAACAGTTACTGTATAAGTACCAGCATTTACACCAGAAATATCTTCTGTTGTTGCTCCATTAGTCCATGAATATGTAACAACAGGAGATGTTGAAGGACAGCTTGCAACAGTTGTGAATGCGATTCCTGGTCCAGTTGGATTCGGTCCATCCGCAAAAAGAAGTGTACTTGAAGCGTCTAAAAGATCATAAGAGTTATTCGCATTAAATCCTCCAGGAAGATATTCTACAGCTACTGTGTCTCCGGTACAAACAGGAATCAATTCTGTTTGAATGCTATTTCCTGCTCCCACTGGAACAGTATATGTCCCTATAGAAGCACCGTTAATGAAAACTTCAACTTCAGGTATTGGATTTCCTCCCCAACCGTTATTGTTTCCATCGTACATGTTCAATGTATATGAACAACATGGGTTAGTAGAAGAAGCCAGTGTTACATCAATTGCTCCAGTACCATCTCCACAAATTTCATCAGTAACAATAAATGAATCAATTGCTAATGAACCAGTATTTTCGTTGATGGTAAAAGTGCCATTAGTAGAACAACCATTAGCATCCGTTGCAATTACAGAATAGATTCCAGCAATAACACCAGTTAAGTCTTGTAATGAACTACCGTTACTCCAACTGTAGGTGAAAGGAGAAGTTCCTCCTTGAATGGTAATGTCTATTCCCCCAGCGCTGTTCCCACACATTTCATCATCAATGGTTACACTACTAATAAGAATGTTTGCTCCATTATTAGTTACGGTAAAGTTTTCAATTAATGTACAACCTCCAGCATCTGTTATAGTAACGGTATAATTGCCAGCTGATAACCCTGAAACATCTTCTGTTGTTGCTCCATTACTCCAAACAAAAGAATAAGGTAACGTTCCACCTAAAGGATTTAAATCAATCGCACCGTTTGCTGTACTACAACTTTCATCAGTTACAATATTCGAAATGGTATAAAGAGAACCTTGTGTATTTTGTACAGTTGCTTGCACTTGAATGGTACAGCCTGCAGCATCTGTGACATCACATGTGTAATTACCTGCAGATAAACCTGTTAGTAAGTCTTCGGTGGTAGCTCCAGTATTCCATAAGAAGGTATACGGGGTAACCCCACCAATAATGGTAATGTTGATGCCACCTAAACCGTTCCCACAAGCTTCATCGATAATAAGAATATTATCTATGGCCAATGTTCCAGAATTATTGGATACGTTAATATTTCCTGTATTGAAAGAACATCCATTTGCATCAGTAACTGTACAAGAGTATGTTCCAGCTGATAGCCCGGAGATATCTTCAGTGGTAGGTCCAGTGTTCCACAAGAATGTTACCGGAGCAGTACCACCAGAAACTGTTATGTCAATTGCACCAGCACCATCACCACAAACCTCATCTGTAACAACAACATTGTCTAAATTAAGTGTTCCTGTATTATTAAATATTTCAGCAGAATCTGTTACTGTACAACCGTTAACATCTATAACGGTATAGATGTACCATCCAGCTGATAACCCACTTGCAATAGGGGTAGTGCTAACACTTGGACTCCATACGTAAGTTAATGGCGCAGCACCGCCAGTTGTACTTAATGTAATTGTACCAGATGCATCTCCGCAAGATTCATCGGTAGTAACATTTGTTACTGCTAATGTACCCGGATTATTGGCAATAAATATATTCCCAGTTAATACAACACAACCGGTACCTTGATCTGTAACCGTACAAGAGTAGTTACCACCAGGTATACCTGATAAATCTTCAGTTGAAGGACCAGTATTCCATAGGAAAGTATAAGGACCAGTACCACCAGTAACAGTTAAATCAATTGCCCCAGCACCATTAGAGCAGTTTTCAGCAGTTCCTAAAGAAGTGACAGCTAAGGTACCTGTGTTGTTAATTATCGTATAATTTCCAACTGCTTGGCATCCATTTGCATCAGTTATAGTTACACTATAGTTGCCAGCAGATAATGAAGAAATATCCTCAGTAGTTGGGCCATTGGACCAAGCATACGTATAAGGACCAGTTCCACCACTTATGAATATATCAACGGCACCAGCACCATCATTACAAGTTTCATCGGTAACAATAGCGTTGTCTATTTGCAATGTTCCTGATGTATTCGCTACTGTTTCATTGTGATTGTAAATACAACCATTAGAATCTGTGACGGTTAATACATAAGTTCCTGCAATTAAACCAGAAATGTCTTCTGAAGTTGACCCATTATCCCAAGAATAAGTGATTGGCGTTGTTCCCCCAGATGTTGTTACATAAATCGCACCAGCACCATTACCACAAATTTCATCAGTAACAAAATCAGTTGTAATATTAAGATTGCCCGGAGCGTTAAATAAATTGAGTGTTCCTGTTTGGACTTGACAGCCATTTGCATCAGTAATGGTACATGAATAAGTT
>JAJCYO010000147.1 GCA_029262875.1 Flavobacteriales bacterium
AAGGATGAAGTATAGATTTTTAACCATAATATTCTTGGCCGTAAGTACGGTATGTGTCGCACAATCAAAAGACTCGGCTAAAACCATGCTGGAAGATGATCCTGTTTTAGCAGCCATTGATAGCATGATGGCTTCAGGTTATTTCGAGAGCCTTGGGTTTAATGATGATGTAAAAGAGCTTAACAAATACGGATATAGAATAGATTCTGTACCTGTTTTTGACAGCATTACTTATGCACAGCGTTTTGAAATACTTAATGCAAATTCTCCTTTCAGTATTGTTTACAATAATTATGTGAGTGGATATGTAAATCTTTATGCAAAAAGAAGGAAGAGAATTACAGCAAAAATGTTAGGGTTAGCGCCTGTTTATTTTCCAATTTTCGAGCAAAACTTAGATAAATATGACCTGCCTTTAGAACTTAAATATTTACCCATTATAGAATCGGCATTGAACCCTAAAGCAAAATCAAGAGTAGGGGCTACAGGACTATGGCAATTTATGTACCCAACAGGAAAGATGTTTGGTTTAGAAGTTACGTCTTACTATGATGAAAGAAGTGATGTATATAAGGCGACAGATGCCGCTTGTCGTTATTTAAAGTATTTGCATAAAATGTACGATGATTGGGATTTAGCTTTAGCTGCCTATAATTGTGGTCCAGGAAATGTGAATAAGGCTATTAGACGTTCAGGAGGGAAAACAAGTTATTGGGAGATAAGAAATTTTTTACCAAGGGAAACACGAGGATATGTTCCTGCATTTTTAGCGGTTAATTATATTATGAGTTATGCACCAGAACACAATATTTATCCTAAAACCCCAGACATTTCTTGTTTTAAAGTAGATACGGTTGGACTTTCTGACCACCTATCATTTGAGCAAATTTCTGAATATTTGGATATACCTATTGAATACATTGAGTTTTTAAATCCTACATATAAACAAAACTTTATTCCAAATACAGGGACAGCAAATACGTTATGTTTGCCTGTAGAAAAAATAGGAGATTTCTTAACGAATGAGAAAAAGATATATGCACTTAAAACAGAAAAAGATATAAAAGATAGTATTGCTTTTGCTCAGAATAAACCCATTTCTTCCACAAAAAGAGGAGATGCTGTTGTATATAGAGTTAAGAGCGGAGATGTGTTAGGTTCAATTGCTAATCGCTACCATTGTAGAGTTAGTCAAATAAAAGATTGGAATAATTTGTACAGTGATAGGTTAAAAATTGGACAAAAACTTTACATCTATGCAAAACCAAGTTATGCAGTTCAAAACAAGAAAAAAGCTAAAGTGGATGCAGAAAAGGCTCAACCAAAATCTGATGGAAAATTTTTGTATCATACTGTGAAATCTGGAGATAATCTTTGGGACATTGCTAACAAATATGATGGAGTTAGTATCGAACAAATTCAAAAGCTAAACAAGGCATTAGATACTAAAAGACTCAAATTAGGAACTAAAATTAAAATTAAGGCAGTCGGCTAATTCTTTTGATATGAATTTCACATCCAAGTTATTAATCATACTACTAATTCCTTTTACTATTATTTCGTGTGATGAAATAAATGAAAGGGTTTTACCAAGTTGTACTGGTAAATCGGGAGATTTATTGGTAGTTGTAGATTCAGCATATTATAACCAACAAACAGGAATTGCAATTCAACAAATATTTTCTCAGGAACAACCTGGGTTGCCCCAAAGAGAAGCATTGTTTAACTTAATTCAAGTTCCTCATAGGTCATTTGCGAGAATATTTCAACCTATGAGAAATATAATTATGGTAAATATTGAGCCAGAAAGTAAAATTAAATTAACGGTTAGAAAAGAAGTGTGGTCTGAAACGCAGTTGGTAGTAACAATTACTGCGCCATCTGATGAAATAGCTGCAAAGACGATTACAAAAAATGCTGCGGTTTTATTGGATTATTTTAACGATAAAGAGTTAACAAGACTACAGGCTAAATATGCTGTTAATTCAAACAGTAAAAATGCTCAGTATTTAAGTGAAAAGTTTGAGCTTTCATTGAATTTGGATGAATTGTATGTTATTGCAGAGGAAGCTGATGATTTTATATGGTACAGAAAAGAAAAAAGCGTAGGAGGTCATCCAGTAAGCCAAGGAATAATGATTTATACTTACCCATATGTTAGTGACAGCACTTTTGAAGTTTCTAATTTAGTAACAAAAAGGAATTACTACACTCAAGAATATGTGTCTGGCGCTAATGAAGAGTCTTACATGGAGTCTTATTACGAATATATTCCCGCACAAAAAGAGATTAGTTTAAATGGAGTTTATGTAAATGAACTCCGTGGATTATGGCACATGCAAGGAGGGTTCATGGGCGGCCCTTTTGTTAATTATACCCTAGTAGATGAGCAACGAAATAGGGTGGTATGCATAGATGGGTATGTATATGCTCCTAAGTTTGATAAAAGAGAATTCTTAAGGGAACAAGAAGCGCTAATTAAAACAATTACGTTTTAATTTTCGATTTCTTCTGCTAACATTTTAGCAATAAAGTCATTGGTTTCCTCTGAATATCTTGTGTAATAAGACCCTGTTCCTGGCCCATAGAAACCAGTTCTAATTTTTCGAATCTTACCATTTCTGTCAATAAAGATAGTAGTGGGATAAGACATTACATGATTAAGCATCGGCAACGATTTTGCTGCAGCAATTTTATTAGCTTTACCAGCAATTAAAAAATCATATTCAACGTTAAAGAAAGATTTAATCTTTAAAATATTATCTCTAGCTACATCAAAATCCTCTGATTTATCAAAAGATAGCGCAATAATTTCTAAGCCTTTTTCTCTGTTGTTGTCATAAAGGTTAGATAGGTATGCCGTTTCATCTTTACAGTTTGGACACCAAGGCCCCATAATGTTTACGATAACAACTTTTCCTTTGTATTTATCATCTGTTAATGATACGTCTTCTCCATCCGTGTTAGGAAAAGTAAAAGCTAACTCATCAAATCCCTCTTTCAAATAAGTTAAAGAATCTGGGTTCGTTAACTCAAAATCATCATTTTTTTCTGCAACCCATGGCTCTTCCCAATGAGTTCCAGACCAAAAGACACCTGTTAATTTTTCGTTTACCAATGTCGCTTTAAATAGGAATAAATGTGATCCGTCATAACAAGATAAATAAAGATTGTTTTTATACATGTTCCCTTCAAGAAAACGATAATCACCTGTTTCAGTCATAAACGTTCCTGTTACGTAATCATCAACTTGTTCAAATTGGCCAATGGCCTTATAATGGTCATCGGGGTTATTTTTACTAAAATCAACCTCCCATTTCCCACTAATATTTACATCAGTCTTTTTATAATTATTAGGCTTTTTAAATCTTGATGTAACGCCATGTGTAGCCGTAAAAGGAATTTCATAATCCTTTCCATCTTTAAACCATTTCCCTTTAATAGATGTAGAGTTAATAATTTTTCCCTCAAACCATGTGTTGAAAATAGGATCATGAATGGTTATGTTATCTTCAGAAACAGAAACCCTTTTGGCCAATATTTTTTCATCAGCATTGGAGAACTCAACTTGATAGTTGGAATCAACTTTAATTAGGTTAAAATTAACTGGAGCTATATTTTTTTCAGATAATTTAAACTCTAACAACCAACTTCCTTCAACCAAACTTGAAGCGACAGTATTTTGTGTTTGATTATTTGAGTCATTAGAACATGAAACAATAACCAATATAAAAAATATGTAAAGAATTTTTTTCATTATAGCGAAAGTAGTTAAAAAATAATTAGCCTTCAATAGGAGTTATTAACTTTTCTTAGCCAGATTATTTTAAGATTAATACGTACTTTTATAGGTCTAAGTAAAAAAACATGAAAAAACTCTTTTTTTTAATACTACTTGCTGTTAGCAGTGTTACATTATTTGCTCAGCAAGCTTACTATAATGATGTTAATTTGACGTTGACTGGGATAGCATTAAAAACAGAATTATCTCAAAAAATAATAAATACGCACACTACCCAGCTTCAATATACAAATGTATGGGGAGTATTACAACAAACGGACTTAGACCCTTCAAATTCTAATAATGTACTGTTGCTTTATGGTTATAATGATGGAGATGCAAACCCTATTACTGATAGGACACGTAATAAAAACAGTAATGGAGGTAATACCGGAGAGTGGAATAGAGAGCATACATATGCTCAGTCTTTGGCAACGCCAAACATGACAACTTCTTCTCCTAATGCTGGAACAGATGCACACCATTTGCGTTCATCGGATGTTCAAATGAATGGAAATAGGGGGAATAGAAAATTTGCTGCTGGATCTGGAAATGCTGGGAATGCTGGATCTAATTGGTATCCAGGAAATGAATGGAAAGGAGATGTTGCGAGGATGATGATGTATATGTATTTGAGGTACCCATCTCAATGTTTGCCTGATAATGTGGGTGTAGGAACTTCTGTTGCCATTGATCCATCTATGATAACCTTGTTTTTGGATTGGAATGCCCAGGATGTAGTTTCCACCTATGAACAAAATAGAAATACGATATTAGAAACAGAACAAGGAAACAGAAACCCGTTTATTGACAACCCATATTTAGCCACGATTATCTGGGGAGGAACTCCAGCTCAGGATAATTGGAATATGACATCTATTGAAGAAAAGAGTTTGGAGAATGCCTTTAATGTATATCCTGTTCCTTCAAAAAATGGAGACATTCATGTCCATTTTAAGTATACTGATGAGGTAAAATCATTAGAATTATTTTCAGTTAACGGCCAAAAATTGAAATCTGTTCAAAACCCTAAAATTGAAAATAATGAGTTTGTTTTCAATGGTTTATCTAAAGGATTTTTTATTCTTAAAGCAATGGTAGGAAATGAATTAATCACTAAAAAAGTAGTGGTTAATTAATACATTTTAGGGCTTGTTCCTTTACCATATCTTTGAGGGTTAGGGACAATGTATTGTAACGATATTTCATACCCTCCAGTGCCACCAAGACCCGAAGTGGTTACATCATAACTCAGACCAAGGTTGAAGTTGAATATTTCTAACCCTAATTTTGGAATAATTGCATCACCAAGTCTATAGAATAACCCAAATGAGATGGCACTCTCTTTAAAGATACCAGTATAACGAGATTCATTTTTAAGTTTTGTTCTCATGTATGTTCCCAAAATTAATTCGCTTGAAGGGCCTTGTTTTTGCCATAAAAATCCAGGAATAACAGCATAACCAGTATTTTTTATTCCGATAAAGCTTTTTCCGTGAGCTGTAAATTTGTTGTAAATTTTTTCATCATAGTTGGTGATCTTTATCCGTTGTCTACTTAGGTGATTTACAGAAATTCCGGCTTGAGCACTAAACAAATCGTTAGATGTAATGGTTGCTTCAGAAGTTCCATAATTCCATACAACACCAGCATTAAAATCTCCAACAAAAGGAGTAGAATCAAATGTTCCATTTTCACCAGAAGGAATAGCCGCGTCATATCCATCTCCATCATATTGATTTACCCATCTTAGGTTTGAACTATTGATTGAGTTTTGCATGATACCCCCTTGTAATCCAACAGATAATGTATGAAAGTTATCTAATTTTAACATAGCACTTGAAGAGAATAAAATAGAAGTAGTCCCAAATTCAGTATCTCCAGCAACATCTTTATACGCTCCTAATCCAATACCCATTTTAGCATTGTTGGTCGCCTTTTTAAATAGTTTTGTGTCATAAGTAAAAGAATAGGTACTGTAAGGGTCGGCAACACTACTCCATTGATTTCTATAATTTAACAAGATTCTATGCTCACCATTTACCAATCCAGTATTACCTGGATTATATAAGAATGATGAATTCATAAATTGGCTAAAATGAATGTCTTGACTAAAACTAATTAGCGCCAAGAATAATATCGGTATTAAGATTATTTTTTTGCTCATCACCTTACAAGAGTTATGTTTCCAGTTTGTTCGAATACGTCACCATTGTGAAGTATTACGTATAGTTTATAAACGAAAACACCTTGATTCATAAGTGTTCCATCCTTAGTTCCATCCCACCCTTTTTGGATATCATCAGATTCGAAGACTTTTTGTCCCCATCTGTTGTAGATGGCTAAGTTAAATTGTTTAACACCTTTTCCTCTAACGAAATAGATGTCGTTATTGCCATCCTCATTAGGAGAGAAGATATTAGGGACATAAATATTGGAACTCGGGTCAACATCAATGTACACACTATCAACTCTTGAACAGTTAGATGAATTGGTTACAGTAACATAATACCAAGTACTAACTAAAGGAGTAGCGATAGGGTTTTGACAGAAGACACAACTCAGTCCATCAGGGGGGGTCCAAGAATAGGATGTGCCGACTACACCAGGAAGTACAGCCAAGTTAGAAGACTCACCAAGATTAATAAAAGCTCCGCCAGTTACATTAAAGCTTGGTAAAGGAGCAACAGTAATGTCATAAATTACAATACTATCACATCCAAAGGAACTGGTATAAGTAAATGGGAAAGAAGTCGTAGAAGAATAGTAATTACCCTCAATCAGAATACTATCTCCATCACAAATAACTATAGGAGTGGTGGCAACAGAGACAATATTTACTGTTACATTAGTCGTTAAAATACTATCACATCCAAATGAAGAAGTCAAAGTGTCCAAATAACTTCCTGCGGCAGAAACGAATACTCCACCAATAAGAAGACTATCCCCCTGACAAATAGAAGCATTAGTAGAACCAGTAACAATAGGGTTAACTGTAATGGTATAAGAAGAAGCAACCCCAGGACAACCACTTGCTGTTGCAATAACAGAAACAGTAGCCGTTATAGGGCTACCAGTAGTGTTAGTAGCAGTAAAAACAGGAGTATTACCAACACCTGAAGTAGCCAATCCAACAGAAGGATTAGAATTGGACCAGGTAAAAGTACCTCCAGCAGGAGTACTTGTAAAAGCGCTGCTAGGAATTACATCACCTGGACAAGCAGATATGTTTGCTCCAACATTAGCCATTGCTCCAGGATTAACAGTAATCGTATAATTTACGGGAAGACCTGCACAACCATTAACAGTAGGAGTAACTGTTATCGTAGCAACAATAGGAGCTCCAGTAGCGTTAATAGCATTAAAAGCAGGCGCATTACCAGTACCCGAAGCAGCTAATCCAATGGAAGGATTAGAATTGGTCCAGGTAAAAGTACCCCCAGCAGGAGTACTTGTAAAGGCTCCAACAGGTACAGGGTCACCATTACAATAAGCAAGATTTGCAGGTACCGTAACAGTAGGTGTAGGGTTAACAGTAATGGTATAATTAACTGGAAGGCCAGTACAACCATTAACAGTAGGAGTAACTGTAACTGTTGCAACAACAGGAGCGCCAGTAACATTCATAGCATTAAAAGCAGGAGTATTACCAGTACCCGAAGCAGCCAATCCAATAGAAGGGTCAGAGTTGGTCCAAGTAAAAGTTCCTCCAGCAGGAGTACTTGTAAAAGTACCAGCAGGAACAGGGGTCCCATTACAGTAAGTAGTATTAGAAGGGACAGTAACAGTAGGTGTAGGGTTAACCGTAATTGTATAAATTACAGGTGTACCAACGCACCCAGCTAAAGTTGGAGTGACTGTAACCGTTGCAACAATAGGAGCACCAGTAACATTCATGGCAGTAAAAGCTGGAGCATTCCCAGTACCCGAAGCAGCTAACCCGATAGTAGGATCAGAATTGGTCCAGGCAAAAGTACCTCCAGCAGGAGTACTTGTAAAAGCACCAATAGGCACGGGATCACCATTACAATAAGTAGCATTAGCAGGTAAAGTAGCAGTAGGAATAGGGTTCACCGTAATAGTTACCATGTCAGTACCAACACAATTACTTGGGTCAGTAACCGTTACCGTATAAGTAGTAGTCGCAGCAGGATTTACTGTAGGATTAAAAAGAGTAGAGAAACCTAAATTAGCAGGTTCATCCCAAAGGTAGCTATACCCAGGACCATTAGGAGTAACATTCAAAGTATATGGATCTCCAGCACAAATAGTATCATCTAAACCGGCATTAACAGTTAAAGCAGCGGCAATAGTTACGGTAACCATAGTTCTTGGGCTGGTGCAACCGTTAACAGTAGTTTCTACCCAATAATTAGTATTGGCAATTAAAACGGGGGTTGTATAATTGGCACCGGTAAATAATAAATTTCCCGCAACTGCAGCATCATACCAGTCATAAGTTCCACCTGGAGCCGTAGCTACTAAGGTGGCCGTATTGTTAGGACAAATAGTAACACTCAGTGCAGTAGGAGCGGCTGGGATAGGGTTAACAGTAATGGTATAATTAGAGGGAGTTCCAACACAGCCATTAACAGTTGGTGTAATGGTAATGGTAGCTGTAATTGGAGCACCAGTAACATTGGCAGCGGTAAAAGCTGGAGCATTACCAGTTCCTGAGGCAGCTAATCCGATTGTGGGGTCAGAGTTGACCCAAGTAAAAGTACCTCCAGCTGGAGCACTTGTAAAGGTTCCAACAGGCACAGGGTCCCCAGCACAATAAGTAGCATTAGCAGGAACTGTAACGGTAGGAACAGGATTAACGGTTATGGTATAATTGGAAGGCGTACCGACACACCCATTAACAGTAGGTGTGACAGTTATAGTGCCAGAGATAGGAGCACCAGTAGCATTGGTAGCAGTAAAAGCTGGAGCATTACCCGTCCCTGAAGCAGCTAAGCCAATGGCAGTATTTGTATTTGTCCAAGTAAATGTTCCACCTGCTGGACTACTTGTAAACGAGCCAACAGGTACAGGGTCTCCGTTACAATAAGTAGCATTTGCAGGAACTGTAACAGTAGGTGTTGGATTAACCGTTATAGTATAATTAGAAGGTGTACCGACACAGCCGTTAACGGTAGGCGTGACAGTTATGATGCCAGAAATTGGAGCACCACTAGCATTGGTAGCAGTAAAAGCAGGAGCATTACCAGTTCCCGATGCAGCCAACCCGATGGCAGTATTCGTATTCGTCCAAGCAAATGTTCCACCTGCTGGACTACTTGTAAATGAACCAATAGGCACAGGGTCACCAGCACAATAAGTGGCATTGGCAGGGACTGTAACAGTAGGCGTTGGATTAACCGTGATAGTATAATTAGAAGGTGTACCCACACAACCATTAACAGTAGGTGTAACGGTAATGGTTCCAGAGATAGGAGACCCTGTAGCATTGGTAGCCGTAAAATCATGAGCATTACCAGTTACCGTTGCAGCCAACCCGATGGCAGTATTTGTATTTGTCCAAGTGAATGTTCCCCCAGCGGGAGTACTTGTAAAGGTTCCAGCAGGAACAAGATCTCCATTACAATAAGTGGAATTGGCAGGAACTGTAACAGTAGGTATTGGATTAACCGTAACTGCTAAACAAGTTTGAGGGCTCGTTGAACAAGCATCAGTAAAATCTACACAAATATTTCCTCCTGGAGCAGTGTTCCATGTTACATTTAGAGATGTTGTTCCTTGTCCACCAGTTATTGTTGCTCCAGCAGGAACAACCCAAGTATAGGTTGTAGCTCCAGCTTGAGCAGGAACAGTATAAGTTACTGCATCTCCTTCACAAACAGCTACTGGACCAGCAATTGCTGGTATTGCTGGAGGAGCAGGGCAACACCCTGTGTACATTGTAACTCTACCAATAGATCCATTATTTTCATTCCATATATCATGCATTCCAGGACCAGCAGCTAAATCGAATTGCATCCCACTTCTAAACGTTGTGGTAGGAAACCCCATGATATTTATAACACAGTTTGCAGGGCCATAGCTGTTAACGGAATTTGCAGTTCGAGAACCATAAATACCAATAATATCTCCAGCATTTATAGCAATGTTAGGAACAGGAATCATGTTGTTTGGCACATAGTTCAGATTTTGCCATAGGGTAACAAAATTATTTGTTGTTCCTGCAAAAGCAGGAGGAGGCCCAGCGGTGAATCTTACGATAGCAGCACTTTGAAAAGCGGTTGACATGTCGTCTTCTACATAAATTCCGCAGATGGTAAAATTCGTTGGAGCAGTAAAATAATAGCCCCTGGTCATGCCTGTGAAACTAGCAGATTGAGGGCAGACTGGAATTGGCGTTTGAGCATTCGCCTCAATGCATGTTATCCATGAAAAGAGTGCGATGAGAAATATTTTGATAGTGTGTTTCATTTTGAGTAAAGTCTTGTTTTAATGTGGGCGAGGACCGTATAGTTTGTCGTGGGATTTTTTCCTCTCGATTAATATTTTGTTGGTCATTGTTGGGTTAGCAATTAACCAAGCATTAATTTCTTTTTTATATTCATCTTGTTTGATGACATTAGTCTTCTTAGGGAAAGAAGGGGAGTTAATAAATTGTTTTGCAAAAGCATTAAATTTGGTTGGGGCTTCTATTGCATCCAAACAAATAAGGGTCGCCTCAAAACGGTTTTGTTCTGGAGTGGCAGAAGTTGGATTTTGATCAGCAGATTGAGCATAAATACCATTTCCAAGTAAAGTCAAAAATGCCAATAGAAATATTGATTTTTTCATCGTAAAAAGTTTAATAAAGTTCGCGTACACGCGAAAGACGCAAAAAAATACTGAAAGGTTGCTTAAGGGGTAATACTTAGAGGAGCTAATTTATAAAAACTTAACAAAAAATGCAAGATTTAACAATAGATAGTTTTGTTTGAACCAATAAAAGTAGGGCTGAGAGAAATAAAATTATCTTTAGACTTGTTCTAAGGAATAATTATTTCACAATAAAAAAAGCCTCTCAATTTTTTGAGAGGCTTTTTAAGAAATTAATTTCTTCTATAAATCGAATTTTATTCCTTGCGCTAATGGAAGCTCATCAGAATAATTTACAGTATTTGTTTGTCGTCTCATGTAAACTTTCCATGCATCAGAACCTGACTCTCTTCCTCCACCAGTTTCTTTTTCTCCTCCAAAAGCACCACCAATTTCAGCACCAGAAGTTCCGATGTTTACGTTAGCAATACCGCAATCAGAGCCAGCATATGATAAGAATTTTTCTGCTTCTTTAATGTTGTTGGTCATAATTGCTGAAGACAAACCTTGTGCAACACCATTTTGTAAATCAATAGCATTTTCTACTTCTCCAGTATATTTTATAAGGTATAATATTGGAGCAAATGTTTCTGATTGAACAATTTCAAAATCATTTTTAGCTTCAATAATAGCTGGTTTTACGTAGCAGCCACTCTCGTACCCCTCACCTTCTAAAACACCACCATCAACCAATACATTTCCTCCTTCAGATTTAGCTTTTTCTATGGCAGCTAAATACGTGTTTACCGCATTTTTATCGATAAGCGGGCCAACATGATTGTTTTCATCTAATGGATTACCAATAGTAATTTGGCCATAAGCACCAACAATTGCATCTCTTACTTTATCATAAACAGATTCATGAATAATCAACCTTCTTGTAGAAGTACATCTCTGTCCACAAGTACCAACGGCACCAAAAACAGCACCAGGAACAACAACTTTTAGATCTGCAGTTGGAGTAATAATAATAGCGTTGTTTCCTCCTAACTCTAATAAAGATTTTCCAAATCGTTCAGCAACGGTTGCTCCTACGATTCTTCCCATTCGGGTAGATCCTGTTGCAGAAACTAAAGGAATTCTTTCGTCTGTTGTTAGCATCTCACCAACTTTATAGTCTCCATTAATGATACAAGAAATTCCTTCTGGTAAATTATTTTCTTTTAAAATAGCGGCAATTATGTTTTGGCAAGCAACGGAACATAAAGGAGCCTTTTCAGAACCTTTCCAAACACACACATCTCCACAAATCCATGCTAAAGCCGTATTCCAAGCCCAAACAGCAACAGGAAAATTAAAAGCTGAAATGATTCCAACAACACCAATTGAATGCCATTGTTCTCTCATAACATGCCCAGGTCTTTCCGATGGAATGGTTTGACCGTTTAATTGTCTTGATAATCCGACAGCAAAATCACAGATGTCAATCATTTCCTGTACTTCTCCATATCCCTCTTGCAATGATTTCCCCATTTCGTAAGAAACCAATTTTCCTAAAGGTTCTTTCAATTCTCTTAATTTATTTCCAAATTGACGAACAATTTCTCCTCTTTGAGGAGCAGGCATATTTCTAAATTCTTTAAATGCAGAAGTTGCTGTATTCATCACCTTTTCATAATCTTCTTTAGTGGTAGTAGTTACTTTTCCAATTAAAGAACCATCTGTTGGGGAGTAAGAAGAAATGGCATCTCCATTTCCAAAATTATTACTTCCAGTTGAAGTTCCTTCATTAATTTCTTTTAATCCAAGAGCAATTAATGCTTCTTGCATTCCATATTTATCTGCTGTTAAAGTTTCGGACATTGTTAAATAATTTTTGTTTGTTTGAAAATCGGTTGCAAATTTAAGTAAATATTATGAGTAAATTTGTTTCGGTATAATGGAAAAAGAAATAACAAATAGAGTAGAGAACAGCAATTTAGTTCAAGTTAACTTGGATGACTATTATCCAAAAGGAGAACGTCTTATTTTTGACATGAAAGATTGTTTGAAAGAAGAGCTTATATTGGTAGAAAAGGAATTCAGAACCTTTGTTGCAGCAAACGATTGGTCAATTTATCAAGATAAATACGTTGGAATTATATGTTCCGTTGATGCTATTGTCCCTTTATGGGCGTTTATGTTGATCGCTTCGAAGCTAAAACCTTTTACTAAGAAAGTAGTTTTTGGAGACAAGCCCGAATTGGAAAAAGCAATTTTTAATGAAGTGTTTTCAACGTTGGATTTTGATCAGTTTCGAGATAAAAATGTGATTGTAAAAGGGTGTGGAATTCACCCAATTCCTGAACCAGTTTATGTAGACTTTTCTATTCAGTTGCAATCTTATGCTAAAAACATCATGTTTGGTGAGGCTTGTTCTGCGGTTCCTTTGTATAAAAAGCCAAAATGAAAATACAGAGAACTGAAATAAATATTTCCTAAAGATCAATAATAGCTGCTTATTTTTTGTAATGATAGAGTTAGAACTGAAACAATATTTTCTGTTTTGAAAAATAAAGGCAACCTTTTAGTCAAAAAACAAGTATTATGGTTCTACCATAATAAGTGAAAAAGAACTTAAAACATATTGATTTAATAAAAAAACAGGCAATGTTTTTTGCACTGTTTTTAATGGTCTTTGCTGGTCATCAAACTTTTGCTTCTTGCCCATCTATCATTACCACATTTACACCATCCGTTATAAATATTTGTGGACCAGGAGCAACAAACATTAGCTTTGTGAATGGTAGCACTGGGGCGAATGCATCAACAGCCACTTATGATTGGTATGTAAATGGAGTTCCATTTGACAATACAACTGGGTTAGTCGCTCCCAATAATGATAATATCTCGGCAATAGGAACTTATACCTATTTGCTTGTTGCAAATGACAGTAGTGGAACCTGTACAGATTCTTTTGCAGTGAATGTGGTAATTCATCCCGTTCCAAATCCATCGTTTACATTCAACCCAAACAATCAATGTGCTGGAACAACTATTTCCTTTAACAATAATTCGACTGGAGGGAACGGGTTTACATCATACAATTGGAATTTTGGAGATGGAAATAATAGTTCTCTTGTTAACCCTTCTCATGTTTATGCTGCTGGAGGGACTTATAATGTAACGTTAACTATGACTAACGCTGCAGGGTGTTCAAATACTTTTAACTTGCCAGTCACGGCACTTGACATTCCTGTGATAGGTATTTCTGGAGATGATGGAGATGGTGATTTGTTTAACTGTTTATTACCTGTAGATACTGCTACTTCGGAAGTAGTCACTTTTTTTAATACGACAACCGGAGCGGTTTCTTATTCATGGGATTATGGGGACGGTTCTCCAATTTTCACGACAGGCTCTAATGCTCCTCATACTCACACCTATAATTCTTATGGGACATTTACAGTAACATTTACAGCTCTTCATGCTAATGGTTGTTCTGTAACTCAAACATTAACGGTAGTATTTGAAAAATTTGTTTCGGCATCTTTTAGTGTGCCAATTTTGGAAACATCAGGATGTTTACCCCATACAGTAAATGCGGTGAATGGATCGGTGAATGCAAATACTTACGTTTGGGATTTTGGTGATGGCACCCCTCCAGTTACGACAACCTCATTTATTCCTCCAGCTCATACTTATAATACAGGAGGAAACTTTACAATTACTGTTACGGCATCAAATAGTTGTAACACTTCGATTGCAACTGTAGGGCCAATTATAATTTCGGGGCCGCCAATTGCCAACTTCAACCATACTTTAGGAGATACATTAAATACAATTAGAGGATGCGCACCACAAATCACTAACTTTAATAATTCTACAACTGGGGCCGTTCCAGCAAATAATTACACATGGATAATGGGAAATGGGAATACTTACACCAATACCATTAACCCTCCTTCTCAAACCTATAACCAAGGACAATATACCGTAATGTTAATTGCGAATAACGCCTGCGGAAGCGATACGGTAACCAGTACTATTAATATTGACACTATTCCTACGGCATTTATGTTTGTAAATCCATTGGAAGGATGTACTCCATTATCTGTTAATGGATTTGATTCTGCTTTTGGTGGTAACTTAACTACTCAATGGTTTGCGGATGGAGTTTTTCAAACAAATAACGATACAATGCCAACTCAAATTTTTACGACCCCCCCTGGCAATACACTTACAACACATACTGTTCGATTGAGGGTTTCAAATCAATGCGGGGTTTTTGACTCCACTGTTAATGTAATTGTTCACCCTGCGGTCCAATCTATTTTTGCACCTGTTGCCAGTACAATTTGTGAAGGGAGTTCAGTTACTTTTTCTCAAACTTCACTGGGAGATAGTTTGACTTTTGCTTGGGATTTTGGAAATGGAAATACAGCGACTACACCTGGCCCACACACTATCGTTTATACTACTCCAGGAACTTATACTACACAATTAATTACTACAGGTTATTGTGGATCAGATACGTTGACGGGAACAGTGGTTGTGACCCCTTTTCCTATAGCAGATATTTTGCCAGATGTATTAAATGGTTGTGAAGATTTGACAGTTAATTTTACGAATAATTCATCACCTGGTGCGACTTCTTACAATTGGACATTTGGAGGAGGAGCAACTCCAGCGACTTCCACAGTATTTAACCCTGGAGCGGTTGTTTTTCCAAATCCAGGGCTAAACAATATGGTAACATTAACCGTTGATAGTTTAGGTTGTGTTAGTAATGATACTGCCTACATCGATGTTTACCCTTTGCCTGTTCCTTCTTTTACAGTTGCTCCGGCAAGTGGATGTTCACCTTTAACCGTTACATTCAATAATACAAGTCCAGTTACTCCGGGAGATATTTATACCTGGGATTTTGGTAATGGAAATACCAGTAACAACCAAAACCCAGGAAGCCAAGTTTATACCACTACCGGTTTAGATAGTACTTATACCATTCAATTAATTGTTCAAACGGCTAATGGTTGTTTGGATAGCATTACACAAACAGTAACAGCTAATTTGAGTCCGATAGCCAGTATTACACCCGATGTATTAAATGGCTGTGAAGATTTAACAGTTAACTTTACCAATAATTCAACTGTTGGGGCAACCTCTTATAATTGGACATTTGGAGGAGGAGCAATTCCAGCAACTTCTACTGCATTTAATCCTGGACCAATTGTATTTCCAAATCCTGGAAGCAACATGGTTATTTTAACTGTAGATAATTTTGGATGTATAACAAGTGATACGGTTTTTATTGATGTATATATCATGCCTTTACCTTCTTTTACTGCTACACCGAACCCTGGATGTTCTCCTTTGGATGTAGCTATTGTTAATACAAGTCCTGTAAATGTAGGAGACATTTATACTTGGGATTTAGATAATGGAAATACCAGTAACGCTCAAAACCCACCGAATCAAACTTACACAACAACAACAATTGATAGCATTTATAACATTCAATTAGTTATTCAAACAGTAGATGGGTGTATCGATAGCGTTGCTCAAACTGTTACAGTTCATCCTAATCCGGTTGCGGGAATTTTACCTTCTACTGATACAGCCTGTGTGAATGAAAACATCATTTTTTCTAATAATTCTGTTGGAGCAACTACCTATGCTTGGGGTTTTGGTGATGGAGGAACAAGTACTGCAATTAATCCTACTTATGCATATACAGCAGCAGGAACCTATATTGTTCAATTAATTAGTACGTCACCTTTTTTATGTTCTGATACCATTACAACGACAATTGTTGTTGACCCATTGCCAACATCTAACTTTGGGTTTACAATTGAGTGTGTAGGAAATCCAACCCTATTTACAGATTCTTCCTTTAATGCCATTTCTTGGAGTTGGAGTTTTGGTGATGGGAATGCTTCAATACTTCAAAATCCAACGAATTCGTATATAGTCGCTGGGACGTATAATGTGAATTTGACAACAACAAACGCGGCAGGATGTACACATACTATAATAATTCCTGTTGTGGTGAACGATGTAGCAGTAGCAGCATTTTCAAATACACAAACATGTTTTGGGGCAGCTACTAATTTTACAGATTTATCATCTGGGACGCCAATCTCATGGGCTTGGGATTTTGGAGATGGAAACACTGCTATAACACAAAATCCTACTAATCTTTATGGTGCTCCAGGAGTTTATAATGTGGAGTTAATTGTTGCTGCAGGAAGTGGTTGTTTCGATACCATTGTTCAGCCAATAACAATTGATTCTGTTCCAACAGCTAACTTTACGTTTACCGATGTTTGTTCTAATGATACTACATTTTTTGTAAGTACCTCTACAGGAACTCCTGATACTTATTCATGGAATTTTGGCGATGGAAATACAGACTTAACAAACAATCCAACTCCCAATAATATTTATTTAGTGGACGGAACATACAATGTTGAATTAATAGTTGGTTATGCTGCAACAGGGTGTACAGATACAATAACACAAACGGTTATCTCATTTCCACATACAACTCCAAATTTTAGTAATAATACAGCTTGTTTAAATGATACTACTTTCTTTACTGATTTAACGGGGAATGCTCCAACAATATGGGCTTGGGATTTTGGAGATGGTAACACTTCTATCCAACAGAATACAACACATACTTACTTATTGGATGGAACATATAATGTTACACTAACCACTACAAATGTATTTGGTTGTGTTGATAGTATTACTCAGGTAATAACAGTTGACCCTCTTCCAACAGCTAATTTTAGTTTTGATACGGTTTGTCTAAATACGACAACTACTTTTATTGACAACTCATTAAATGCAGTTTCCTGGACATGGGATTTTGGAGATGGAAATACTTCTGCCAGCCAGAACCCAACACATCTATATGGTTTAGATGGAACGTACAATGTTCAGCTTGTTGTAACAAATGTATTTGGTTGTACAGATACCATTGTCAATTCGATAATTGTAAACCCAAACCCTGTTGCTGCATTTACTGTTGATACGATGTGTTTTGGTGTTCCAACTACTTTTACTGATGTTTCTACTGGAACTCCAGTAACCTGGGCATGGGATTTTGGAGACGGAAATACTGATAACGTTCAGTTTACGACTAATACTTATGGACAGGATTCAACATATACGGCTCAATTAATTGTATCAAATGTATTTGGATGTGCCGATACCATTTCAAATACAGTGATTGTTTTACCGCAGCCAACAGCTGGTTTTGATGTGACATTATCTTGTGCTAAACAACAATCTGTTTTTGTGGATACCAGTCAGGGAACACCAAATACTTGGGCATGGGATTTTGGAGATGGGAATACTTCTAACTTGCAAAACCCAACAAATATTTATTTACTTGGAGGAAATTATAATGTTCAATTAATTATTGGAAATGGAGCAGGATGTTCAGATACGATTGTAACTCCAATAGTGGTAAGTACTGTTCCTACTCCAGGATTTTTTGCTGACACAGTATGTTTTGGAAATGTGACCACATTTACAGAAACAGTTGTTGATGCTGTAGGAATTGCGACTTACGATTGGGATTTTGGAGATGGAAATACTTCAAATGCCCCTAATCCAACTTACATTTATCAAGCTCCAGGAACCTATAATGTTACCCTAATTGCAACTAACGTAAATGGCTGTGATAGCTTTATCACAATACCTGTTGTAGTGAACGCAATACCTATTGCTAATTATACAGTGGATACCGTTTGTTTAGGTTCAACAACAACATTTACCGATGCTTCGACTGGAGCTCCTAATGGTTGGACATGGGATTTTGGCGATGGAGGTAACAGCAATATTGGACCAATTACAACGCATACTTATTTAACACCAGGGTCATTTTTAACTTCTTTAATTGTTTCTGGTGGATCAGCCAATTGTACAGATCAAACTTTTCAAGTTGTAGTTGTAGTAGATGACGTTATTGCAGGAATTTCTGTGAATACGCCAATTTGTGATGGAGACCCTGTTAATTTCATTGATAATTCTGTTATTAATGTTGGTTCAATAACGAATTGGACGTGGAATTTTGGCGATGGAAATACTTCAGCATTACAAAACCCAACACACACTTATGCTAACCCAGGAACCTATACAGTGAATTTAACAGTTACCTCTAATGGTGGATGTACAAGTTCAGATTCTGTTTCCATCACTGTAAATACAAACCCAGGAGCAGTGTTTGTTCCTGTTGATGGGTGTTTAAATGTACCTACAGTATTTACGGACTTGTCTACTGGAAATCCTACTAATTGGGCATGGGATTTTGGAGATGGGAATACATCAATACAGCAGAATCCGGTTCATACTTATGGAAATTCGGGCCAATACAATGTGACATTAACGGTGACATCAGATTCGGGTTGTACCAGTACACTTATAGAAATTATACGGATATATGATTTACCAACTGCTGCCTTCACGAGTAATGTGGTTTGTGTAAATGATACGATGAATTTTACTGATTTATCTACAATTCCTAACGGAACCATTACAGGATGGGATTGGGATTTTGGCGATGGAAATGCTTCTACTCAACAAAACCCAGGAAATGTTTACACCATTAATTCACAAACATTTAATGTGCAGTTAATTGTCACGTCAAATGCTGGATGTGTGGATACTGTTGTTCAACAAGTGAGCGTGAATCCTGTACCAAGCTTTGATTTTTGGCCAGTCTTAGCAAGTGGTTGTGAAGGAGATGTGATACAGTTTATGGATACCTCTGTGTTGAACAATGCATTTATCACAAACTATCAATGGGATTTTGGAGATGGTTATAATTCTTTCTTACCAAGCCCTTCTCATGTTTACCCTAATGCTGGAAATTATACAGTAAGTTTAACACTAACAACCTCTGATAATTGTACGAGCTCAGATACCTTGGCTTTTCCAGTTATGATTTATCCTAACCCAGTTGCAGCATTTACACCATCACCGAATGAGGTTTCTATTTATACACCAACAGTTAATTTTATAGACCAATCAACAGGAGCAACTGGGTACGATTGGAACTTTGGAGATGGAAGTGGAACAAGTACAATGAGTAACCCAGCTTATGCTTATCAGGATACTGGATACTATACGGTTACTCAGATTGTGATTAGCAATTTTGGATGCATGGATACCACTCAGAGAGAAGTTAAGGTCAATGGAGAATATGTTTTATTTATTCCAAATGCATTTACTCCAGATGGAGATTCCAAAAACAATACATTCTTTCCTAAAGGAATGGGGATTGCTGATTTCAAGATGTTAATTTTTGATCGTTGGGGAGAAAAGTTATTTGAATCAAACAGCTTAGGTGTGGGTTGGGATGGAACGTATAAAGGTAAACCTGTAGAGCTGGGAGTTTACGTATATCGCATTTTTACCACTGATGTGTTGGAAGAAGAGCATAAGTATATAGGGAGAGTAACCGTGATTAGGTAAGTGATTAACTATTTATCAATTTAATTCTATTTTAGAAAAAAAATTAATTAGCTATGAAAAAAATAATATTTATTTTAAGCATTATTACTTTCCACTTATCAATAGCAAGTGCACAAAACGCTAATTTAGATTGGGCAAGAGCGATGAGTGGTACTGGTAATGATAGTTATTCAATAGCTGTTGATAATTTTGGTAATACATATACTACAGGTAGTTTAACTGGAACAGTTGATTTCGACCCAGGAGGAGGAGTATTTAATTTAACTTCAACGGGTTCTAATGATGTTTTTATTTCTAAATTAGATTCTTCTGGAAATTTTGTTTGGGCAATTAATATAGGAGGTACCAATAGTGAATTGGGAAGGTCAATAGCAGTTGATGGTAATGGAAATGTTTACATTATTGGAATTTTTTATGGGACTGCAGATTTTGATCCAGGGGCTGGAGTATTTAATTTGACTTCAGCAGGAAACCAGGATGTATTTATCTTTAAATTAGACCTTTTAGGTAGCTTTCTTTGGGCAGTAAATTTAGGGGGAGTAGCCGGAGAAAATGGCAATTCAATAGCTGTTGATGCTTTTGGTAATGTTTATACAACAGGCTCATTTATGGATACAACGGACTTTGATCCAGGAACAGGGGTTTTTAATTTAATTGCTTCTCCCATTTTTCCTTCTATTTTTGTTTCTAAACTTGATTCTTCTGGAAATTTTTTATGGGCAAAAAACATCGGGGATGTCAATAATGGTAATGGGGGAGTAGGGTTATCTATTGCATTGGATAGCGCCAGTAACGTTTATACAACTGGTAATTTTTCAGGGACTATCGATTTTAACCCTGAAACGGGGACTTTCAATTTGACTTCCTCAGGTCAAGACGACATGTTTATTTCTAAGTTAAATTCTTTGGGTAATTTTTTATGGGCTAAAAAAATAGGGTCGGTAGGTTATGAAGTAAGCAGATCTATAGCTATTGATGCTTCACAAAATATTTATATAACAGGTTTTTTTCAAGAAATGATAGACTTTGATCCAGGGATAGGAATATTTAATTTAGCTCCAGCAATTGGATCTGATATTTTTATTTCCAAATATGATTCTTCTGGGAATTTTTTATGGGTAAAAGGGATAACAGCGACATATGGTGGTACAGATCGTTCTATAGCCATTGATGCGCAGGATAATGTGTACACTACAGGGAATTTTCAGGGTACTATTGACTTTGACCCTGGAATCGGAGTATTTAATATGGTTTCTAATGGTGATCGAGATATTTTCATTTCTACATTAGATTCTTCTGGGAATTTTTTGAATGCTCTTAATATGGGTGGAATTACAGCAGATTTTGGACTTTCAGTAACAGTGGATAATCAAAATAATATTTATAGTACTGGTTCTTTTTCTGGAACAGCAGATTTTGACCCAGGAGCTGGATTAGTTAATTTAACTTCTAATGGTCCAAACGATATTTTTGTATTAAAATTAAACCAAGATTTTTCTTTAAGCACTGTAGATATAAAGAATAGAGGAAATATTTCTATTTATCCTAACCCAACCTCAGATCAACTAATGATAAAAAGTAATTTAATTATTAATGAAGTGAAAATTATGGGTGTTACAGGTAAAACTGTAAAAGAGATTCAGCTAAACCCTAACATTAATGCTATAGGGGTTTCTGATTTATCTAAAGGGATTTACTTTATTCGACTCTCTGACGGAAAAAAGAGTGTAACAACAAAGTTTATTAAGAATTAATGATTACCACCATCTATAGTCGTTGCATATCAGTTTTGAAGGTAATTTGTTTTACAAAGTACTGTTTTACAATTGTTCTTATTTTAAGCACATTTCTAACGAATGCACAATTATTTCAAGATAATTTTGGAACGGCCTTCGCTTCTATAAGTACCGTTAATTGGCCAAGTGCTTGTCGTGGAGGTTCAGCTTCTTCTTTTAATACTTCTATAGGTCCATGTGCAGGGGCAGGAGATTATGAATATGGGTTAAGCGGGTTTGGAAGTTACATCACAACCAGTGCCATAGCCATCCCAGCTGCAGGTTATGATTTAACGTTTGACTATTCCTTTAATAATACGTTTAGTTTTCCAGCCATTGAAATTAGAACAGGAGCTTCTTGTGGAACAGCGTTAGTTAATAGTACCACTTTAACGAATACATCAGGAGCATGCACACCACAAGTAATTGATTTGAGCGCTTATGCTGGACAGACGATTTACATTCGATTTCGTTCTAATACTTCTTCGGCTACTTTTTATTTTGATGACCCAACTGTAGATGTGAGCGCTGGAGGAGGTGGTGGAAGTTGTTTGTTGAGTGACGATTTTGGATCTGCTTTTGCATCAATTAGTACAACTAACTGGCCAAGTGCTTGTAGGGGAGGAAGTCCATCTTCATTTAATACTTCGGTTGGTGCTTGTGCAGGAGCAGGAGATTATGAATATGGGATGAGTGGGTTTGGAACATACATTACAACAAGTGCTTTAGCCATTCCGGCAACAGGATATGACTTAACTTTTGATTATTCTTTTAATAATACATTTAGTTTTCCGGCCATTGAAATTAGAACAGGAGCATCCTGTGGAACAACGTTATCAAGCTCTACTACTTTGACGAATACTTCAGGTGTATGCACACCACAAACTATAAATTTAAATGCTTTTGCAGGACAAACGATTTACATTCGGTTTCGTTCAAATACTTCTTCAGCTACATTTTATTTCGATGATGTAACTGTTTGTGGAGGAGGTGGAGGAACTGGCGATTTAAAGTGGGCAGATAATTTTAATGACAACGATTTAGATCTTGATTATGCTGGAACAGGAGGAGATGAAGCTTGTACAGGTTGTGGAACATGGACACTCGGTAACGGATCAACGTTAAATTTGGTTCCTGCTGGAGGCTGGAATGGAAATAGTAATGAAACAGAAGCTTTTGTAGATAACATGGCTAATGTTTATTATGCTAAATTAGACAGAGATGAATACATTGAATCTCCAACAATAGATATGAGTGGACAAGAAGCTGTCAAAATTAGTTTTTATGCTAAATCATCTTCTTCTGGAACAGGAGGAGGAGATAGTTGGAGTTCTTTTAGTGATCATTTGCGACTACAAATTTGGGACGGTAGTGCATGGATTACGGTCAAAGACATTACTGAAGGAACTTCAGTGGAAGAAAATAAAATTTCTGCAGCTTTACCGTTTAACTATTTCTGCTTTACTGCATACAAAAGCACAACAAGTCCTGGTAATTATTATTATACTTCAACACCAAATGTTAATGCAGCTTATTTTCATACTGACTTCAAGTTTAGGGTAATTTTCGAAGGAGGCTTTTCAGGAGCGCCATTTGCTTGGGTTGATGATTTTACTTTTCGTGCTGATGCAGATGGCTACTCTACGATGATTCCATGTGGGATATCATTTTGGAATGAACCTGCAGCAACAGGTTATGGACAGGATCCCGGAGCCACTGCCTTGAATGATTCTGAGCGGGGTGTAGAATTGGAATTAGATAATTCGATTAACATTCCTCCATTGTGGGCAACAGAAGCAGACGATGGAGATGCTGTTACACAAGTGTTTGGTGTTGGTGAATCTGAACGAGTCGTTTTTTGTGTGTTGAGTGAGCAAGAAATAAATTTCGCTTTTCCGATAGTTAGTTTTTCTTCTCCATCAATTGGAAATCAAAGTTCTGTGATGTCAAAAGATAATAATTATACAGGACCAGGATGGAAATACTATGCAGTAGAATACATTAGCTGCGATTTAGCTGGAGGGTCTATTAGTGAGCCCACCAACCAATTTGAATACCATTATGTATTTGAATACGGTAATGAATTTATTCCAGTGTTTTATCAATTAAATACTTCTGGAATAGAAACTGGAGGAGGAGTAACAAGTTCTTTTGAGCGGTTTGATGCCCCAGATGTTATTTCATCTGATAATTGTGGGGTAGCTTTACCCATTGATTTGTTAGAATTTACGGCTACAAAGGAGGGCAGTGCTGTTGACTTGGAATGGACAACAACAGCAGAAATAAACAATGATTATTTTGAATTACAACGCTCGGAAAATGGAATTGATTTTAATGCCATAGCTAAAATTCAAGGAGCAGGAAATTCCAATGTGCTACTCCAATATAAAAATGTAGATGATGCTCCATTGAAAGGTATTTCCTATTATCGTTTAAAACAAGTTGATTTTGATAGGCAATATTCTTTCTCAAATGTGGTATCAGTAAATATTGTTAATGAAGCAATAACAATCCACCCTAATCCAACAAGTGGTTTATTAACTATTGATAATATAGAAAATCAAGAACTTACTATTCTTGACATAACAGGCAAAATAGTAAAGACAGTTTTAATAAAAAACAATACGATTAATGTTGCTGATTTACCGAGAGGAATTTACTTCATTCAGTTTTTGGATAAAGAAAAGGCGGTAATGAAAAAGTTTGTAAAGAATTAATTTACCAATTCCATATCCTTTACACCACTAAATGTTGGTTCAATAACCCACTCTCCCTTTTCATTAATAAAGCCCCATTTATCGCCTTTTTTTGCAGCGGCAAAACCATTTTTGAAATCTCGTCCGCCATCAAATTTTGCTTCAATAACCCACTTTCCTTCTTTGTTAAAGTAACCCGTTTTACCACCTTTTACCCCTTTGGCTAATCCATTTTTAAAGTTAGATGTACGTTCAGCATTTACAGATATTGTTTCTCCACTCTTATTAGTATAAACCCATTTGTCAACCTTTTTTACCATAGCAAGACCACTTACAGGGTCAAAATTTTTGGCAGCTACAAACGTTGCTTCAATCACCCACTCACCTTTTTTATTGATAAAACCAACTTTCCTATCCATTGTTTTCGCCCATGCCAAACCATTACTGAAATAACCAACACTTGAAAATTGAGCTTTAATAATAACTTTCCCGTCAGTTCCAACAAAACCAAATTTTTTATCTGAAGCTCTGTAAGGAGCTAATCCTTCGGAAAAACCTTTACAATCAATAGCACCATCCACAACAAATTCATCTCCAGTTTTATTGATGACAAAAAAATCACCATTTTTACGGACTACAGCAAACCCATTATCGAATGGCAATGCTTTTTCATATTTTAAGCCGATAGCCAATTCACCATTAGTATTCAGATAACCCCAGTTTTTACCCACTATTATCGGAACCAACCCCTCTTTAAATCCCTGCATACCAATTCCAAACACATTAAATAGCTTGAAGTTACCAACTTCGGTTTTTAGTTTTTCTCCTTTAGAATTAAGGAAAAAGAATTTTTTACCTTCATAAATTGGTGCATAACCTTCAGAAAATTTATAACAACTCCTGTATTGAGCTTCAATTAAAAATTCTCCTTTTTGATTGATGTATCCCCATTCTTTTTTGCCAAAAGGTTTTGCTTGAGTAATATAAGTTTGAGCAAAAGCACTAACAGTTAATAGGATACTTAGGGTAATAGTAAATACTAATTTCATGAAGTAGTTTTTATAATTAATAGGTAAAGTTATGGATATTTAAACTAATTCAAAATCGAGCTGCTTTTTAACCAAATCAGCCCGTCTAACTTTTATTTTCACTTCATCCCCCATCCGATATTCTTGTCCTGTTCGTTGTCCTCGAGCACAATAGTTTGGCGGATCAAAAGTGTAGAAATCACCTTCAATGTCATTTAACCGAACCATGCCTTCACAAAGACTGTCAGTTATTTGGACGTATAAACCCCATTCACTTACTCCAGAAATAACACCTTCAAATTCTTCCCCAATCTTATCTTGTAGAAATTCTACTTGTTTGTATTTGATTGAAGTTCTTTCAGCTTCAGTTGCAGAAATTTCCATTTTAGAAGAATGTTTACATTGATCTTCAATTTCTTGCTGATTGGCTGAACTACCACCGTCTAAGTAGTGTTGCAATAATCGGTGGACCATTACATCAGGGTACCTTCTAATGGGAGATGTAAAATGAGAATAATGATTGAAACCTAATCCATAATGGCCAATGTTATTAGAGGAATAAACTGCTTTTGCCATTGTTCTAATGGTCAATTGCTCTATCATGTCTTCTTCATTTGTACCCTTTACTTTACTTAATAGGCTATTTATGGAGCCAGCAACTTCTTTATTTTCAACCCTTAAATCGTATCCGAATTTTTTCACAAAATTAGAAAGTGAAAGTAATTTTTCTTGATTGGGTTCATCATGAATTCGATAGACAAATGTTTTTGCCTTTTGTCCTTTAGGCACTTTACCGATAAATTCTGCAACGCGTTTATTGGCTAACAGCATAAACTCTTCAATTAGTTTATTGGCATCTTTGCTCTCTTTAAAGTAAACTCCAGTTGGAGTTCCCTCTAAATCTAATTGAAATTTTACTTCAACTCTATCAAATGCTATAGAGCCTTTTTTAAATCGTTCTTTGCGAAGGATTTTTGCTAATTTGTCGAGCTGTAGAATTTCCTCTACTAAATCTCCTTCCTTTTTTTCTATCCTCTCTTGAGCTTCTTCATAGGTAAACCTTCTGTCAGAAAAAATTACTGTCCTTCCAAACCACTCATTGATAATAGTTGCCTTTTCATCTAATTCAAAAACTGCGGCAAAGCATAATTTGGTTTCATGAGGCCTCAATGAGCATGCTTGATTGGATAATATTTCTGGTAACATGGGCACCACTCTATCCACTAAATAAACAGAAGTAGCTCTTTTGTAAGCTTCATTATCCAATAAAGATCCTGGCTGAATGTAATGAGATACATCAGCAATGTGAATACCTATTTCCCAATTGCCATTTTTTAATTTTTTGAGTGACAAAGCATCGTCAAAATCTTTGGCGTCTTTTGGATCAATGGTAAAAGTAGTGGTTGTTCTAAAGTCTCTTCTTTTTTTTATTTCTTGGGCAGAGATCTCCAAATCTAATTTTTTTGCAGCTTTTTCTACCTTGAAAGGGAATTCATAGGGCAAACCAAATTCGGCTAAAATAGCATGCATTTCGGTGTCATTTTCACCAGGCTTACCAAGAACTTTAACAATTTTACCAAAAGGATTTTTTTTATCTAATGGCCATTCAGTCATTTTTGCAATGACCTTATCTCCATCTTGTGCATTTTTCAGCTTATCGTTAGAGATAAAAATATCTACAGGCATTCGTTGGTTATCAGTGATGACAAAAGAAAAATTAGTCGATTTTTCAAGTACTCCAACAAATTCTGTTTGAGCTCTTTCAACCACTTCAACTACCTCTCCTTCTATTTTTTTGGACATCTTTCCAGAGAAAATATTCACTTTAACAATGTCCCCATTAAGGGCAGTATTGGTATTTCTTGCATTGATGTAGATGTCGGACGCTGTTCCTTCAACAACAATGTAAGCAGCCCCTCTTGAAGTCATGTCTACTTTTCCTTGTATGAAGTTTTCAGAAGCTTTTAACCGATATTTACCTCGTTGTGTTTCGTATAGCTTTCCTTGATCAACCAATTCATTAAGAATAATGGTAATCAGTTTTTTGTTGGAGACATCTCTAAACCCAAACGCTTTACTCAGTTGTTTATAATTGAATGATTTCGTAGGGTTTTTGTCAAAAACAGCAACAATTTGCTGTAGTAAATCGTGCTTAAATGAACCAGATTTTCTCGACTTTTTATTTTTCTTCTTTTTAGCCATAATAATATTGCTGACTAAAATAGGAATAAAAAAAGCGGGAAACTCCCGCTTTTAGAAAATGTATTATTCTTTTATTAACTACGATAATAATTATTTACTCAAAATTAATTTTTTCACGTGAGTAGCATTATTTGTCTTGATGTTTAGTAGATAAATACCATTTGGGATGTCTTCAGCATCCCATTGTAATTTGTTAACACCAACATTCATGTCTCTATTGGCAATTGTATTCACTTTTTCACCTAATAAATTGCTAATGAAAATTTGAACAGGACCTTGTTCACTTAAATTAAGCTCAATGGTTATACTGTTTTTAAAAGGGTTAGGGTATGCATTAACGTGAGAGGTTAATTCATTATTTTCTATACTGGTAAGTACAGGCGCTAACGTAGCCATTGAGAATCCAGCCGATTTATAGACAAGTCCTCCTGCGCTGATAGAATCGCAATAGGTATCATTACAACCACTTCCATCATCAACAGTTAAGCATATTTGGAAAGGCCCATTGGTAGCATAAGTGTAATTTGGATATTGTAATGTAGATGTATTTCCATCTCCAAAATTCCAGAAGTAAGTTAGGTTACTTCCTGTAGCAGTATTATAGACAATAACATTTGACGGACTCGCTGAATCTGGGACAATTACAAATGAGGCATTACATTGAGGGCCACCAGTAGCTCCACTTACAGAGATGGTGTAAAAATAGTAATCTTGACAATTGGTCAAGGAATCATAAATGTTTAAGCTTACTACATATGTTCCATTATTTGTGTAGGTGTGATTAGGGTTTGTGACGGTGCTTTGGTTTCCATCACCAAAATTCCAGGTAAAATCTGTAGGAAGCCCTGTTGAGTTATCATTAAATTGAAAATTCCCATTCCCATTATCTGTATAAGTAAACCCTGCATTAAAACTGGTGCAAACATTTCCTATTGCATTTGTAACGGTAACAGTATCACAATATGTTACGGTACAACCTTGGTTGCTATCTATAGCGGTCAAGCAAACTTGGTATGTTCCATTGAGTAGAAAATTATGAGTTGGGTTAGAAGAACTATCTGGAGGGGTTCCGTCACCAAAACTCCAATCTTCACTGGTAAATGACCCTGTAGATAAAGAAGTGAAATTTACATCTCCATTAGAACCATATGTAAAAGAATAGTTAGCTACAGCACCGCAAGGAGCAGAGATGGTTACCGTTTGGTAAAGCGTATCACCACACCACGAAATCGTGTCATTCATAGCTAAAGAAACGGTATATGTTCCAGGTGCAGCATAGTTGTGCGATAATGTATCATTTAGAGTTGTTATACTCGTATTCCCATCTCCAAAATCCCAATAATTTTTTATAGCTCCATTATCAGAAGTAGAATATGGTGTGAGGTTAAGGGTTAGCCCATTTATTGAAGTGGCAAAATTTGCATAACAAGGATTACCAGTAGTGACAACAATTGTATCACAAAAAGTACTTGTACATAATGAATCACTTACCGTTAAACAGACATTATATGAACCATTATTGATAAATGTATCGATCGGGTTTGTTAACGAGGAAGTATTTCCATTGTCAAAATTCCAGAAAGAGGTAGTGTAACTTCCGGTTGAGGTGTTGGTGAAAATTGCCTCTAAGTTCCCGTTGATGGTATAAGTAAATGATGCATTACATTGTGTAAATGCGTTATTTTGAACACCAACAAGACATACAAAAAAGAATAATGTTGATAATAGTTTGATTGACTTCATGATCTTTTATATTTAGAAACCTAAAGGTATACTTTATTTTAGCATAATTAGTGTTTTATCAACTTATAGTTGAGTTCTTCTTCCCTTTTTAGTTCTAATTTAAGGAAATACATTCCTCTTGGTAAATGAGAAATGTTAATTTTTGACTTGAACTTTTCATCATAGATCAATTGCCCTTTTAAGTTGTAAATTCTTACGTGTTTAATGTCAATATTTTGATCATATTTGTCAATATGGATGTAATTTTTTAGCGGGTTTGGATAGACCGAGAATGCATTGTATAAATCTTGATTTTCTGTTACTCCAAGCGCTTGTGTTACAAATACGTTTGTTTGAAATGTATCTAACGTAGTTAGTGTTGCTGCTACCGGCCATATCACAACAACGTTTCCACCAAAACGGTAACCATTATTATTGTCGAAAGTATCAGGAATAAATATGTTTGCCGTATCTAAATTCAAGAACCCAACAACAGCTTGAGATCCAACGGTATCAATAGATTGAACTCCAGCAGAACTGTCTACTCCGGCTACAAGGTAGATGGTTCCTGTAAAAGGACTTGGTCCAAAATATTGGACATCAATGGTATACCCACTGTTGCTGCCATAACTCACAGAATCGGGAACACTTAACGCTGAGGTTGTATCTATGATTGATAGGGATTGTGAATAGCTATTGCCTCCTATAAAAATGGTTAGCAATGCAACTAATAATAGTTTTTTCATGTCTTAAGTTTAATATGAATCAAACTTATAACTATTAATTGAAATTAAATAATTAGTTTTATTTAAATCTTACTCGTTAAAATGAATGGATTATATGATATTATTTCTATTTTAAATAGAGAAGAAAGTAGAAATCTTAAGATATTTTTGAATAGAACAAATGCTTCTGGAGACAGGAAAGATATCGCTTTGTTTGATTTTGCAAAAAAGAACCACTCAAACATTGATGAATCACAAATAGTAAACCGACTTTATAATAAGGAAGATAAAAACTCTTTTTATCGCTTAAAAAATAGATTACAGAACGATATCAATAAAAGTTTACTGCTGTTAAATTACAATAGGTCGGACTACAATAATGTGGTTAACTTAATGAGCTTAGCTAAACTTTTTCAGCAGAAGGGAAGTTATCAAATAGCATTTGATTACCTTAAAAAAGCAGAAAAGAAGGCAACGAAAAATGAATTTTTTGATCTCTTAGATTTAATCTATAGTGATTTGATTCGCTTGTCACACGAAAGTGTGGAGTTTAACCCGATTGAATATATTGATAAAAGAAAAGAAAATCATAAGAGTTTACATGTACTTCAAGAAATAGATGATGTATTGGCTGCATTAATTTATCGAGTAAAGATTTCTCAAAATTTTTCCACTCACAATTATCAGTTTACGGAAGTATTGCAAAAGACGATTAACGATTATGTGGATAGTGATGAGGTGAAAAAAAGTGCCAAACTGCGTTTTAAAATATACCATTCTATTAGTCGAATCTTACTTCAGCAGAATGACTTCAAATCTTTGGAGGAGTACTTACAAAAGACATACTATGAATTTTTGGAGGAGAAGCTTTTTGATAAGTCCAACCATGAGACCAAACTTCAAATGTTAACCTATTTGGCTAATTCATTAT
Source organism: Flavobacteriales bacterium (assembly GCA_029262875.1). Taxonomy (GTDB): domain Bacteria; phylum Bacteroidota; class Bacteroidia; order Flavobacteriales_E; family Vicingaceae. The sequence continues at coordinate 31,082 of JAJCYO010000147.1, forward strand.
TTAAGAATGATAAAATAGAGGAGTCCTTGGCGAAAGCAGAAGAATTGTACCTGGCTATGCAAGAATACAATGGCTGGCTGCATGATAAATATTTATTTTATTACTATAATTCACTGGTAATCAATTATCAGGTAACGGATAAACAAAAAGCAATTGAAGTTTTATTAGAAGCAAAAACAAAAAAAGCCATTCAGCAATTGCCAATGTTTATTGTGTTTATCTATTTAAATTTAGCGGTCTTCTATTTTGATTTAAAGAACTTTAAGGAAGCACGAAAAAATTTGGCACGACTAAAAAGGGAAGAGAGTTTCAACTCTTTGGATGCTGTGTTCAGACTAAAAATTCATGTAACAGAATTGCAAACGATTTACGAAATTGGGGACATTGATTTATTTGACTACCAATTAAATATTGTTCGCAAAGACTTTAAGGAGCTGCTGAAAAAAGCAGACTACCAAAGGGAGAATCAGTTTATAAAAATTCTATCTAAAATGGATGATACTTCCGTTTCAAAAAAAATTGAAGAATTTTTAACACATCATAATGAAGAGGGTGTGGCCGATAATGACATTATTAATTATAACATTTGGTTAAAGAGTAAATAAAAAGGGTAGTTGATCATCAACTACCCTTTTTTAAAGTGACGTCCTTTACGGAAGGCCATTAATTATAACATCTAAATTAGCAGAAGTTGTAGGGACCATGTTAATCTGATATGTCTGATTATTAGTTGGCAATACATCTAATAATCCATAATATAATTGTCCATCAACTACAGAAATAACTAAAAGGTTTAGGTCTACTGAACCGAGATGACTTTCGGAAATTGTATTTCCCGAAATAGATCCCCAGCCAACATCTCCAACTGGCCATACGGCATTCTCTCCTTTAAATACGGCAAAAGCATTGGTGTTTTGGTTGTTTAATCCAGCCACTCCAGAAAGCTGGAAGGTGCAATTAAAGTAAGTAATGCCAGACATGAAAGCATCAATATTGGCCCATCCCAATGAATCTAAATTGCAAGAGTAAGTGCCATCAACTGAATTGAAGTTAAACCCTGAACCACTGAAAGCTGAATCTACTGGTTGCCAGTTTATTGAATCTGGATTTTCTATACCCCCCGCAAAGAATAACTCCATCCAAGGATCTTCAGCTTGAGCAGGAATCTCTACATTAATGAATTGTCCATCTTGTACATTAAGCACATTGCCATTTTGCGATGCTTCTATAAAAAATTCTCCTCCTGAGTTTAATACATTCCCGTAATTTACTGGAAATATACCAGAAAATACCATGTTCTTATTTGAGAAAATTTCCTTCATTTTTAAGGTGACACTTCCTAAAACAGGTTGTCCATTAGCTGTAATAAATGCATTGGCAGGAACCGTAATTTCTGATCCATTTTGAGTTGTGAAAGCTCCTCCATTCTCGGCCATTAGTTGGAATGTTTCTGTTTGAGGATTATTGCCGTTGAAATACTCATTTATAGAGGAAAACGATTCTGTTGTTGTTCCTACTGTAGGTTGAGGTTGAATTGGATCAACGTCCTTCTTGCATGATAGGAGCGCAAGAATTATCGTTGCACCTAATATGTAATTTAATTTTTTCATGATAATTGTCTTTTAAAATTTATTTATTCAGTATTAGTTTTTTAACCTGAGCGGAATGACCTGTTTCAATGTTTAACAAATAAACACCATTAGACAGGTTGCTTGCATTCCATTTAAGTGTGTTAACCCCCATACTCAACTCTTGATTATTAATTTGAGCAACCTTGTTTCCTAAGACGTCTGTAACAAAAACGTTTACTTGAGTTTGTTCATTCATATTAAGCTCAATGGTTAGATTGTTTTTAACCGGGTTTGGATAAGCGTTAAATTCTGAAATCACTTCAGCACTCTCTTCAATACCAGTAGCATTTGGAGCTTGAACGTTTATGGTAAAACCACTTTGTTTTAGTACAATTCCACCAGCATTTATTGAGTCGCAGTAAGTACTTATACATCCAGCACCATCATTAATAGTCAAACAAAGTAGAAAGGGACCTGGAGTTGAGTAGGTATAACTAGGATAAGCTAATGTAGAAGTGTTTCCGTCACCAAAATTCCAAAAATAGGTTAGGTTGTTACCTGTAGAACTGTTTATAACAATAACATTCCCAGCATTTGCACTATCGGCATAAACAATAAACCCTGCCTGACACGCAACAGCACTTGATGCACCTGTAACATTAATTGTGGCTAAGTAATAATCATAACAATTAGAATCTAAAGGATCAGAAGCTACTAATTGAACGGTGTAAACTCCATTGACTAAATATGTATGGTTTGGATTGGTACTGTTAGATGTACCTCCATCTCCGAAATACCAGTAATAATTTAGCCCAGTACCTGTTGAGTTATTAGTAAAACTGTAATTTCCGCCACCATTATCTACGAGACTGAAAAGTGCATTGACGCTACATGGAGGAGTTGTCCCTGTTATTTGAATACTATCACAATAGGTGTCAGAGCATCCTGAGAGGGAGTCATAAACCGATAAGCAGACAACGTAGCTTCCATTGGTTGAATAAGTGTTAGATGGGTTTGCGGTATAGCCCCAATTGCCATCACCAAAATTCCAACTAGAATAGAGTCCACTACCTGTTGAGGTATTGGTAAAACTAATGCTTCCGTTGCCATTATCTACAGATGTAAAGTTGGCTGCAATGTTGCAGGGTTGAGCTGCTGTTACAACAACTGATGTACAAAGGGTATCCGTACAAAAATTATTATCGACAACAACAAGACATGCATTATAATTACCATTAATCGTATAAGTATGAGAAGGGCTTGAGAGGTTAGAGGTATTTCCGTCACCAAAATCCCATAAGTAAGTATAAGGCGCAGTACCATTTGTTATGGATGAAGAAAAGGTATAATTTCCATTGCCATTATCAACACTTGATGCACTACCTGTTAAGGAACACTGGACGGCTTGAGTAACTATTACCGATTGACAAATTGAATCAATACAACTTGTATTTGAGTCTATGATGGTTAAACATACCCAGTAATTGCCATTATTAAGGTAAGAATGGCTTGGGTTTTGGAGAGCAGAGGTGTTGCCATCACCAAAATCCCAAAAATAACTGTTTCCTCCAGTCGAAGTCGAAGTAAACGTCCAAATAGCTGGAAAGCTGGTTATTTGGTAGGTAAATGATGCGCTACATTGAGCATTAGTAGTGCCTATACTCAATGAGCCAATAAACACAATTAACATTAATTTAAATAGATTTTTCATGGTTCTTTGTTTTAATTACACCACAAATATTGGATGAAATACAGTCTAAATAAAACAAATTACTATAGAAACTTACGCGTTCAAATCATGAATAAACCATAAGAACGTTATTTTTATGCAAATACTTTAAAGAAAAACTTACTTATTCCCACTCTTTCAGTTTGTCAAACAATTCTTTATGGAGGTCAGTGAGTTCTTTGTCAGGGTTGAAATTATAACTCCCCCAAACAATTTTATTGATAGATGTTTTTCCTATTCTCACATCTATATAATAGGTCATGTTTCCAGGGTTATTCATTTCTATGCCTTCTAAACTGAGCTCTTCTATTTTTTCCAAAAAGTAGTTTAAATCTATTTTTTCAATGTCTTTAAAGTAGACTTCTCTGTCATACCTAAAGTCATACTTGTGTACTTTCCCATTTTCACTTAAAATAAACTCAGTATACTCTCCAGTAAAACCACCTCCTTGCCCAACGGCATATCTTTTTCCTTGAGGAGTGGTGGCTGACTTTACTTCTTCAACAGTTTTACAACTGAAGAGGATAACTACAAATAATACGGATATAAGTCCTCGCATTTTATGGAAATAATATTAATTCTACATCTAAATACTAAAAGTATATAAAATACAGTTATATAACTGTACTAACCAATAAATTACTGCTACCATGAACCACTTTAAGAAAACAAACAAGAAATTAGAAAAATTAAGAGCAATCTTTTTTCAATTAGGATTAGTAATAGCCTGTGGGTTGAGTTTCCTTGCTTTCGAATGGAAGACTTCTACTACTATTGTGATACCTGAACCAGAGGATGATACTGTTATAACAATTACAGACCTTCCACCAATAACTTTTCAAAATCCACCTGAAAAGCCAAAAGTGAAAATTATAGCATTAACACCTCCGAATAATGATGTAATAGATATTATAGATGATAATACAACAGATTTAGAGCCAACTCCAGATGTGGACGTATTACCGGATTTTATCCCAGATGATTATGAGCCTGTTACTGCTCCACCTAAAGATGACACACCTTTTAGAATAGTGGAAAAAATGCCAGAGTATGTTGGTGGAGAAAAAGAGAGAAGAAAGTTTTTAAAGAAGAACATAAAATATCCTGTTTTTGCTAAAGAGGCAGGAATTGAAGGAACAGTTCATTTGCAATTTGTTGTGAATAAAAAGGGAGAGATAAAAAACATTGAAGTGGTTAGAGGAGTGAATGACTTGCTTGATAAAGAAGCGATTCGTGTTTTGAAAGCTATGCCAAAATGGAAGCCTGGGAAACAACGAGGGAAACCGGTTAAAGTAATCCTGAACATGCCCATTAAATTTGAATTAAGATAAACCAACCATTAACTACTACTGCCATGAACCACTTTAAACGAACAAATAATAAATTAGAGAAACTACGAGGAACCTTTTTCCAATTGGGGCTAATAATAGCATGTGGATTATCTTTTTTGGCTTTTGAATGGACATTTCCAACTAAAATTGCTGATTTAGGAGGTGTAATTGTTGAGGAGATAGATGAGGAATATTTCAATGAGGAATTTGAAATAATAGAAGATGAGCAAAAGAAGGAAGAAGTAATTGAGAAACCTAAAGTTGATCCGACCAAGATTGAAATAGTGCCTAATGAGAAAAAGGTGCCTAAAGAGGAACCTGAAGAAATTAAGAAAAAAGAGGAACCAAAGAAACCTAAGAAGAAAAAAATAAAGAAAAAGAAGCCAGAAATACCAATTTTGATTCCTGAAAAAATGCCTGAATTTGATGACTTGTTTAAATATTTGGGAGAGAACTTAAAATACCCTAAGCAAGACAAAGATGCTGGAATACAAGGAACAGTTTACCTTCAATTTATAGTTGGTAAAAATGGAGAAATCAGGAATGTTAAAATCTTAAGAGGAGTAAGTGAATTGATTGACAAAGAAGCATTGCGAGTTGTTAAGGCTATGCCTAAATGGAAACCAGGGATACAAAATGATAAACCCGTTAGTGTAATTTACAACTTACCCATAAAGTTTATTATTAGAGGATAAAGTAAATGAAAAGCCGAGTTTTTAGCTCGGCTTTTTTTATAGACTCTTTGTTCTGCCACCATCAACAGGAACGTTAATTCCGTTAATATAGCTTGCAGCAGGTGATGCTAAAAATGCTACTGCGTTGGCCACTTCTTCGGGCTGGGCAATACGTTTCATCGGAACCATATTTGCCATGTCTTGTTTAATGGCTTCTGCATTGCCTCCAGTTTTTTCAGCTTTACTTTCTATAATAGACTTTAACCGAACAGTATCTGTAGCTCCAGGTAATACATTGTTTACTGTTATGCCAAATTCACCCAATTCGTTGGCCAATGTTTTACTCCAATTGGCAACAGCTCCTCTTATCGTATTAGAAACCCCTAAACCATTTAGTGGTTGCTTAACAGAAGTAGATATGATGTTGATGATTCTTCCATAACCACTACTTTTCATGCCTTCTTTAACGGCTTGCATTAAAATATGATTACAGATTAAATGATTAGAAAAAGTATGGATGAATTCGTCTGATTTGGAATTTTCAATTGGACCTCCGGCTGGACCTCCAGTATTGTTTATTAAGATATTAATTTCAACACCATTGGTTTCAATATAATTTTCTACAACTAATTTTAATTGAGGAGGAATTGAAAAATCTGCAGTTAAATAATGGTGTTTCTGTCCTTTAGAAGTCTCCAACTCTTGACAAACATCACTTAATTTTTCTTCATTTCTTGCAATTAAAATGATGTTGGCTCCAAGAGAAGCCAATTCCATTGCTATTGCTTTTCCTATTCCTTGAGTACTACCGCAAACAATGGCATTCTTTCCTGTTAAATCTAAGTTCATTCGTAAATTTTTAGTTATCATCCAAAGGTAATATTTTATACCTTTATCTTTCTTATGAAGTTCAATAAAATAGAATACAAGAAGCCTTTTTTTAAAATAAAAGCCCCTCTAAATGAATATTTAATAAAGTATTCAAGGAGTCTTGAAATTCCATTACAATATGAGGATTTATTAAGTTATACAGAGTTAGTCCCGTTAGAAAATGACAATGGAGAACCCACTTTATGGAACCGGGTAGTGTTTAGTTCAAACGAAATGGATTATTTGTATTCTGGTTTAGTAGAAATATACAGGTTGTTGATATCTGATGGGAGTAAAGTTGATCACCTTACGGTAGATGGGGTGGATTTTTGTGGTTATGGAAATTCGAAACCCTTTAGAATTAAAATCATGAATCAGCTGAATGATAATTATGATTATTATTATATAAAAATAGCTGATGCTTCCAGAGTTTATGGTTTAGAATTAGAACACCATTTTTCGCCAAATAAAATTAATTACATCTACTATAAAGAAACCTTGATTGAGGAACACATTATAGGAATCCCTGGAGATCAATTTATCAAAGAGGTTAAATCTGGTCAACGGAAAATTAACCCGGTAAGACTTTCTAAAGAGTTTGTAAAATTTAATGAACAATGTTTTGTGAGGCTTCTTGGAGATATGAGGGCGTACAATTATGTTATTGTAGTGACTCAGGATTTCGACCAAATTCAGTACCGTGTTAGGGCAATTGATTTTGATCAGCAGAGTTTTGAAAAACGGGTTAGAATTTATTTACCTCAATTTTATAAAGAGAATGCCTATTATGTTAATCTTATCCAAGAAGCTATACCATTAGAAACGATACAACAATACCAAATGGAAGAGAAGTCTTTATTAAAGAAAAGGTATTTAAATGATAAGTATCAAATAGATTCTTTAATTGATGTAATTAAAAAGGATAAGATTTCTTTTGATGATTATGTGGAAAATTTAAAACATGAATTAGGAAGGTTTCATAATTCTACCGCATTTAATGGATGTAAAAATATGGGAGAAATACTGGAGGTAAACATCAACACAATGTTGGAACTTTAAAAAATTATTTTACCAATAATCGAAACCCATTACCATGAACATTAATAATTTCAATAGCAGCATCTTCTTTCAGGTACTTCCTTAGTTTGGCAACAAAAACGTCCATGCTTCTTGTGGTAAAGTAATTATTGTCCTTCCATATTTTATTTAGAGCTAAGTCACGAGAAACAACTTCATTTAGGTTTTCACATAATAACTTTAACAGTTCCGATTCTTTTGGAGATAATTTTTTAACCGTTGTTTTTGATTTTAATTCACGTGTCTCAGTGTTAAAATCAAATGCTCCAAAAGCATAATTAATGGTTGTCTCTTTTTTAATTGTATTGCCATTTCGGCTTAAGATAGCCTTCAACTTATAGAGTAACACTTCTGTGTCAAAAGGTTTTGTAACGTAATCATCAGCACCAATTTGATATCCCTTTAGAATATCCTCCTTCAATTTTTTTGCAGTTAAAAATATTAAGGGAATGCTTGGGTTAATTTTTTTGATTTCTGTTGCCAAACTAAAACCATCTCTTTCAGGCATCATAACATCAACAATGCAAAGATCATAAATGTTGTTTTTAAAGCTTATTAGCCCTTTGTTTCCATCGGTACATAACGTAACAATATAATCACTTAGTTCTAAGTAGTTCTTTAAGACAGAACCAAAATTTTCTTCATCTTCAACTAATAGTATGGAGTACTGTTTTTTCAAGAGGCAGGAATATTTATAGTAATCACAGTTCCTTGTTTTAATTTACTCTTTAATGAAATTAGCCCTTTGTGAGCGTCAACTATTGTTTTTACATAGCTCAACCCTATCCCAAAACCTTTTACTGTATGGATGTTACCCTTCTCTACACGATAGAACTTGTCGAAAACTTTTTTCTGAGTTTCATTACTCATTCCAATTCCATTATCTGCTATCTTTATTTCACATAAACCATTCACCAAGCTAGTGTCTATAGAGATCTCTGGATTGCTATCATTGTATTTTATGGCATTATCAATCAAGTTACAGATTGCATTTTGAAGGTGCATTTCATCAGCTAACAATGTTACTTTTTCTTGAGTAAGGTTTAAATTTAATGTAGCATTGTGAGCTTCTAACTGGAGTTTCATTCGTGCTGGAATCTTTTGAATTAATTCATTTAAATCCACTTCAGATTTATCAAATTCTAATTCATCTTTTTCACCTAAAGCAGTGGTTAAAACACTTTCTACCTGCTTATTCATTCTTAAATTTTCTTTTCGAATGATATCAGCAAAATGATTGATTTGTTTTTCATCACTAATAATTTTTGGATGGGTAATGGAATCAACGGCTAAGGAAATGGTAGATATTGGAGTTTTAAATTCATGTGTCATGTTATTAATGAAATCATTTTTCATTTCAGACAACTTTTTTTGTTTTATCATGTAGTGTATGGTACTCATAAAAGTGAGCAAGATGATGAGTGTAAAAATAATTGAACAGGTAACCATTAACCACATAGACTTTAACACGTAATGTCTCTTATTACCAAAGTTAAGTGCTAATTGTGCAGAATTACCAAACATGTTGTGTTTGAATAAACCGACCTTATAGGTATCATCCGAAACCTTAAATCCGTCCGAAGAAAATTGATCAATTACTTTATCATCATCTAAAATAGCATACTTAAAGGAAGAAGTAATTCCGTTATCTTCTAAATTAGATTTTAGAATAGGTTCAATGGTGATGCTTTTTAGTAGGTGTTGAATAGGCTCATCTATGGCTTTAAATTCTTTTACCATTTTTATCATAATGTTACTAAAACGATCACTCACAATCATTTCATGATCTCCTACAAAAGTAAAAGAGTCATTTTCCATGAGCTGCTCCAAGTTTTCCAAGTTGTTCTTAATGTCTATGGTTTGCGTTTTTCCATTCACGCTAATTTTCATTTCCATCTCATCTCCATTGTCATCAGAAGTCATGGAGTAGTTAAAAGAATTGTCCTTTAGCTTGTTAGAGTCCATCTTGGCAATTTTCTTTACCCACTTTTTCATTTGTTTTGTATCGTGATGAAGTGAGTCTGCTTCAATAATGATATTAGAAGTAGCCGAAGCCAACTGGTTGTGAATAAAGTGAATGGATTCATTATCTTCTATATCGGTAACAACATGATTTAATGCATCGTTCACCAATTGGTCAAACTGGGCTTCCTTTACAGTTATACCGTTGTGTATCCAATAAATTTGAACCCAAATAATTCCGATTAAAGAAGTACTCATTAGAGCGATTAAAATGTATAGTATTCTTTTCTTCATACTTAATTACAGATACAAATTTAACTTTTAAGACAGACTAAACGGAAACTTTAACTTTTCCTTAACTTTCTTTAAGAGTTCTTTAACAGTGATTTAGCTTGACCTCCAATAGATTTGCAGAGTAAATAAATGATAAACCAAAAAAATTATATTATGAAAAATTTAAAAACTTTATTAATTCCAGTTGGCTTAATAGTATTAGTTGTTGGAATTTTTTCATTTACCAACCATGAAGTTGGAAATGATGATGAAAAATGTACCATAAAAATTGTGAAGATTGTAGATGGTGTTGAAACTGTTATTGATTCAACATTTGATTGTGACGAAAGTATGAATTGGATGACTGAATTGCATGGAATGGGAGATTCACTACACAAAATGATGAAAGTGATGATGATTGATGGAGACTCTATTGATTGCAATTTTACTTTTGAGTTTGATGAGGACGATGAGAAAGGAATGAAAATGATGAAGTTTAAAGGGGAAGATGGAGAAGAAGTGGAAATGAGTTTTGATTTTAAAATGTTAGATGGTGAAGATGGAGTAATGAAAATGATGGTAAATGGCGAGGAGATGGAAATCAAATTAGAGGATATGCACAAGCACATGGAAAAAATGCATGAAAAAATGGAATTTATACATGGGGATGAATCTGGGAATGTAGAGATCATGATTAAAAGTGATGAAGATGGAGGAGAAGCTCATACAGTAAAAATCATAAAAACAGTAGATGATGAAGGGAACGTTACAATGAAAAAAATTGTAGATGGTGAAGAAATGGAAATTGATGACAAGGATATGCATAAAATGCATGGAGGACATAAAATGATGTTTATCTCAGATGATGGTAAAGTGACTAAGATGGATGGAAACCACGAGATGACCATAGATGTGAAGGTTGATGCTAAAGACGGAAAGAAGGCGAAGCATATAGTTATTATTACTAAAATGACAAGCGATGATGAATCTGCTAAGAAAATTCCAGCAGTTGCAGGGATGGATAAAAAAGAATTGTCAATTAATAAATTGAAATTTAGTCCGAATCCGAATGATGGAAAATTTGACTTAAGCTTTAAGTTGAATAAAAAAGAACCTGTTCAAGTAAAAATATTTGATGTACAAGGAAAAGAAGTTTATTCAGAAATAGTATCAGAATTTGACGGGAAGTATATCAATAACATTGATATTAGTGATAATGGAGAAGGAATTTACATACTCCAAATTGTGCAAGGAGACAAAGCAAGTACAAGCAAAATAGTTATAAAATAGTGTGAATTTTTGTTAGTTTAGTTAACCCCAGATGTTTTTCATCTGGGGTTTTTGCTTTTATATTATTCATTCTTGTTACTTTTAGACAAACAAATAAAATAGTTATGTTGATAACAATGCCTTTTAATTTCAATCAATGGATTGAAGACAATAAAGATAAATTAAAGCCGCCTGTTGCAAATAAAAGCATGTACCCTATGGGTAAAGATTTTATTGTAATGGTAGTGGGCGGTCCAAATGCTAGAAAAGATTACCATTTTAATGAAACAGAAGAGTTGTTTTACCAAGTAAAGGGTGATGTTGAAGTTACCATTCAACAAGATGGGAAAGCGGTTAAAGTTCCTATTAAGGAAGGAGAAATGTTTTTGCTCCCGGCAAATATTCCACACTCGCCAGGAAGACCAGAAAACACAGTAGGGTTAGTAATAGAGAGAGTTAGACAAGGAACTGATTATAAAGATGGGTTAATGTGGTTCTGTGACAAGTGCAATCATAAATTATATGAAGAAAGGTTTACCCTCAACGACATTGAGAAAGATTTTTTAGATGTTTTTGAAAAGTATTATGGTTCAGAAGAGAATCGAACATGTGATAATTGCGGGCATGTAATGGAAACAGATCCAAAGTTTACCAGAGATTAAATGAGTAGAAAGAGAATAAACGGACACGGGCATATTCTTCCAGAGCCTCATCAAATTCCAACGTTTATGAAAGACAAGAAATTGTTTTGGATAGATGATGATAAGAAGTTTATGCGACAAGGTGATTGGTCTCGACCAATAACTGATCCCAGTTTTTTCTTGGCAGAAAAGTTAGCATGGATGGATAAATACAATATCGATCATGGCGTGATGCTTAATCTCTCTCAAATTTATTGTAATGGCTGGAAGCAACAAGATGCTACAGATGCTATACAATGGCAGAACGATTTTAATGCTTCCGTCCAACATGGACATCCTGATAAATTTACAAGCGGATTTGTAGTTCAGCCTTTGTACATGGATGATGCGTTGGCAGAAATTGAACGTTGTGTAACCCAATTAAACTTAAAATTACTTTGTCTTCCAACTCATTTTTTAAACTCAAATAATGAGTGGACATCTATAGCTGACAAATCAGTTTTCCCGATTTATGAATTGGCAAATAAATATAACCTGGCGATAGAGATTCATCCTTATGATGGAGAAAAGATGGTTAATTTAAAAGATCAATATTGGCGATTTCATTTGGTATGGATGATGGCACAATGTGCAGATACCTTACACCTTTATACACTAAATGACATTCCTAATAAATATGAAAACATTAGAACATGTTTCGCACATGGATGCATGCTTGGAATTGCTAATTATGGGAGAAGACTACAAGGGTATGATGGGAGACCAGATTTGTTTGAAGGAACTGAAAACCCAAGAGCTTCTTTAGGCCATAAAAATTTGTTTTTCGATACGTTGGTCCATGATTCCTATACACTGGAGCTACTTAAAAGAAGAGTTGGAGTATCTCAAATAGTTGCCGGATTAGATGACCCATATCCACTTGGAGAAATGGAAGGAGTAGGAAACTCTTTTCCAGGAAGAGTAATTGATTTTGCCGTTGAAGTTGATATTTTAACACAACGAGAAGCTGATGAAATATGGTGTGATAATGTGTTGAGGTGGTTGGGTTAGTTCTGTTAAACACCCAGTCATTCAATTTTAATAATTTTAAGATATGATAAAAAGGCTATCATTCTTGTTTTTTGCCGTTTTAGTTCTTCTAAATGTAAGAGCACAGAGCCCTATTGATACTACTCAAAGAGAATATAGGCCTGTTAGATTAGGTTTAGTTGGAGGTGGTGCTGGAGTATTTTATGCTGGAATATTAACGGGATTAGCAACCGTGTGGTATCAAGATAACCACAGAACAAATTTTCATTTTACCAACGATAATGATGGGTGGATGCAAATTGACAAATATGGTCACGCCTATACGACTTATATGTTTGGAAAATTAGGGGTAGAGTCTATGAAGTGGACAGGAGTGAAGCGAAAAAAAGCCATTTGGTACGGAGGTGCTTATGGATTTTTCTTTTTGACTTCTGTTGAGGTATTGGATGCACACTATGCAGAATGGGGGTTTTCTCCTATGGATATGGTTGCTAATGCTTCTGGGAGTTTACTGTTAATAGGTCAAGAATTAGCTTTCAATAAACAAATATTAACTTATAAGTTTTCTTACCATCATACTGATTTAGCACAATATAAACCTAGTGTATTGGGAGATTCTGATTTATCGAGAGTGGTGGCGGATTATAACGGACAAACTTTTTGGTTGTCTTTAAACCTTAGATCAGTATTTAAACATCAAGAATTTTTACCAAAATGGTTAAATATTTCTGGTGGATATGGGGCATATGGGATGTTAGCTGGTGTAAATAACCCTAAATATGCTTATGATGGAACATTACTCCCTCCTATTGAAAGGTACAGGAGTTACTACTTGTCTTTGGATTTAGATTTGGATAAAATTCAAACAAGATCAAAATTTCTAAAGTCAACCTTTTTCTTTTTAAACCTGATTAAATTTCCGCTACCAACAATAGAGTTTAACACTTTGGGAGAAACAAAATTTCATCCAATGTTTTTTTAAATCTCTTTCTGATAAGAAACAACATCAAGTGCTTCTCCAAATTTTTCACCAATATTTTTTAGGTGTCCCACTTTAAAATAATTAGCTTTTTCAAACAATGCAACGCTCGCACTATTTCCTTCAGTAATCACAGCTACCAAGTTATTAATCCCATTTTTTTTGGCAATTTTTTCCAGATAGTTTAAGGTAGTTTTTCCGATTCCTTTCCCTAACACTCCTTGTTTTAAGTACAACGTTATTTCCGCAGATTTATCATAAGCTTCTTTATACCTGAACTGAGATAGGTAACAAAATCCGCAAACTTCATTGTTAAATTCAATGTTAAACGATTGGTATTTTACATGGCCTACAGAAACCATTCGTTCTAATTCTTCTTGGGGAACAGCTTCCAAATGAAAAGTAGCAGTAGAGTTGAGTACATACCAGTTGTATATGTCTAAAGCGGCATGAATGTTCTCTTTTGATATGGGATTAAAGCTGATCATTTCAGATAAACAATAATACAAAATATAAACCTATAACTTATATTATTAGAGTGGGTGATTAAGATCATTGCTAAGTATTAAATAATAACTAAATTTGTGATTCTAGACTAACTACTAGAACACTAACTATGCGGATTTTACTTTTAATGTTTATCACAACATTGCTATATGCGTGTGGGGATAAATCAAGCCTTGTCGAAGAAAATAAAGAACACTTATTTACTTCTCTACAACCCAAAGAATCTAATATCACATTTGCTAATAACATTAGAGAAAGTGATATTGACAATTGGTTCACTTATGAATATTATTACAATGGAGGAGGAGTTGCCATTGGAGATATTAATAATGATGGCTTAGCAGATATTTATTTTACTGGGAATATGGACGGTGACAAATTGTACTTGAATAAAGGCAACTTGGAGTTTGAAGACATTACCTCATCTGCTATTAAATTATTTGATGACGGATGGAATACAGGTGTTACCATGGCAGATGTCAATGGCGATGGATATTTAGATATTTATGTATGTAGAGCTGGGGTAAATAAAACATCAGCACAAAAAGCTAACCTACTTTATGTTAATAATGGTGATTTAACATTTACAGAACAAGCAGCTGAATTGGGTTTAGCTGACACGAGTTTGACAACACAGGCTTCCTTTTTTGATTTTGATTTGGATGGAGACCTGGATGTTTATGTTATGAATTTTCCTGATGGGTTTTTTAGCTTGGATGGGAAGGAAGCCCAATTATTATTCGAAACAAATAGTAACAAATCAGACCATTTCTATGAAAATACAGGAGAAAAATTTGTCAATTCATCTGTAAAAGTTGGAATAAATAATCATGCATATGGCTTAGGATTAAGTGTTGGAGATTTAAACGATGATGGTTACCCAGATGTGTATGTGGCAAATGATTATGAAGAACGAGATTACATGTTTATGAATTACAAGGGGCAGTTTAGAGAGGAGGTTGCGAGTAGAACAAAGCACATTTCTAATTTTGGAATGGGAACTGATATAGCAGATTTTAATAATGATGGCTACCTTGATATTATTGAGATGGATATGGCTTTTGCAAGCCATGTTCGTTCTAAAAGAAATATGAAAAGCATGTCTTCAGATAAATTTTGGGGATTGGTTAAAAGTGGAAACCACTACCAATACATGGTTAATACATTGCAATTAAATAATGGGAATACCACGTTTAGTGAAATTGGCCAAATGGCTGGGATTGCTAAAACAGATTGGAGTTGGGGTGCTTTATTAGCCGATTTAGACCATGATGGTTATAAAGACATTGCCATAACCAATGGTTATAGAAGAGACATGAAAGATAGAGATATCATGTCAACTTTAGAAGAACAGTCTAAAGAGAAGGGAGCTCAATTAACCGTAACAGAAGCATATCAATTTATGCCGGAAACAAAAATTAGCAACTATTTATTTCAGAATAATAAGGACTTAACTTTTAAAAATACTACGGAAGACTGGGGAATTGATGAAGCGATAAATTCTAATGGAATCGCTTATGGAGATTTAGACAATGATGGAGATTTGGATTTAGTTATCAATAATATTGATAGAGTAGCTTCTGTTTACATCAACACGAACAATAAGAACAATAATTATCTGAGTGTTAAATTAGAAGGAGAAGGGAAAAATCTTTTTGCAGTAGGAGCTAGAGTTAAGATAACAACTGAAAATGGGGAGCAGGTTCAAGAGCTATTTCCAACCAGAGGCTACCAATCATCTGTAGACTATGTATTGAATTTTGGTATTGGACAATCTGAGAAAATTCAAAAAATTGAAGTGAGATGGCCAAATCAAAAAATATCTGTTCAAGAAAATGTTGAGGCAAATCAATTAGTTACCATCAATATTAAAGGTGCTAAAGCTGGTAAATTATCCAAAAAGGAGACAGATCCTCTATTTGCCTTTGCTGTAAAAAGTATAAAGATTCCTGTTAAGCATCAAGAAAATGATTTCAATGATTTTGACCGTGAAATATTACTGCCTCATATGCTTTCACGATTAGGGCCTTGTATTGCGGTAGCAGATATAAATGGAGATGGTTTGGATGATGCTTTTTTTGGAGGAGCAAAAGGTAGTTTAGGGCAGTTGATTATTCAAAATCCAGATAATACATTTAGTCCATACCCAACACCTTTTAATGCAGATATTAACTGTGAAGATGTTGGTGCTGAATTTTTTGATTGT
This sequence comes from Flavobacteriales bacterium, assembly GCA_029262875.1. Taxonomy (GTDB): domain Bacteria; phylum Bacteroidota; class Bacteroidia; order Flavobacteriales_E; family Vicingaceae. The sequence goes on from JAJCYO010000147.1 coordinate 47,200, forward strand.
GATGGAGATGGAGACATGGACTTGTATGTTGCGAGTGGAGGGAATGATTGTGAAGTTAATGATAAATCATTACAAGATAGGTTGTACTTAAATGATGGGAAAGGGAATTTTACTAAATCAAATTCACTACCCAAAATGATAAGTAGTACTAAAGTTGTGAAACCATATGATATTGATAGTGATGGAGACTTAGATTTGTTTGTAGGAGGCAGATTAACTCCTGGAAAATATCCATTTGCATCAAGAAGTTATATTTTAGAAAATAAGAGTGGAATATTTTCAGATGTGACTGAGGGTTTTTCAGCAGATTTAATGGAAGTGGGAATGGTAACAGGCGCTGAATTTGTTGATGTAGATAATGACAAAGATGTTGATTTAGTAATGGTTGGAGAATGGATGCCTCTAACCATTTTTAAAAATGAAGGCGGGAAATACACAAAAGAAACACTTGAAAATACTGAAGGACTATGGTATAGTTTAGCTGTTAGTGATATTGATAATGATGGAGACGTAGATTTAGTTGCCGGAAATATGGGCAAAAACTCTAAGTTTAAAGGAAGCATTGAAAAACCATTTAATATCTATTGCAATGATTTTGATAAGAATGGAACTTATGATATCGTATTAAGTAAATATGAAGGAGATATTCATTACCCTGTTAGAGGAAAAGAATGTACTTCCCAGCAAATGCCATTTATTAAGGAAAAATTTCCAACGTTTAAAGAGTTCGCTGAGGCCGATATGGAAAACATATATGGAGATGATTTGGAAAAAGCCCTTCATCTTGAAGTAAAAGACCTGTATTCTTCTATATTTATAAATGATGGAAAAGGGATTTTTAAACAAAACCATTTGCCATATGGAGCTCAACTTTCACCCAATAATTCTATCATTATTGATGACATTAATGGGGATGGAAATTTAGATATCGTAATGGCAGGAAACATGTATGGTGCAGAAATTGAAACTGTAAGATATGATGCAGGAAGAGGTGTTTGTTTGATAGGTGATGGAAAAGGTAATTTTGTATCTTTGCGACCTGATGAATCTGGGTTTTTTGCCTGGGGAAATATTAAGGATATGGAGAAGATTAAAGTCGGTGATAAACAAGTATACATACTAAGCGTCAATAATTCTTTTCCAGCAACTTACGAGTTGTTAAAGAAATAATTGATGAAGAACCTGCTTCCTTTTTTTGAGAAATTAGACAAGAGCTATAACGATAATACCTTTGTAAAAATTACACTGAGTAAACCAGCTTATAAAAGCGATGGACTACACAATGTTTACATTCGGTTAATTACGCTAAAGGACGAACCTATTTTTTCTTTTACCTACCACTATCAAACCAATGATCAGGTTAAAAACTATACGTTAGAAGAAACCAAAGCAGTATTGTCAGAATTGCTCAATCAAAAGTTCAGAATAGCAATTTTGTTTACACTGGAAGAGGATTTCACCATTCAGTTTTCTAAAAAGGGAAAAGTGTCGACAAGGCTTGCTTCTCCGAGTTTTAAAAATAAGCCCCCAGAAACACACGACAACCCTAAAAAGAAAAGGGCTGAGCTGGGTAAATACCTTAATTTGCTGGGGATTACAGACGAGAAAGGAGTAGTAATCCCTAAGATGGCAGATAAGTTTAGACAAATCAATAAATATTTAGAGATTATAGAAAACCTGATTAAAAATAATGATTTGTCTAAGTCTGCAAATATTGTAGATATGGGTTCTGGAAAAGGGTACTTAACTTTTGCATTGTATGATTATTTGGTGAACCAAAGAAAGATGGAGGTTAAGGTAACGGGTATTGAACAACGAAAAGAGTTAGTAGATTTTTGCAATAAAACAGCGCAAGATTGTGGGTTTGAAAAGTTACATTTTGAGTGCAATACCATTCAAGACTATACCACTAAAAAAATTGACATTTTAATTGCTTTACATGCTTGTGATACTGCTACTGATGATGCATTAAGTAAGGCGATAACAGCTAACGCTAAATTAATTATTACGGCTCCTTGTTGTCACAAGCAAATTAGACAACAGTTAAAAGGGGAAGCGCAAGAAAGTCCAATTTTAAAATATGGTATTTTTAAAGAGCGTCAATACGAAATGGTAACTGATACCATTCGTGCATTGATTTTAGAGAAACACCAATACAATACGAAAGTGTTTGAGTTTATTTCTAATGAACATACACGTAAAAATGTAATGTTAGTGGGAGAAAAATCGAGCAAAAAAGCCAATAAGGAATTTATTTCAGAAAAAGTTTCATCCCTAAAAGAGGATTACGGCATAAAATACCATTATTTGGAAAAACTTCTTGAGGCTTAATTTAGGCTGTGAATTAACTCAGTATAAAGCATAGTAAGCTGAGGTTCGGCAACAGCAGCTGCAGCCAATATATCTGCAATGTCAACAGGAGCTAAATTTTCTGGATCACACTCATCTGTTAGCACAGAAATGGCACAACAGGGAAGCCCCATATGATTGGCAACAATTACTTCTGGTACCGTACTCATCCCAACCGCATCTCCACCTAACTTTCGGATCATTCTGTATTCGGCTTTAGTTTCTAAATTGGGGCCAGAAACAGGAACATAAACACCTTCGTGTAAATGGATGCTTTTTTCAGCAGCGATTTCTCTTAGTGCAGCATTTAGCTTTTTAGAATAAGCCGAACTCATATCTGGAAATCGTGGGCCAAAATTGTCAAGGTTTTTACCAATAAGAGGATTATCTGGGTATAAATTAATATGGTCCGTGATTAGCATTAAAGAACTTTTTTTATAGGCTAAATTTATGGCGCCAGCAGCATTAGAGATTAATAGGTTTTGTACACCAATTAGTTTCATTACTCGAATAGGAAACGTTATTTCCTTCATGTCATATCCTTCATAATAATGAAATCGACCTTGCATTACCAATACTTTTTTGTTGCGAATGGTTCCGTAAATTAATTTCCCATGGTGTGATTCCACTGTTGAGATAGGAAAGTGAGGAATACTATCATAATCAATTTCTTTGATAATCTCAATTTCTGAAACCAATCCTCCTAAACCTGTTCCCAAAACAATTCCAACTAAAGGATTTTCCACACCTTCATTTTTAAGATAATCTACCGTTTCTTTTAATTGTACTTCCATGTTTAAATTTTAGCCATTAAAAAAGGAGGTATAATATACCTCCTTTTTAATAAATATATATTCAAGTTATTTTATTGTTCTTCCTTTTGCTTTTTTACTTGTGGTCTTGTAATCTTTTACTTTTTTCAATTCAAACTTCAAGTAAGCACTTGCGCCTCCTGGCATAATGTAGTACACTTTTCCACCAAAGTTGATTTTTCCTTTTCCACTTTTCCATTCAGCACCCATCAAATTGTATCTACCTCTATTGTTTGGGTCTCCAAAAACCAAATATTGGTCATCAGATTCAAAAAAGCTAATGGCTAATTTATTTCCCTCTAATACTTTAACACAAACACCAGGAGTTTTTCCATCTACCAGAATGTTGTCTGTTGTGGCAGAACTTGATACTACTAACTTCCCTTCATCATCTAATTCTTGTGAGTTTTCACCTCTTTCACCACGTTGTAAAGTAATATCACTTGAAACATAAAATTGCATTTTTTTCAATTTAGCCTCATCTAAATTATATTGTTTTCTTGCTGTGTTTGTAAAAGGCGTAGTACTTTGACAACCACTTAAGATTGTAATTATACCTAAGCCAAAAATGATTAATGTTTTATTTAAAAATGTTGATTTCATATTGTATAGTTTTAAAAACTTCTATTTATCAAAAATTGTTCCAAACAAAACTATTAATTTTTCTTAACTAATTAACAAATTACATCCGCGTAAATCACTGTTGTCAAATCTGCCCAAAACTTCGAACTCATTATCACTGATTTTCTTGCCTAAATCTTGCGTAGCGATAAAACAACAAGAATCAATATTGGTCATATCGATTACATTAATTCCTCCCGTTTTATGGTGTTCAATCATACTAAAAGGATCATTAATGTCGCGTATTAAAACGTTCATCCAGTTTGGAGTTTTAAAAATCCCATTTCCTTTTGAATAAGCTTGAGATAGTAATTCTGTCATTCCATATTCAGAATGAATTTCAGTTACATTGAAATTTTCTTTATAGATTTTGTGTAGCTCGTTTCGGGTCAATTCTTTTCTTCTTCCTTTCATTCCTCCCGTTTCCATAATAATGACATTATTTAAGTCAATTTGTGCCGTTTCGGCCAAATCTAATAATGCGAAAGAAACACCAATTATGAGCACTTTTTGACCATTTTTGGTCACTTTTTGTGCAATTTCGATCATTTTTGACCAATTTTCGAGAAAAAACCCACTTTCAGGGTGCTTGCTTTTTTCAATTAAATCAGTTGCCATATAAATTAAGGATGACCCCTTTCTTTCCATATAAGATGGCAGTAATGCTAAAATACAGTAGTCTTCAATGTTACCGTAAAATGTTTTGAAAGCATTTTGAAAGCTTGTTTCATAAAGGTTAAGATCTTTCACATAATGTTTACTTTGACTCTGGCCTGTTGTTCCACTGCTTAAAAAGATTTGCTCTTCTTCAAAATGACCAGTTTTAACTGCATGTGTTTTGAAAAATTCGATGGGTAAAAATGGAATTTCATAGGGGGTTGTTATTTCCGTAGGGTTGACTTTTAAAAGTTGGCAAAACTCATTGTAAACCGCGTTGTTGGAATATTGGTAATTGAATATTTCGAGAGAAATTTCGTTAAACTCTTGTTCAGTTTGAATGTCGAAGATTCGATTTTTAAGGTTCAACAAAATAATTCGTAATTTTAAAATGTAATATACATGAAACAGTTAGTAAAATTAGCCATATTATTTACGATAGTTCTTTCATTGGGATGTAAAAAGGACGATGTTGAACCGGTTCCACCTGTTATTACTTTTATAGATGCTCAATTATCTGCTGATAAATCATTTAGTATTGTTCGTTTCGAATTCTTTGATGGAGACGGTGACTTAGGGCTAAAACAAAATGAAAGCACTGGTGAACAAGAATTTAATGTGTTTATAGATTACTACGAAAAAGTAAATGGAGCATGGGTATTAAAATCTCCAGTTATTACATGGAATACAACAGAAGCAAAATTTGATACAACAGAATTACATTTAAGGCTTCCTTTTTTGGAAAACGAATCAGGAAGAGAATTAGAAGGAGAAACAGAAATAGATTTACTGTATAATTTTGCTGCGGATACTTTTAGGTATGAAATTACACTTAAAGATAGAGCATTTCATTTAAGCAATGTTATTACTACTACAGATTTGGTGGTGAATTAAGCCTTTAAATCATCGAAAACATCATTAGCTGCCATAGCTTGTAATATGAGTTCCTTAGGATTTTCTAACTGTTCTTTTACCATTTTTAAGAAGCTAACAGACTCACTACCATCAATAATTCTATGATCATAAGATAGGGCAACATACATAATTGGTCTAATCTCTACTTTTCCATCAATGGCAACTGGTCGTTCAACGATATTGTGCATCCCTAAAATAGCACTTTGAGGAGGGTTAATGATAGGAGTACTTAGCATAGAGCCGAAAACACCTCCATTGGTAATGGTAAATGTTCCACCCTCCATATCTGAAAGGTCTATTTTCCCATCTCGCGCTTTAATTGCTAATCTTTTGATTTCTGTTTCAATTTCCACTAAGGACATCTCTTGAGCTTCTCTTACAACAGGAACCATTAAACCTTTAGGAGAGCTTACGGCAATACCGATATCTGCAAAGTCGTAACTGACCATATAATCTCCATCAATCATAGAATTTACTGCAGGAAATTCTTTTAAACCATTGGTAACAGCTTTAGTGAAAAATGACATAAACCCCAATCCTACACCGTGTTTTTCTTTAAAAGCTTCTTTATAAACGGCTCTAATATCCATGATAGGTTTCATGTCAACTTCATTAAAAGTAGTTAGCATGGCTGTTTCGTTCTTAACAGCTACTAATCGTTTTGCTACTTTTCTTCGTAGCATACTCATCTTTTTCCTTTCTCCTTGTTTCCCTTCAGCACCGTTTAAATAAAGACCAATGTCTTTTTTTGTAATTTTTCCATTACTACCACTTCCCTTAATATCAGATGGGTTAATAGCATTAGCAGCAATCATTTCTTTTGCAACAGGAGTTGCTTTAACGTTTTTGTCAACGGTTGCTTTCGCAGGCCCTGGGTTTGGCACGGCAGCATCTGGCTGGCTTACCGCCTCAGTTTTTGATTCAAAATCAGCAGGTTTTTCGGCATCAGTGTCAATTAAACAAACTACTCCGCCAACTTGAACAGCATCACCTTCTTCAGCTTTTAAAGTAATAATTCCTGCTTCTTCGGCAGGCAGCTCCAATGTTGCTTTATCAGAATCTACTTCCGCAATAGCCTGATCTTTTTCTACATAGTCACCATCTTCTACCAGCCACTGTGCAATCTCTACTTCTGTTATTGATTCTCCCGGAGAGGGAACTTTCATTTCTAAAGCCATAGCTTTTCTTTATTGTTTTGTAACTAATGCGTTTTCAAATACTTTATTTATAATGGCAGCTTGTCTTACCGCATGCGCTTTTGACGACCCTGTTGCTGGAGATCCACTTGCTCTTAACGAAATTAACTCCAAGTCTACAAAAGTAAAATGACGTTGCATACTTGACCAAGCCCCCATGTTCTTTGGTTCCTCCTGCGCCCAAATGTGCTTTTTAGCATTCTTATATTTTTCTAAAATCTTTTTTAGTTGTGTTTTTGGTAATGGGTATAGTTGTTCTATTCTCACTAAAGCAATATTATTTACTCCTCCTATTTCTTCTCTTTTTGCCAATAAGTCGTAATAAAATTTACCAGTACAAAAAACAAGGGTATCTACCATTTCCGCTTTAGTATTGTCATCGATTATTTCTTGAAAATTTCCAGTAGCCATTTCATCTATATTAGAAACACACTTAGGAAGTCGTAATAAACTTTTAGGTGTAAATACAATTAAAGGTTTTCTAAAATCCCACTTTAATTGCCTTCTTAAGATATGGAAAAAATTTGCTGGAGTAGAACAATTGGCAACTTGTAAATTATTGTCTGCACACAATTGTAAAAACCGTTCCATTCTTCCACTGGAATGTTCAGCTCCTTGCCCTTCATAGCCATGAGGAAGTAGCATTACTAAACCATTTTGAGTTTTCCATTTATCTTCTGCAGCACTTAAAAATTGATCAATTACTATTTGCGCACCATTGTTAAAATCTCCAAATTGTGCTTCCCATATCGTTAATCCATTTGGGGTTGCCATTCCGTACCCGTATTCAAACCCCAAGACACCATATTCTGAGAGCAGAGAATTATAAATATGAAGTGGGGCTTGGTCTTTTGAAATATTATTTAGCGGAGTATATTCTTCTTCAGAATCTTCTACTTTAACCACAGCATGTCGATGGGAAAAAGTTCCTCTTTCAACATCTTGTCCGGTGAATCGAATAGGATAACCTTCCTCCAACAAAGAGCCATAAGCCAATAATTCACCAGCATCCCAACTCAATTCAGTCCCATCTACAAGTTGTTTTAAACGATTCTCAAATAATCGAGTAGTTTTTTTAATGAATTTTTTATCAGAAGGTAAGGTGCTTATTTTTTTTCCTATTTCAATTAGTTTCTTTTTATCATATCCAGTATTTGGAGAATCATCGAAGCTTTCTCTGTCGCTATATTTTATACCTTCCCAAGTTCTTTTTAAAAATTGAGTAACAGAGGCTTTTTCAATTTCTTTAGCTTCATCTAATCTTTCTTGAAGGACGTTGCTAAAGTTTTGCTCCAACACTTTTTCTTCAGATTTACTTACAATTCCTTCATTTATTAGTTTATCTAAATAAATATCTCTCGGGTTAGCATGTTTCCCAATTGCTTTGTATAATAGTGGTTGAGTAAAGCGCGGCTCATCCCCTTCATTGTGCCCATACTTTCTGTACCCCAAAATATCGATGTACACATCTTTATTAAATTCTTGACGATATTCTAATGCCAATTTAACTGTTTGAATAACAGCTTCAACATCATCTCCATTTACGTGAAAAACAGGGCATAATGTTACTTTTGCTACATCGGTACAGTATGTACTGGACCTTCCGTCCAAATAGTTAGTAGTAAAACCAATTTGATTATTTACTACAATGTGTAATGTTCCCCCAACTTTATAGCCATCCAATTGAGCCATTTGAGCAACTTCATATGCCACACCCTGTCCAGAGACAGCAGCATCACCATGGATAATTATAGGGACAATTTTATTATGATCCTTTAAGTAGGTATCTATTTTAGAACGAGTGATACCTTCAACTACTGGAGCAACAGTTTCGAGATGAGAAGGGTTTGGAGATAAAGTCATATGAACTTTATTTCCATTATCAGCAACAACATCACAAGAATACCCTAAATGATATTTTACATCACCATCAAAAATATTGTCCTCATATTCTTTTCCTTCAAATTCGCTAAAGATTGCAGAATAAGTCTTATTAAAAATATTAGCCAAAACATTTAGCCTCCCTCTATGGGCCATTCCAACAATAAATTCTTTAATCCCAAATTCAGAACCTTTTTCAACTACAGCGTCTAAAGCAGGAATCAACGCTTCATTTCCTTCCAAAGAAAACCGTTTTTGACCAACAAATTTTTTGTGCAAAAATTGTTCAAAAACAACAGCTTGATTTAATTTATGAAGGATGTGTTTTTTTTCTTCAGCATTAAATATGGCTCTGTTTTTAAGTTCTATTTTTTCTTTAATCCAAGCAACCTCTTCTGGTTTTCGAATGTATGTATACTCTATTCCAATAGATTGGCAGTAGGTTTCTTCTAAATGAGAAATAATGTCTTTAAGCTTTGCAGACCCAATTCCAACTTCATTTCCAGCTTGAAAAGTAGTCTCTAAATCTGCTTTTTCTAAGCCATAATTCTCTATATCTAATGAAGGGGAATATTGCCTTCTTGTTCTTACTGGGTTGGTTTTGGTAAATAAATGACCACGAGAGCGGTAACCATTAATTAGGTCAATAACTTTAAATTCCTTGTCAAATCCCTCAGGGGCTTCAGTATCGTAATTGTTTTTGGCAAATTCAAACCCTTCAAAAAATTTTTGCCACCCTTCTCCTACATCTTGAGGGTTATTCAGATACCGCTGATAGTACTCTTCAATGACTTCCCCATCAGCATTACTCAAATATGAGTGTTTGTCCATCTTTCTGCTTTGAAATTATTGTAGACAAAAGTAATAAATATCCCTATTGTTTAAATGGAAAACATGATTATTATCATACTTTTGTGTAAAAATTTTTAATGTCAAAAAAAGTTGAAGATATAGACCAAGTTGTCATCAAATTTGCTGGAGATTCTGGTGATGGGATGCAACTTACAGGGACTCAATTTAGCAATACAACCGCCTTTATTGGTAATGATTTGGCTACTTTCCCTGACTTTCCGGCTGAAATTCGAGCTCCACAAGGAACTGTTGCTGGAGTTAGTGGCTTTAAAATTCAATTTGGAAGTAATCGAGTTTTTTCTCCTGGAGATGAAGCAGATATTTTAATTGCGATGAATCCGGCAGCACTGTTAGCAAATATAGATTGGATTAAAGATAGAGGAACTATTATTGTTGATAGTGATAATTTTAAAATTAAAGATTTTGAAAAAGCAGGTTATAAATCAAACCCTTTAGAGGATGAGACTTTAGCCGGTTATAATGTAATTGAGGCCCCAATTACAAAATTAACTAAGGAAAGTGTTGCAGATTGTGAGATAGAAAATAAGTTTAGATCGAGAAGTAAGAATATGTTTGCTTTAGGAATTGTTTATTGGTTGTTTAGTAGACCACTAAAAGTAACTGAAGACTATTTAGATGTGAAGTTTGGTAAGGTTCCAGAAATTGCCAAAGCAAATAAACAAGCTTTAAAAGCAGGTTATAATTATGCTTTAACAGTAGAATTATTACCCTCATCATACAAAGTAAAGGCCGCATCCTTACCTGCTGGAAAGTATAGAAGTATAATGGGGAATGAAGCTACGGCATGGGGTTTAATGGCTGCTGCAGAGCGAGCAGATTTAAATATCTTTTTAGGGACTTATCCTATAACTCCAGCCTCAGATATTTTACACGAATTATCAAAGTATAAAAATTTCAACATTGTTACGCTTCAGGCAGAAGATGAAATTGCAGGTATTTGTGCTGCAATCGGAGCAAGTTTTGCTGGGAGCTTGGCTGTTACTTCAACATCAGGACCAGGACTGGCTTTAAAAGGCGAGGCAATTGGTTTAGCGATGATGACCGAATTACCAATAGTAGTTATTGATGTGCAAAGAGGAGGCCCTTCAACAGGTTTACCAACTAAGACAGAACAATCAGATTTGTTACAATCAGTTTATGGCAGAAATGGGGAGAGCCCAGTAATTGTAATTGCTGCAAGTACACCTTCTAATTGTTTTGATTTTGCTTATATGGCTGCGAAACTTGCTGTAGAGCACATGACTCCTGTAATTCTGTTATCGGATGGTTTTATTGCAAATGGTGCTGAACCATGGAAAATAAAAAGTACTGCAACAATGCCAGATATAAACCCTGCTTTTGCTGAAGAAGGTGATGCTGATTGGAGTCCGTATGTTAGATCTGAGGATAAGTTAAATAGAACTTGGGCAAAACCTGGAACGAAAGGGTTAGAGCATAGAATTGGAGGATTAGAAAAACAAGCTATAACAGGGAACGTTTCTTATGATCCTAATAATCATGAAGAGATGGTTAAGGTGAGAGCTGAAAAAGTAGCTCGCGTTGCTAATTTTATACCTGAGTTAGAATTTAATGGAGATGAAAATGCTGATTTATTAGTAGTTGGTTGGGGTGGAACTTATGGAGGTTTACATACAGCGGTAAGTTCTATGCTAACGGAAGAGAAATCTATCGCTCATGCTCATTTTAATTTTATTAATCCTTTACCAAAAAATACAGCAGAAGTATTTGCCAAGTTTAAAAAAATTGTAGTGTGTGAATTGAATAATGGTCAGTTTGTAAAATTATTGCAAAGCGAATTGCCTCAGTTTGATTATTTACAATACAATAAAATACAAGGGCTACCTTTTTCTAAAGGTCAATTAATGCAAGAGTTTAACAACTTAATTGAAGCGTAATTATGGAACACTTAGTGAAAGAGGAGTTAACGTTTAGAGATTTTGAGACTGATCAAGATGTACGGTGGTGTCCAGGTTGTGGAGATTATGCAATTTTAAAATCCGTTCAAAAAGTAATGCCAGTAATTGGTAAAGAAAAGGAAGATATTGTATTTATTTCCGGAATCGGTTGTTCATCTCGTTTTCCATACTATATGAATACTTATGGGTTTCATACCATACATGGTAGAGCTCCGGCTTTTGCAACAGGGGTGAAGTTGGCTAACCCAAACTTAAGCGTTTGGCAAGTTACAGGTGATGGTGATGCCTTGGCAATAGGTGGAAATCACTACATTCATGTGTTAAGAAGAAATATTGATATTAATATTTTGTTGTTTAACAATGAAATTTATGGACTAACAAAGGGGCAATTTTCGCCAACATCACAAACTGGAATTAAAACCAAATCTTCCCCGCAAGGAACAGTAGATAGGAGTTTTAACCCTGGGAAGTTGGCTTTAGGAGCTGAGGCAAATTTCTTTGCACGGGTTATCGATATTGATCCAAAAAGGATGTCTGAGGTGATGATAGAATCTGAAAAACACAAAGGGACCTCACTCATAGAAATTTTACAAAACTGCATCATTTTTAATGATAAAGTATTTGCAAATGTTACTGCTAAAGATGTAAAATTAGATAAACAACTGTGGTTGAAACATGGAGAGCCAATGATTTTTGGTGCTGATCAAAACAAAGGAATCATCTTAAATGGACTTAAATTAGAAGTGGTTACCATTGGTGAAAATGGAATTACTGAAGCTGATATCTTAGTGCATGATGCTTATTGTGAGGATAACACTTTACACAATATGTTGATTAGTATGGCTATTCCAGAATTTCCGGTAGCATTTGGAATTATTAGACAAGTGAAGGGAGCTTCTTTTGATGAAAATGTTTGGAATCAGATTGCTGAGGAAAAGACAAATGCTAAGTTTAATTCTGTAGATGAGTTGATGAATAGCGGGGTGACTTGGGAGATCTAAATTTCTATTCCCATTACACAAACATCATCAATTTGCTCTAAACTTCCTTTCCATTTTTCGAAGTGATTGTTGATTGTTTTTAATTGATTTTCCATTGATTCGTTTTTCATTGAAATCAACAATTTCTTAAAAGGTTTATACATCATTTTTTTTCCATTCTGTCCGCCAAATTGATCTGCAAAGCCATCAGAAAATATATAAATACGGTCACCTTTTTTTAAGCTAACCTGGTGTGTTTCGAAAGGCCTTGGATGATCTACCTTACCAATGGATTGCCTCGTAGCTTTCACCTCTTCTATTTCATCACCATTGCTTCTTAATATCCATAATGGATTATAGGCTCCAGCATAACTTAACTCATTTGTTTTTGTATTCAATGCACAAAGCGCGATATCCATTCCGTCTCTGATATTATCAACTGTTTCAGTATGGATAGTCTTAGCCTTGTTTAGTTGTTCAATAACAATTTCACGTGTCTTATCTAAAATTTCTCCCGGAGTAATTAAATTGTACTCCCTCATTGCGCGGTCCATGGCGTTGTGACAAACAACACTTACCATGGCTCCAGGCACTCCATGACCTGTGCAATCTGCAGCAGCAAAAAGAATCTGTTCTTCTTTTTTATCTACCCAATAAAAATCACCTGCAACAATGTCTTTTGGTTTGTAAAAGATGAAGCTCTCGGGCAAACAATTTTTAACAAATTCATTGGTAGGTAAGATAGCTTCTTGTATTCGTTTTGCATAAGTAATGGAATCAACTATTTCTTTGGTTTGCTCTTCTATTACCACCTTCTGTTTCTTCGTGATTTTCAACCTATTAAAAACAAAGAATAAGAATACGATAACTAAAACTAATCCCCCAGCAGTTGCGAAAGAAATGATTTTCTGTTTTTCTTTTTCTTTTTGCTCAACAGCAATTAACTTATCCCGCTCAGCGTCATCAATAACTTTATCTTTTTCATATTCATATTTTGCTTGTTGCCTAATGGTTGCCTTTTGAGTACTTTCATTATTAATGCTATCTCGCATGGTAATATAAAGCTTGTGCATCTTTAATGCTTTTAGCCCATTCCCTTCTTTTTCATAAATAGAACTAAGTAATGAGGCAGCTCTTTGAATGTTATCAGGAGATCCAATTTCATTTGCCAACACCATACTACGGTTAGTAAATTCTTTAGATTTCACTAATTCTCCTTTGTTAAAATGAATTCTTCCAATATTATTTAAGGTGGTTGATAAACCCAGCTTATGGTTCATTTCTTTGTAAATTTCTAAACTCTTATGATAGTATTCTATGGTCGCTTTGTCATCCAATTGGTTTTCATAAGCCGCTGCAAGGTTATTATAGGAGGTGGCAATGCCTCTTTTATCTCCAATTTCATTTCGAATGTCTAATGATCTATTGTAATATTCTAAGGCCTTTGGAATATTCTCTTTTTTGAAATAAGCAAAACCAATACTATTTAGTAGTGTTGCAGCACTACGTTTGTTGTCTAAACGCTCATAAATTTTTAATCCTTTATGATAGTATTCTAACGCTAAGTTCGGATCACCTTGGTTATGGTAAATATGTCCAATGTTGTTTAATGTTTGAGCCATACCATTTTTATTATCTAATTCCCCGTAGATTTTCAGACTTTTATGATAATATTCTAAGGCATTTGCAACGTCTCCTTGTCTATTGTATATTGATCCAATGTTATTTAAAGAAGTAGCAACACCGTCTCGGTCACCCACTTTTTCTTGGATTTTTAAACTTCTCTTATAATATTTTAATGCTTCTGGAATGTTACCATTGCTGCTCTGGAAGTACCCAATATTATTAAGGGCAGAAGCAAGCCCAACAGATAATTTTTTAGCAACATTTAATGAAGGACTATTTTTAAGTTTAATTTGTGTGAAATCATAAAGCCACATATTATATCTCGGCCATACGTTATCATCCCAGCTTACTTCAACTATTTTTGAGATAGCATTTACTTTATCAGTATCGTGTGTTACTTTGTGAAAAACAGTTAGGCAGCTATCTATTAGTGTTTTATCAGCATCACTGACCTTGTCAATTTCAAGGCTATCAATTAAATAATAATCTTTGTCAGCAAAATTTTGACAATAAAAATATTGGCAACTAAATGATAAAAAAAAGAAGGCAAGAAAAAATCTCTTCACATTGGGGTTGCTTAGTAGTTAAAGCAAATATAATAAATTTAATCGTCAGGTAACCCCTCATATTCAACGTAGAAATTGGAATCGAACGTTAAATTAACTCCTTTTTCCTCAAAGTTGAATCCAGCCCATTTATTATTTGGGAAAATCCATTTTTCTTTTTCATTAATGAAAATTCTGATGGGCATATCAAAATCTTTTACCACATTTACATACCTATATTGTAGCCCTTCATCGTTTTCAATGTATTCTAATTTGGGAATTTTGGTGGTTCTTAAATATTGATTAAAAAAGGCAGATAAATCCTTTTCTGTTTTTTTGCTGAGGTAATCTTCTATTTGTTTTGAAGTGACCGTTTGATGATAAAAATCCTTGTTTAGCCCTGTTAAAATAGACCTCCACAATTTATCATCTTCCACTAATTGGCGTAGTGTATGTAAGATATTTGCTCCTTTGTAGTACATGTCACCAGACCCTTCTTGATGCACATTGTAAGGGCCAATTATGGGTTTGTCATTCACAATATTTTTACGAATACCTTGTACATATTCATTACAAGCCTCATTTCCAAAATGATAATCTAAAAATAAATTTTCAGAATAAGAAGTAAAACCTTCATGTATCCACATATCTGCCACATCAACATGTGTAATGTTATTCGCAAACCATTCATGACCAGATTCGTGTACAATTATAAAATCGAACTTATCTCCCCATCCAGTCCCACTTACATCTCTTCCCCAGTACCCATTTTTAAAACCGTTACCATAGGTTACGGAACTTTGGTGCTCCATTCCAGCGTAAGGAACTTCAACCAGTTTATATCCATCTTCATAAAAGGGGTAAGGACCAAACCAATACTCAAAAGCGGCCAACATTCTTGGTGCTTCTTGAAACTGCTTTTTAGCTACTTCTAAATTATCTCTGAGTACATAATAATCACAATCCAAATCTCCTTTTAATCCCTTATAGACCTCATTAAAATGGACATAATCACCAATGTTCATGTTTACACCATAATTATTAATTGGGTTAGAAACGAACCAATTAAAAGTCTTAGTGTTTCCTTTGTTGGTAACACTCCGTAGCCTTCCATTTGATACATCCGTTAGCGTTTTCGGAACAGTAACACTAATGAGCATGCTATCTGGTTCATCGTAAGCATGATCTTTATTTGGCCACCAAATGCTTGCTCCAATTCCTTGACAAGTAGTAACTACCCATGGGTTTCCATTAGTGTCTTTTTTCCATGTTAAGCCACCACTCCATGGCGGGTTTTTGCTTTTTTGTGGCGATCCTTCATAATAAACAATCAGTTGGTTGATGTCCCCTATCTTTTGTTTTTTGTCTAACTGAATGAAATAAGAATAACCATCTTGCCTATAGGTCATTTTTTTCCCTTCTTGAATGACTTTAGTAATTTTTAATGGTTTTTGTAATTCGATTTGAAGTACTTGATGTGATTCTAAGACCTTGTATTGAATAAGATTACTTCCAGAGAGTGCTTGTTTTTTTATGTTAACATCAACGCTTAAATGATAGTAAGTGATATCCCACCAAGCTCTTTCTGGTGTTATGGTTCCTCGAAGTGTATCTTGATGGGTGAAATTATTTTTTTGACCAAAGAAGGTAAGGTGTAGACAGATAGAAAGAATGAACAGTATAAATTTATATGGTCGCATAAAATGATTTTATACAACAAATATACCTAAGAAGAAAATTCTTTAAAACCTAAATGTGATGAGAGGTTTATTAGTTTTCTGAGTATTGATCAACTATATCAGAGACATCCTGATATTTTTCCCATGATGTGGGCCTTTCAAAATCCTGGTCTGATTTAAGAATCATAGCATTTGGATATGATTTTTTAATTTCATTCCAAGTAGTATCTTCCCAATGTGCTTTATCCATTTCTAAAAAATGAACCCCTTTTAACGGACCAGAAACCGCTTTATCAATTAAAGGCCACCACAAACTTTCAGTTTCCCTATCCCAAAGTATAAAACCATCTAATCCACCCCAGACATCATCATCATAATAGGTGTAACCACTCAATGCAAAAGTTAATACTTTATCACCATAAGTTCTTTCATAAATGGCACCTAAATCTGCTAAAATGCAATAGGCCGCCATTATTGGTTTGCCATCCAGCACATCGTTGACTACTTCGTGCCTAGTTAAATCATGTACAGAGTAGGCTTTAACTTCATCTCCTGAATAAGCGACTAAAAACCGGGTAGTATCAGGCCATATTGTATCTGCCTCTGTAACAGAAATAAATTCAGGTTTTAGTAAGGCTGGAAAAACTTCTCTTCCAATTCCATAATGAAATTGTTCATCTACTAAGGTATAATCTGTAATGTTGAAGTGCTGTGTACTATCTTCTCCACCATACAGTAATTTCTGCCCATCCATTTCAAAAAACTTTCCGTTTTCTACAGAAATAGGTCTTTTGTGTTCCTTTTCTGGCTCTTCAGTAGTTGGTTCTACTTCCGTTACATTTACATCAGGGTCACTACTGCAGCCATACAATGCAAATATAAAGAGGATGAAAAAAAATCTCATAATGACGTGTTTAGTTAAAGTGCATCTCAAATATAGAATAATTTGAATGTAGAAAGTGTAAGAAAGGTGACAAATAGAGTAATCCTAATAAGCTCTTTTATTTATCCCTTCAATGTAATAAATAAAAGCCCTATTAATTATCCTATTTCCACCTGGTGTAGGGTAGTTCCCAGTAAAATACCAGTCACCCTTGTGGTTAGGACAGGCATTATGTAACCCTTCTATACTTTGATAAACAATATCTACTTCAGCAGCCATGTTTTCTGGCGTTAATAATTGAGAGATTTTTTTGGAAATTTCATCTGCGGTAAAAGGGGCATAGATTGCCTTAACATTATTGGTTATTTCTTCTTTTGGTAAGTTTTCTTGAGCCTTACATTTCTGATAGGTTTCTTCAATAATATTTTCTTTTCCCTGTTCTTTTAATAATGCAATGGCCGCCTGAAAAGCAATAAAATCGCCCATTTTCGCCATATCAATTCCGTAACAATCTAAATACCGAATTTGTGGAGCCGAAGAAACTACAACTATTTTTTTAGGGTTAAGACGGTCTAATATTCTTAGAATACTCTGTTTTAGAGTAGTTCCTCTAACGATAGAATCATCAATAATCACCAAATTGTCGGTAGGATAAACACTACCATAGGTGATGTCGTAAACGTGAGTGACCAAATCATCCCTATTTTTATCTTGAGTGATAAAGGTCCTTAGTTTAGCATCCTTAATGGCAATTTTTTCTATTCTGTTTCTTAATGAAAGTATTTTTTGAATTTCTTCATCAGCAGGATTATCGCCCAAGGCTTTAATTTTCTTCAACTTAATTTCATTCAATTTTTCTTGCATTCCTTTCATCATTCCATAATAGGAGATTTCCGCTGTATTGGGAATAAAAGAGAAAACAGAATTTTTTAAATCATTATCTATGGAGTTTAAAACTTGAGGAACAACATTTCTTCCTAACTGTTTTCGTTCTTTATAGATGTCCTTATCACTACCTCGAGAAAAATAAATTCGTTCAAAAGAACAGGCAGTTTTTTCATAGGGTTCACGAACTTGTTTCATGGAAACATCTCCATTTTTCTTAATAATTAGTGCATGACCTGGGTCTATTTCCTTAATGGTTTCTATAGGAACATTAAATGCTGTCTGTATAACGGGTCTTTCAGATGTAACCACTACCACTTCATCGTCTTGGTAGTAAAAGGCAGGTCTGATTCCGGAAGGATCTCTTAATACAAAAGCATCTCCATGACCAAGTAATCCTGCCATTGCATAGCCACCATCCCAATCTTCAGCAGAATTTTTTAGTATTTTTTGGAGGTCTAATTCTTTGGCTATTAGTTTTGATATTTCCTGTCGTGAGTAGCCTTCGGCTTTAAATTTATTATACAAGGCTTGGTTTCCCTCGTCTAAGAAATGACCAATTTTTTCCATTACGGTAACAGTATCCGATTTTTGTTTTGGATGTTGGCCAATTTCAACTAAGATGTTGAATAACTCATCAACATTAGTAAGGTTAAAGTTCCCAGCAACCACTAAGTTTTTAGTCATCCAATTATTTTGTCTTAAGAAGGGGTGACAATGCTCAATGCTATTACCTCCAAATGTTCCATAACGAAGATGACCTAATGACAATTCCCCGGTAAAGGCGACATTTTTCTTTAACCAATCAGCGTCTTTTAAAAGTTTAGGATTATAGTTATAAACGGATTCGAATTTGCTGTTTATTTTACCAAAAATATCTTTTATAGGTTGGGAATGATTAGAACGATACCTGCTAATGTATCTTTCTCCAGGAGCAACATCAAATTTTATGTTGGCTATTCCTGCACCATCTTGTCCACGGTTGTGCTGCTTTTCCATTAACAAGTACATCTTATCTAAACCATAAGTGGCCGTTCCGTACTTTTCAATATAATAATCTAATGGTTTTAGAAGTCTTACTAATGCGATACCGCATTCGTGTTTGATAGCGTCACTCATTTTATTTTTTTAGCCGTAAAGTGAAGCACAAAAGTAGGTATTATTTTAGAGTGTGTTGCATAAAAAAATAGCTGTGAAAAATTTGTTTTTCACAGCTATTCAACAAATGGTATTATTTTACTGTTTCTTTTCCTGCAGCACTCCATGCAGTGATTCCTCCAACTAAATTATAAACGGTGGTAAATCCCATTTTGCTCATTTGTTTAGCAGCTTTACTGCTTCTCCCACCAGCCTTACAGTAAACATAAACAGGCTTGGTTTTGTCCAATTTATCCAATTGAGTCTTAAAATCGGCATCAAAAAAATTCATTTTAGTTGCATTTTTAATTGTTCCACCTTCCCATTCTTCAGGCGTTCTTACATCTAAGACTTGGCCATTTTCTTTCATAACCAATTTAGCAAATTTCTCAACGTTAACATCTTCGTTGATTGATTCAGATTGAGGTGTTGAGGTTATTTCAATAGTGGTTTCTTTTGCTGTTTGTTCATTATTGTTTGAACAAGCGATAGTAGTTAAAGATAGTCCTAAAGGAATAATAAAAAATAGTTTTTTCATAATTATATATTTTGATTAATCGTTCTCATTTTCTTCGTTTTTCTTTTTGGTTTTTCCAGTGGCAAAATCACCAACAAGCCAGCCCATTAATGATCCATAAGCCATACTCGTATGCCAGTTTGCTGTAATGCCACAATTGCCAGATGCACAACCTATATAATTCCAATATAATAGACCAGCTATAGCTCCTATACAAGTAATGATAATGGGAATTTTCTTTTTAAGAATCCAGTTTTTCATTTTACCTAAATTTATTCCATCCGCCACCATTGTATGCTTCAATACCTTTGCTCTTAAGCATAGAAGAGGCTTTTCCACTTCTTATTCCGGAAGCACAGCATAGCACAATGGGGTGGTTCATTTTTTTTATTTCGTCAATTTTTTCTCCAAGGATGTCTAATGGAATATTTGTCGAACCTTTTGGTTTTCCAGTTGAATATTCAGCTGGGGTCCTAACATCAATTAGTCTTGCTCCATTAGCAATCAATTCGTGATAGTCAACTTTTGGACTTAGCCCAAATACTTTTCTTAAGATACTCATTATTTTCCTCCTTTTACATTCTCATTTCAACCATGTTCCATCCGCCACCATTGTATATGTCATCAACTCCATTGGCAATTAAGAAATCAACAGCTTGTCCACTTCTGTTACCAGATGCACAACATAATACTAATGGCTTTTTCATAGCCTTAAACTCTTCTATTTTATGGGGAACCTGCCCCAAAGGGATATTTGTTGAACCTTCAACGCATCCCATGCAAAACTCCCCTGGTTCTCTAACATCAATTATTGTTGCTTCTTTTAAATCTACATTTTCGTAACTCATAGTTTTATTGTTTAATTTATAACATCGTTGTTGGACAAACATAATCTGATGTCTGTATTTTATGCTGGGTTTTTATTGCATCAAAACCACCTTCAACGTTTATAAGGTTTTTATATCCTTTAGCTTTTAAAATAGAAATGGCAATTACTGAACGATATCCTCCAGCACAGTGGACATAATATTCTTTGTTTTCTACATTTATATAGTCATCCATCATTTTGTCTAAACAAGAATTAGTAAGGTTGTTATGAATGATTCGTTCAGAATAGTACTCTGATTTTTTTCTTACATCTAAAACATTAATGTCTTTTGTATTTATTCTTTCGGCAAATTCATCCGAAGAAACACTTTCGATAAACGCTGTTTCTTCCCCTGCTTTTTTCCATGCTTCAATTCCTCCCTTAAGGAATCCTAATGTATTGTCATACCCTACTCGAGACAATCGCGTAATGGCTTCATTTTCTCGTCCTTCAGAAACAATAAGAAGAATTGGGGTGTTAATGTTTTTAATTAAAGCCCCAACCCATGGAGCAAACCCGCCATCTAATCCAATAAATAATGAATTGGGGATATGTTCTTTTATAAATTCTGATGTTGGTCTAACATCAAGGATTAAAGCGCCATTTTTTGATGCTAATGTTTTAACATCTTCTACAGTTAATGGTGTCATTCCTTTTTCAATAATACTATCGTAACTTGTATTTATTCCTTTATTCATCATCACATTTTTTGGAAAATATTGAGGAGGAGGAACTAAGCCTGTTGTTACTTCTTTAACAAATTCTTCTTTGGTCATGTCTGCTCTTAACGCATAGTTTACCTCTTTTTGATGACCTAAGGTATCGTAAGTTTCTTTACTCATGTTTTTACCACAAGCAGAGCCAGCACCATGATTGGGGTAAACAATGGTGTCGTTTGGTAAAGGCATGATTTTGTTTCTCAATGAATCAAATAAATGTCCTGCCAAATCATTTTGTGTAACATCAGATTTTACTGCCAAATCTGGTCTTCCAACGTCCCCAATAAATAGAGCATCTCCAGTAAAGATATTAGGGGTTTTTCCATCTTTGTCAATCAAGAGGTAAGAGGAAGATTCCATCGTGTGTCCTGGAGTGTGTAATAATTTTAATGAGATGTCACCAATCTTAAATTCTTCTCCATCAGTTCCAGAATGAAATTCAAATTCGGTTTTAGCGTTTGGACCAAAAACAATTGTTGCGCCAGTTTTTTTAGCGAGATCAACATGACCAGAAACAAAATCAGCATGAAAATGTGTTAAAAAGATATACTTGATTTTAGCATCTCTTTTTTTGGCTAATTCAGTATAAGGAGTCGTTTCTCGTAAAGGATCAATAATAGCGGCTTCCCCATTTGATTCTATATAGTAAGCCATTTCGGCTAAACATCCTGTAAATAATTGTTCTACATACATAGTTTATAATGTTTCTTTAAATATGATGATGATTCCCATGATTAAAACAAACCATCCAAACCCTTTTTTTAGTTTGGATCCGTCTATTTTATGAGAGAGTTGGTTTCCAATAAAAATTCCGACAACTGCTAAGGCAGTGAACCCCAATAGCAATTTCCAGTCGATTGTGATAACCGATAAATCTCCTAAAAAGCCAAGTAATGATTTCGCAGCAATAATTGCCAAAGACGTACCTATAGCTTTTTTCATGGGCAAGTTACTTAACATAACCAATGCAGGGATAATAATAAATCCACCACCAGCACCAACCAGTCCAGTTAAAATACCAACTAAAACACCCTCAATTAAAATTAACGGATAATTGAATTTTCGTTCTACATCTTGTACAATTTCTTTTCTTCCCTTAATCATTGAAATGGAGGCTAAAATCATCAGAATAGCAAATAACCCCATCACAAAAATTCGTTTAGTAAAAATAAAACTATCCACTATAAAAATTTCATCAGGAATTTCCGGCACTAAAAATCTCCTGGTAGCATATACAGCTACAATAGCAGGAAGCCCAAAAATGATGGCAGTTTTTACATCTACAAACCCTTGTTGATGTTTAATTATCGCCCCAATTAGACTTGCCGTTCCAACCACGAATAAAGAATAAGCCGGAGCAGTCTCTGCTGCTTCAATACCTAATAAATAAACCAATATAGGAACTGTTAAGATGGATCCACCACCACCTATTAGACCCAGTGAGAGACCGATTAAAATAGCTGATATGTAACCTAAGATTAAAAGCTCCATCTAACTTATTTCTGACATTTGTCAATACATTCAATAATTTGAGACAAGCGTTGATGCTTTAGGGAGTAATAACAATTTTTTCCTGAACGTTCAGACAATAAAACACCCTTATTTTTGAGAATACTTAGATGGTGCGAGGCAACAGCCTGTTCGATAGTTAATGCTTCATGAATTTCAGTGACATTTAGTTTTTTATTTGAATCTAACATTCCAACAATAGCTATTCGAGTAGGGTGGGCAATTGCTTTAAGCATCTCAGCTGCTGATTCTAATTTGTCTAATGCTATCATAATATATAGTTATCTATATTTGTGAATACAAAAATACATATAATTTTCTATATATGTTAAAACATACTGTTTTAATTTTTATAGGATTCTTATTTAAAATAAATACTTTTATAATTCAATGTCAACATATGGAAAAAATTAAGAATTACATAAACGGAGAAATGGTAGCACCAATATCCAATACTTATATAGATAATTATAACCCCTCTGAAGGAAAAGTATATTCTTTGATTCCTGATTCTGATGAACAAGATGTGGATATAGCAACGAAAGCTGCACAAGCTGCATTTCCAACTTGGAGTAAAACTCCTAAAGAAAAAAGAGCAAGAATACTTCAGAAATTGGCTCATCTTATTGAGAAAAATTTAGATCGTTTTGCAGAAGCAGAATCAAGAGATAATGGAAAACCATTAAAGTTGGCTAAGTCAGTAGATATACCAAGAGCTGCTGCTAATTTTAATTTTTATGCTACAGGTATTTTACATTATGCATCTGAATCTCACGCTATGGAGGATATGGCAATTAATTATACACTTAGAGAACCAATAGGTGTTTGTGGTTGTATCTCACCATGGAATTTGCCATTATATTTATTCAGTTGGAAAATTGCTCCGGCCTTAGCAAGTGGAAACACCGTTGTGGCAAAACCTTCAGAAGTAACTCCTTATACTGCTTATTTATTATCTGAATTATGCATTGAGGCGGGACTCCCAAAAGGGGTGCTAAATATTGTGCATGGATTAGGTCATAAAGTTGGTGCAGCAATTACTAAACATGAAGATATTCCGGTTATTTCTTTTACTGGAGGAACAGTTACAGGGGCAGAAATTGCAAGGACTGCTGGGCCAATGTTTAAAAAATTGTCTTTGGAATTAGGAGGTAAAAATCCGAACATTATTTTTGATGATTGTGATTTTGACAAAGCCTTAAAGACATCAGTTCTTTCATCTTTTGCCAATCAAGGACAAATATGTTTATGCGGCTCACGAATGTTTGTACAACGTGGTATTTATGAAAAATTTAAGGATGCTTTTGTTGAAAAAGTAAAGCAATTAAAAGTGGGCAATCCTTTTGACGAAGAAAGTAATTTAGGAGCTGTTGTATCTCAATCTCACATGGAAAAAGTATTGTCCTATGTAAAGTTAGCTGAAGAAGAAGGAGGGACAGTTTTAGCTGGAGGGAACCAAGTTCATGTTGGAGGAGAATTTAAAGACGGTTATTACATTGAATCAACCATTATTGAGGGCTTATCTTTTGATTGTAGAACCAATCAGGAAGAAATTTTTGGGCCTGTAGTAACTATTATGCCTTTTGACACAGAAGAAGAAGTATTGATGATGGCTAATAGTACTAAATATGGATTGGCTTCTACTGTTTGGACACAAGATGTGACAAAAGCACATCGAATGGCTTCAAAATTACATGCAGGAATAGTCTGGATAAATTGTTGGTTACTGAGAGACTTAAGAACTCCTTTTGGTGGTGTTAAGAATTCTGGAGTTGGGCGAGAAGGTGGGTTTAATGCTTTTGAGTTCTTTACTGAGCCCAAAAACATTTGCATTAAACTTTGAGTTTCTCATTTTGCTTTCGGCCGTTTACAAAAAACCACCCAAAATGATGGTTAAACCAGCTTTCAAACTTTTCGAATAGATTAATAATTTGATCCATAATAGTGTTTTTTAGAATTAACGTAAAAAGCTACCACTATAGTATAAAAAAAGGAGTTCAATTTGAACTCCTTTTTCATTCATTCTTAAATTTCTAGATTACTCAATAACCATCTTTTTAGTAATGGTTTTGTTGTCAATGCTGATGTTTACAAAGTACAATCCGCTACTTAAATTGGAAGTCTTCACTTTTAATTTATTTTGACCTTGTTGCAATTCTCCATTAAACACTTCCTTTACATTCTGACCTAAATTATTAAAGACAACCACATTTACAGCTGCTTTTTCTTCTAAATCAAATGTTAGTGTTGTAAGATTATTATTTACAGGATTAGGAAAAATGGTAACAGCTACATTTTCATTAAGTTCTTCTATTCCAACCATAAACATAGGGTATTGAGAAAGGACACTAATAACAGTATCCCCATTAATATCAGCAGTTACAAAAGACAAAAGAGGGTTTTTACTTATGCTTGGTTTGTAGTAACTAATTTGAGTAGCATTAACTGGTATAGGTAAAATGTCTGGGAATAAAGGTTGTAAAAAAATCGTGTCAGTTAAAAGGTTTTCAACTCTTGAAACTCTTAATACACTATCAATATCTGGAGTCATTGGTAATTTTAGTGTTCCCCAACCATCAGCAGTTACAGTTGTTGTTCCATTTCCATTCGTTGGTATTGGTGCAGCTGAGGATGTAAATTGCCCTCCATAACTATCTGAAAATGAATCACCATAATTAAACGGAAATACCATAAATTTTTCTGGATCATTATCATATTTAGCAACAACGCTTCCAAAGGAATTAATTTCTAATACCAATCCAATAACATTTAAGCTGTCCGTGAAGTCTTGATTAAATTTCATATTTCCAGGAAAACCAACTGTTGTATCCGCAAATGTTGCAGTAGGGTAATCTGATAAATACCCTGTACTTGCTGGACTAACAAATTGCTGTGTTTGAGTTAGACCATAGCCACGCAATGCATTATAATTAAAAATGACATTGGCTCCAGTTGTGTTATCTAATACAGAATTGGTGTCGGCAACATAGTATAACTGCGTATCACCAATAGTCGGCATAAAATTAGCTTGAGTTAATGTAGGTTGAGCGATTATAGCACTAAAGCTTAAAATAGAGAATAACGATAAGTATATTTTTTTCATAATTTGTTAATTTTATTAGGGAATAAAGATAAAAAATAAATTAATACGCTAAACCTCATTTGATTAACGGTCAGTAAAATAATTAGGTTTCTATTATAAGAAGTAGTCTTCTTTGAGGAATTCTTCAAAAGGGCTCAAGTTTGCCATTACTTGAAGTTGCATATACTTGTTATGAAATTTACTTTCAGAGGTTTGTTTATTCAATTCTGCTATTCGGTAGCGATCAAAATTTTTGATAGCTAAACGTTCATTGGGTAAAAGCACTATTTCTTTATAATCTTTTTCCCTCAAATCATTTATGGAGAAAAAGTCTTTAAGGTTAGATTTTCCAGAACTTATATCGTTATTTTTTATGTTGTTTGACATTACTATATAACAAAATTAGAACATTTACTATCTTGATAATCTAAATGATAAATTAGTTTTAACATATGAATGTTAATCAAGAATAAAGCCAACTTTGAACTTAATCAAGTTATTATAGTTATAGACGAAGTTTTTACAGTAATAGTTGTATGTAAAAAAAGCCTCTGGAGTAAACGGAGGCTTTTTTAATTATTTTAGAGAAGGTTATTACCTAACAATAGTAACATGTCCTATTCTGGTGTGGGATTTACCATTGATATCGGTAAAGAATAATTTCCAGACATACACTCCATTTTGTACTTTCTTACCTTTGTAAGTACCATTCCATGGTGCAAACTTAGCATGTGATTCATGGATTACCTCTCCCCATCTATCAAAGATCATA